>JAJXTZ010000009.1 GCA_021783355.1 bacterium | reverse complement strand
CGGCGGCCGCGAGCAGCGCCCCGCGCGCGGGCCCCACCATCGCGTAGGCGCCGATGGTCAGGAAGTTCCACGCGAAGACGGCCGAGGTCAGGAGAGCTCATCGTTCACGGACGCGCCGCCGGCGCGCGGCGCGGGCGGCGGCCGACGGCGTCCAGCACCGCCGGCGCGACGATCAGCGACGTGCGGTCCCGGGCCGCCGCACGCCAGGCGCGCGCAAGGCGCGCGGACTTGGCGGGTGTCAGCGGACGCAAGGACCCGTAGCGGCCCAGCACGCCCAGGAAGTAGGACGAGAGCCACTCCCAGACGGGGCTTCCCGGCGCCCCGGACTTCAGCCGCGCGGCGAGCGGCAGGACCTCCAGGCCGGCGGCGCGCATCAGTCCCGGGAGGCGCCCGCCCACGCTGGCGTCGCCGCCGGCCGCGGCGAAGAAGGCGCGGTCGGCGGCCAGGAAGTCGTCCCAGTCCCGCGGGCGCGGGATCATCTCCAGGGTCTCGCGGTGGTAGTCCTGGACCGCCAGAACCCCGCCGGGCTTGAGGGCCCGCGCCAGCCGGCGCACGCGCGCCGCGGGGTCGGGCAGGAACAGGAACACCCAGCGTGCGAAGATCAGGTCGTAGGCGCCGTCCGGGAGCCGGGCGTCCTCCAGGCGCTCGGCCCAGAGCCGGCCGGGGCCAAAGCCGTCGCGCGCGCAAAGGCGCTTCAGGCGCGCGGCGAAGGCCGGCGACGGCTCCACGGCGTCCACGGGCCCGCGGACGCGCCGCCGCAGCTCCAGGTGCAGCGAGCCCTGCCCCGGCCCGAGCTCCAGCACCCGCCAGCCGCGGCGCACGCCGAGGCGGTCGAAGAGTCCGCGCGACTCCGGGTCCCACAGGTGCGCCTGGGCGCGCAGGCGGGCGGCCTCGCGGCGGGACTCTCCGAGGGGGTAGCGGCGCTCCATCAGCGGATTCTAGCACAGGGGGGATTGACAAATGCCTCAATCGCAACTAGAATGGTTACATTATGGCGGCAAATTCCCGCTTCGCCGTCGCGGTCCACGCGCTGAGCCTCCTGGCTTGGCGGGAGGGCGAACGCCGCAGCTCGCGCGAGATCGCGGGCTCGGTGGCCACCAACCCGGTCGTGATCCGGCGCCTGCTGACCCAGCTCCAGCGCGCGGGGCTGGTGCGCTCCGCGCATGGGGCCAAGGGCGGCTTCGTCCTGGGCCGCCCCGCGGCCCGCATCAGCCTCTACGCGGTGTACCGGGCGGTGGAGGAGGGCGGCTTCTTCGCCCTTCCCGAGAAAGGCAACGACGCGTGCCCGGTCTCGTGCCGCATGAAGGGCTTCCTCGGCGGAGTGTTTTCCCGCGTGGAGTCCAAGGTCGCCCCCGAATTGCGCAAGACCACCCTGGCGGACGTCGTACGCCGCCTTCCCGCGTAAGGAGACAACACATGGCCATCACCGCCGCCGCGAACGCCGCCGCCGCCCCCGAGACCCTGCTCGCCAGCCTGCGCTGGCGCGCCGCGATCAAGAAGTTCGACGCCGAGAAGAGGATCCCGGCCGGCGCCTGGACCGCCCTGGAGGACGCGCTGACCCTGGCGCCGTCCTCGTACGGCCTGCAGCCCTGGAGGTTCTTCGTCGTGGACGACCCCTCCCTGCGCGCCAAGCTGCGCCCCGCCGCCTGGGACCAGGCCCAGATCACCGACGCCGACCGCCTGGTGGTCTTCGCGGTCAAGAAGGACTTCGGCGCGGCCGACGTGGAGCGCTTCGTCGAGCGCGTCTCCGAGGTGCGCCGCCTGCCCGTCGCCGCGCTGGAGGGCTACAAGAAGATGATGCTGGCCTCGGCGAGCCTCCCCCCGGAGCGCGTGACGGCGTGGCTGATCCGCCAGGTCTACATCGCGCTGGGCGTCTTCCTGACCTCCGCCGCGGCCCTGGGCGTGGACGCCTGCCCGATGGAGGGCTTCGACAAGGACAAGTTCGACGAGATCCTGGGCCTGCCCGCGAAGGGCTACAACTCGGTCGTGCTCGCCGCGGCCGGCTACCGCGCCCCGGACGACGCGTACGCGTCCCAGGCGAAGGTCCGCTTCCCGCGCGAAGAGGTCGTCGCGCACCTCTGACGGCCCCGGCGGCCCGGCGCTTCTGCTAGAATCGCCGGAATGTCTCTGGAAGACTGGGGCTGGGACGAGCGCTGGGCCGCCGCCTTCGCCGCGCGGCCCGGCGGGGGCTTGCGCCCCGCGCGCGTGGTGGAGGAGCGCCGCGGCCTCTTCCACGTGGTCGCCGAGGACGGCGAGTTCGCCGCGCGCGTGCCCGGCGCGATGCGCCACCGCGCCGGCGCGCGCGCGGACCTTCCGGCCATCGGCGACTGGGTCTGCGTCGAGACCGTCCCCGGCGAGCGCGCCGTGCAGATCCGCGCCATCCTGCCCCGGCGCACCAAGCTCTCCCGCCAAGCCGCCGGCGAAGGGATGCTGGAGCAGGTCCTGGCCGCCAACCTGGACACCGTGTTCGTGACCACGGCGCTCAACCGGGACTTCAATCCCCGGCGCCTGGAGCGCTTCATGTCCGTCTGCCGCGAGAGCGGCGCCGCCCCGGTCCTGCTCCTCAACAAGCTGGACGCCTGCCCGGACCCGGAGGCGTACCTGGCCCAGGCGCGCGCGGTCGCCGCCGGCGCGCCGGTGGCCGCGCTCAGCGCGAAGACCGGCGCGGGTCTCGAGGCGCTCGCCGAGTGGCTCCGTCCCGGGCGCACGGTCGGCTTCGTCGGCGCCTCGGGCGTGGGCAAGTCCACGCTGGTCAACCGCCTGCTCGGCGAGGAAGTCCTGGCCGTGCGCGAGACGCGCGCCGGCGACGAGCGCGGCCGCCACACCACCACCCACCGCGAGCTTTTCCGCCTGCCCGGCGGAGGCGTCCTCCTGGACACCCCCGGCATGCGCGAGATGAAGCTCTGGGAGGCCGGCCGGGGCGTGGCCGAGGCCTTCGAGGAGATCGCGGCCCTGACCTCGTCGTGCCGCTTCACCGACTGCCGCCACGACTCCGAGCCCGGCTGCGCGGTGAAGGCCGCCGTGGACGCGGGGACGGTGGCGGCGGCGCGGCTGGCCTCCTGGCGCAAGCTTCGGACCGAATTGGACGCCAAAGCCGCCCGGCAGAGCCCCGCGGACAAGGCCGCGGAGAAAAGGAGGCGCAGAGAGATGAACAAGGACCGCCGCCGCAGCCCGGGGGCCGGACGATGAGCGGCGGCCTCGGAGCCTTGGACACGACGGTCCTGGTGGCCTACACGGCCACGCTGGCCGGCATCGGCTGGTGGGCCGCGCGCCGCACGCACCGCACGACCGACGACTACTTCCTGGCCGGACGCTCAATCCCGTGGCTGATCACGACCGCCAGCTTCCTGGCCACCTGCATCTCCGCGCTGACCTTCGTCGGCACGCCGTCGGAGGGCTACGGCGCCGACTTCCGCTACCTGTTCAGCAACGTGGGCGACATCGGCGCGGCGATCTTCGTGGCCTTGGTCCTCCTGCCGTTCTACCAGAGCCACAAGGTGACCTCCATCTACGCCGCGGTCGAGAAGAAGATGGGCCAACTGACCCGCCGCGCCTGCTCCGGCTACTTCATCGCCACGCGCACGCTGGCCGCGACGGTGCGCATCGTCGCGATCGCCAAGGTGCTGGAGGTGGTCAGCGGCGGGAGCCTGTCGTTCCCGGTCTGCGTGATCGCGACCGTCACGGTCATCCTGCTCTACACGACCGCCGGCGGCGGCCGCGCGATCGCCTGGACCGACACCATGCAGTTCTGCCTGCTGATCGGCGGCGGCGTCGTCGCGCTCTTCTACATCGCCGCCCACGTCCCCGGCGGCTTCGGCGCCATCGTGGAGGCGGGCCGGCACGCGGTCAAGCCGGACGGCACGGTGTACGACAAGTTCAACTTCCTGGAGATGTTCAAGGCCAGGAACATGGGGCTCTTCTTCCTGCTGGCGATCTGGGGCTTCTTCAACTCCTCGGCCGCGTACGGCACCGACCAGGACATGGTCCAGCGCCTGCTGGCCTGCAACGACGAGCGCAAGGCCCGCTGGAGCCTGATCATCTCCGGCCTGGTCTCGATCCCGATCTCCGGGCTGTTCCTGTTCATCGGCGTGGGCCTCTACGCGTACGCCAAGACGCACCCGGCGCTGACCGCGGGGATGACCGACAACGACTTCATCTTCCCCCGCTTCATCCTGACCGAGATGCCGCACGGCCTGCGCGGCCTGATGCTGGCCGCGGTCGCCTCGGCCGCGATGGGCAGCTCGGACTCGGCGCTGGCGTCCTTGGCCACCGCGTTCACCGTGGACTTCTACCAGCCGATCTGGGGCCGCGGCCGCAGCGAGGAGGAGCTGGTCAAGTCGTCTAAGCGGTTCTTCGTCGGCTTCGGCCTGATCTTCATCGTCCTCGCGCTGCTGATGCGCAATCTGGACAACCTGCTGTGGCTGGCCTTCCGCATGGTCGCGTTCACCTACGGCCCCCTGCTGGGCACCATCGGCGTCGCGACGCTGACGAACTGGAAGGTGGACGGGCGCAAGGTGCTGGGGATGATGCTGTTCTGCACCCTGGTGACCTTCGGCCTGGAGATGGCCGCGTGGTACATGACCGCGCACGGCACGACCTCGGTCTTCTGGCAGCAGCTCCACGCCACTTATTGGCGCTTGTACGTGATCTTCGGCGCGCTGGCGGTCCCGGCCGGGTGCTGGGTCATGCGTGAGCGCTGAAGCCGTGCGCGCGGCCGGCGAGGGCCTGGCCCTCTTCGCGCTGTGCCACGGGCTGGCCCGCGTCGAGATCGAGATCGAGGGCGCGCGCGGCTGGGCGCAAGACCTGCCGACCTGGCGCTGGGGCCCGGACTGGTGGCTCGCGCTCACCAACGGCAAGGAGCTGACCGGCTACCACCTGTGGCTGACGCTGTTCCTCGTCGGCGTCCTGCACCTGCCGCTGGTCTTCGCGGGCTTCTCGCGCCCGCTCTGGGCCAAGTGCCTGTCGTCCTACCTGCTCCTCACCGCAGTCTGGGACCTCCAGTGGTTCGCGTGGAACCCGGCCTGGGGCTTCGAGGCCCTGCGCGCGCGCCCGGTTCCGTGGTTCCGGCGCAAGCTCCTGGGCCTGCCCGTCGACTATTTCCTCGCCGTGGCCGCCTCGGGCCTGGCGACCTCCCTGGTCTGGCGTCCGGGCCTCGGCCTCTGGGCGCGGCGGACGGCCGTCGTCCTCCTCCTGTCGGCCCTGTCGCTGCCGCTCGCCGCCGTCCTGCGCCCGCGCGCCTGAGGCGGTCTCCGGCGCGCCGCTTCCAACCGGCATGGGCGTTGCGTATAATAGAGGGACTGATTTTCCAAGCGAGACGCGAAGAGGGAGGCGATCATGGCGGAAACGGCCAAGGCGGAGAAGCCCGCGGCGGACAAGACGGAGAAGGCGATTCTCAGGTACGGCGGGCGCGAGATCGAACTGCCCATCGTGCTCGGGTCCGAAGGCGAGAAGGGCGTTGACATCTCCGCCCTGCGCAAGGAGACCGGCCTCGTCACCCTCGACAACGGCTACCTGAACACCGGCGCCTGCACCAGCGCGATCACTTTCCTGGACGGCGAGCGCGGCATCCTGCGCTACCGCGGCATCCCGATCGAGCAGCTGGCCGAGCAGTCCACCTTCGTGGAGACCAGCTACCTGCTGATCTACGGCAAGCTTCCCACCAAGAAGGAGCTCGACGCCTTCACCACCAACATCACGCGCCACACGCTGATCCACGAGGACATGAAGCGCTTCTACGACGGCTTCCCCCGCGACGCCCACCCGATGGCGATGCTCTCCTCGGCGGTCAGCACCCTGTCCACCTTCTATCAGAAGACGACGGGCACCGAGGACATCGACCTGACCATCCACCGCCTGCTCGGCAAGCTCCCGACCATCGCCGCGGCCTCGTACAAGAAGTCCATCGGCCAGCCGTTCGTCTACCCGGACAACAGCCTGGACTACTTCTCGAACTTCCTGAAGATGATGTTCTCCGTGCCCTGCGAGGGCTACGAGGTGGACCCAGACGTCGCGCGCGCGCTGGACCTCCTGCTGATCCTGCACGCCGATCACGAGCAGAACTGCTCGGCCTCCACGGTGCGCCTCGTCGGCTCCAGCCGGGCCTCCCTGTACGCGTCGGTGTCGGCGGGCATCTCGGCCCTGTGGGGCCCGCTGCACGGAGGCGCCAACCAGGAGGTCGTCGAGATGCTGACCTCCATCCGCGAGAGCGGGATCTCGGTCAAGGACTACGTGGAGAAGGTCAAGAAGCGCGAGGGCGGCGCCCGCCTGATGGGCTTCGGCCACCGCGTGTACAAGAACTTCGATCCGCGCGCGCTGATCATCAAGCGCGCCTGCGACACCGTCCTCAACAAGCTCGGCGTCGACGACCCGCTGCTGGAGATCGCCAAGCGCCTGGAGGAGGCCGCCCTGAAGGACGACTTCTTCGTCTCGCGCAAGCTCTACCCGAACGTGGACTTCTACTCGGGCATCATCTACCGCGCCGTCGGCATCCCGACGAACATGTTCACGGTGATGTTCGCGATCGGGCGCCTGCCCGGCTGGATCGCGCAGTGGAAGGAGATGAGCGAATCGCCGAACTTCAAGATCGGGCGTCCGCGCCAGATCTACGTCGGCCCGAGGGAGACGAAGTACAAGCCTCTGGGCCAGCGGCGCGTCGGCTGACGGCCGCCAGCCGCAGGGCCTCCCGCGCGACCGCGAACGCGGCGCGCGGGCGGCCCAGCGCGCGCGCCCTGCGGCGCGTCTGCGCCAGCCGCTCCGGGTCGCCCAGCATCGCGTCCAGGACCCTCCCCAGCTCCGCCGGCGCCCCCGCCCGCGCCGCGGCCCCCGCCTTCACCAGGTAGTCCGCGTTGCGCTCCTCCTGGCCCGGGATCGGGCGGATCAGCGCCATCGGCAGGCCGCAGGCCAGGGCCTCGCTGACCGTCAGGCCGCCGGGCTTGGTGACCAGCAGGTCCGCGGCCGCCATCAGCTCGCGCATGCGGTCCGTGTAGCCCAGGATCTTCACGCGGTGGCGCTCCGGGGGGCGCAGGCGCGCCAGGCGCCTGCGCGCCTCCTCGTTGCGGCCGCAGACGACGACCAGGTCCGACGGGACGCTCCCGGCCAGCAGTCCGCGCGTGACCTCCTCCACGGGGCCCACCCCGTGGCCTCCGGACGCCTGCAGCACCACCGGGCGCTCGCCGGAGAGGCCGAACGCGCGGCGCGCGGCGTCCCGGTCGACGGGGACGGAGAACGCCGGGTCGATGGGGATGCCGGTCTCCAGGATCGCGTCCGGGGGGACCCCGTGGCGGCTCAGGGACGCCGCGGCCAGAGGACCGGCCGCGCAGTAGCGCTCCACCGGGGCGTGCGCCCAGAGCCGGTGCGCGTCGAAGTCCGTCACCGCCACCAACTGCGGCGCGCACCGCCGCCCGCGCCGCCTCAGCGCGCAGGCCAGCTCCGGGGCCAGGAAGTGCGTGTGGACGATCGCGTCCCACCCACCGCCTTCCAGCAGGCGCACCAACTCCGCCGCGCCCCAGCGCTGGACCGCGCGGCGCAGGCGCTCGCCCGGGGCCGCGGCGCGCGCCGGGCGGTCGGTCAGGTCGAAAAGCAGGCCGAACAGGGCCGGGGCCTTCTCGACGAGGCGCAGGTAGCCCTGGCCGTAGACGCGCCTGAAGGCCGGGCGCGCCAGGTCCAGGGCGTCCACCACGGCCACGCGCGCGTCCGGCGCCTCCCAGGCCAGGGCCTTGGCGACGGCCTGCGCCGCGCGCGCGTGCCCCGCGCCCACCGAGGCGTGCAGGATCAAGATCCCGTCGGGGCGGCGCCGGGCGCTCACGCCGCGGCGGTCTCGGGCCGGGCGCGCGCACGGGCGCGCTCCTCGGTCCAGCGCACCAGGCTCAAGCGCCCGTCGAAGTCCTCCACCAGCGCCGTGCAGGACTCGACCCAGTCGCCGTCGTTGCAGTAGAGGACGCCGCCCGCGCCACGGATCTCCGCGTGGTGGATGTGGCCGCAGACGATGCCGTCGAGGCCCCGCCGCCGCGTCTCGGCCGTCATCTCCTCCTCGAACTTCCCGATGAACTCCACCGCGTTCTTGACCTTGTGCTTGAGCCAGGCCGACAGCGACCAGTACGGCAGGCCCGCCAGGCGGCGCGCCCCGTTGAACCAGTGGTTGACGCGCAGGGCCGCGTCGTAGGCCCAGGAGCCCAGCAGGGCCAGGATCTTGGCGTGGCGCACCACGCCGTCGAACTGGTCCCCGTGGACCACCAGAAGGCGGCGGCCGTCCGCGGTCTCGTGCACGGCCTCGAGCGCGACCTCCACGCCGCCGAAGTGCATCCCCGCGAAATCGCGGAAGGCCTCGTCGTGGTTGCCGGGGACCAGGATCACGCGCGCGCCCTTGCGCGCCTTGCGCAGGAGCTTTTGCACCACGTCGTTGTGGCTCTGGTCCCAGTAGTGCCAGGAGGTCTTCAGGCGCCAGCCGTCGATCACATCGCCGACGAGATAGAGGGTCTCGCTCTCGTTGTGCTTCAGGAAGTCCAGCAGGTACGCGGCCTTGCAGTCGCGCGTGCCCAGGTGGATGTCGGAGATCCAGATCGTGCGCCAGCTCCGGGTCTCGCCGTCCGGCGGGTCTCGGTCTTCCATGACCTGAGTATAAAGGATGCCCCCGCGCCGCGCCATGAGCAGCCGGAGACGACCGGGTCACGGCCGCGTGACGGGCCCCGAACGGCCCCCCGCGCGCCGCGCTCGCCCTCCTGCTCGCCGTGCCCGCCCTGGCCGCAGTCCACACCCGCGTCCTGGCCCGCCGCTCTTAGGCGTCCAAGGCGTCGCGCACCGCGCGCAGGACCGCGTCGCGCGTGAACGGCTTCTGCATTAGGCGCGCCCCCGGCTCCAGGACGCCGCGCCGCGCGATCGCGTCCCCGGAATATCCGGACATGAACAGCACCTTCAGGCCGGGCCGGGACTTCTTCAGCTCCGCGGCCATGTCCCGGCCGTTCGTCCCGCCGGGCAGGATCACGTCGCTGAGCAAGAGCGAGAAGTCCCCGTCGCCCGCCCGGCGCAGGCCCTCGCCCGCGTCGCGGCAGGAGGCGACCCGGTACCCGGCCCCGGTCAGGATGCGCTCGACGAGAACGCGCACCGGGTCCTCGTCCTCGACGACCAGCACGCGCTCCGTGCCCCCGGGCGCCGGGGCCGGGGCCGACGCGGCCTCCGGATCCGCGCCGGGCGCGAGCGCGGGCCAGTAGACGCGCATCGTCGTCCCCCGCCCCACGACGGTCTCCACTTCGAGGTGCGCTCCGCCCTGCTTGACGATGCCGTACACCGTGGACAGGCCCAGGCCGGTGCCGACGCCGGGCGGCTTGGTCGTGAAGAAGGGCTCGAAGATGCGCGGCAGGACCTCGGCGGGGATGCCCTCCCCCTCGTCGCGCACGCTCAGGACGGCGTAGCGCCCCGGGGGGATGGGGCCGTCCACTCCGGGCAGCGCGGCGTCGAGCCTCGCCTCGTCCACCGCGACCTCCAGGACGCCGCCGCGGGCCATCGCATCCCGGCCGTTCACCACGAAGTTCATCAGCACCTGCTCGAACTGCCCGGGATCCGCCTCCACGCGCACGCCGCGGGCGCGGTTGACGAAGGCGAGCCGGCAGTCCTCCCCGACGATGCGCAGCAGCATCTTCTGCAGGTCGCCGACCACCTCGGCGGGGTCCAGACGGCGCGGCGCGACCACCTGGCGCCGGCTGAAGATCAGCAGCTGGCGCGTGAGGTCCGCCGCGCGCCGCCCGCCGCGGGCGATCTCGTCGAGATCCGCGCGCAGCGGCGAGGACTCCGGGATCTGCGCCGACAGCAGCTCGGCGCAGCCCAAAATCGAGGTCAGGATGTTGTTGAAATCGTGCGCGACGCCGCCGGCCAGCTTGCCGATGGCCTCCAGCTTCTGGGCCTGGCGCAGCTCGCGCTCGAGTTCGAGCTCCTTGGAGACGTCCTTCTTGACCGCGACGAAGTGGGTGAGGACCCCGTTGTCGTCGTGCACCGGCGAGATGGAGGCCTCCTCCTCGAAGAGCGTGCCGTCCTTGCGGCGGTTGATCAGGCGCCCCTCCCAGACGCGCCCCGACCGGACCGCCTCCCAGAGGCTCCGGTAGGTCTCGTCGGCGACCCGCCCGCTCTTGAGCATGCTCGGCTTGCGCCCCAGCGCCTCATCCCGAGAATACCCGGTCAGGCGGCAGAAGGCCGGGTTCACGTACTCGATGGTCCCGCTCGCGTCGGTGATGACCACGCTCTCCGCGGCCGACTGGACGGCCATCGCGACCCGACGGTTCTCGTCGGCCAGGGCCAGCAGGTCGGTCACGTCCTCGGCCGAGCCCAGCATGCGCCGCACGCGGCCGTCCCCCCCGCGCTCGAAGACCGTCGCGCGCGTGCGGATCCAGCGCCAGGAGCCGTCAGGCCTGCGCAGGCGCAGCTGGCGCTGGTGGACCGCCCCGTCGGGAAGGGCCCGCTCCTCCGCGGCGGCGACGAACGCCGCGGCGTCGTCGGGATGCAGCAGGCCGAAGAAGTCCGCCCCCATCTCCAGCACGCGGGACGCGCTGACGCCGACCAGGCGCTCGATGCCGGGGCTGGCGAAGACGAGGCGCCGCTCGTCCAGATCGCGCACGTAGCAGGCCGTGGGCAGGGTGTCGAGCACCTGAGAGAGCAGGCGCCGGCTCTCGTGGAGGGCGCGGCCCGAATCCCGCGCCTCCTGCGCCAGGACCTGGTTATCGAGCGCGTATTCCGCCTCCCGGACCATGTGCCCGAGGAGGTCGGCGATCTCGGGGGTGAAAAAGCCGGGCTCGTCGCCGTAGATCGTGAACACCGCGCAGACCGCGCCCTTGAGGTGGATCGGATAGGCCGCCGAGGAGCGCAAGCCCGCCGCGAGCAGGTCCGCGCGCCACGGCCCCAGGCGGGCGTCGGTCCTCAGGTCGGAGGCGATCACCGGTCTCCCCTCGCGCCAGGCGGTCCCGGTGGGGCCGCGCCCCCGGGGGTCGGACTCCGAGACCCGGGCGTCGAGGCCGGACAGGTACGCCGCGCCGGCGGCGCCGGCGCTCTCGCCGTGCAGCGCGACGATTCGGCCGCTCGCGTCGGGCGCGCCCACCCAGGCGAGAAGGAACCCGCCCTCCTGGACGGCGGCGCGGCAGAGGCCCGCGTGGACCTCCGCGGGCGCGTCGGCACGCATCGCGGCGTGTCCGGCCGCCGCCAGCGTGCGGTAGAGGCGCGCCTGGGTTCGCGCGCGGCGCAGGTCGGCGTACGGCCCGCGGCGCAGATGCATCAGCACCGGCGCCGCTCCGGCGCTCAGGGCGCCGGCGGCGGCGAAGAAGAACCCGAAACGGGCCAGCTCGACGGCGGCCGCGCCCGCGGCGATCGCCGCGACGGCGCCCAGACCGAAGCGCAGCCGACCGCCCATGCCCGCCGTGCGCATGACCGGTCTCCAGGCAACGGTCTTGCCGAGGCGCGCTGAGGCTACCAGACCCGGCAGGCCTTCGCGCGCACCATCGGGTCCCCGGGCTTGCAGGAGAAGGCCTTGGCGAACTCCGGCGTGTTCGACAGGGGGCCGATCACGCGCCAGCGCCCGGGAGAGTGCGGGTCCACGTGGGCCAGCAGGCGCGCGGTCTTGTCGGTCTGCTTCTGGCACCAGACCTGGGCGAAGCCCAGGTAGAGCCTCTGCTCCGGGGTGAACCCGTCCACCTCGGCCGGGACCGTCCCGGTCTTCTCCAGGGACGCCAGGGCCATCGTGGCCAGGCGCACGCCGCCGTTGTCGGCGGTGTTCTCGCCCAAGGTGAGCTTGCCGTTGAGCTTGACGCCGGGGATGGTCTCGTAGCTCCCGTACTGATCCTCCAGGCACTGCGCCTTGGCTTCGAACTTGGCCGCGTCCCGCTTCGTCCACCAGTCGCGCAGGTTGCCCTTCGCGTCGAACTTGCGGCCCTCGTCGTCGAAGCCGTGGGTCAGCTCATGGCCGATCACCACGCCGATCGCGCCCAGGTTGAAGGCCGGGTCGCCCGCGCGGTCGAAGAACGGGGGCTGGAGGATGCCGGCGGGAAAGACGATCTCGTTGAGCTGGGCGTTGTAGTAGGCGTTGACCGTGGGCGGCGTCATCCCCCATTCCTGGCGGTCCACCGGCTTGCCGATCTTGTCGAGTTCGCGGCGGGTCTCGTAGGCGTCCGCGCTGCGGATGGAGGCGATCAGGTCGCCGCGCTCGATCTTGACGCCCTTGTAGTCGCGCCACTTGTCGGGATAGCCGATCTTGTCGGTGATCGCGGAGAGCTTCTCGATCGCGCGGCGGCGGGTGCGGGCCGACATCCAGTCCAGGCCCTTCAGGTCCTCCTTGAGGGCGGCCTGAAGCGCGTTCACCAGGCGCTGGGTGCGCGCCTTGCCCTCGGCCCCGAACTCCTTGGCCACGTAGGCGCGGCCCAGGTCGTGGCCGAGCTCGCCGTCGACGAGCCCGACGCAGCGCTTCCAGCGCGGCTGGAGCTCCTTGACCCCGGACAGCTTGCGTCCGCCGAAGTCGAAGCTCTCCTCGACGAAGTCCCGGGACAGCCACGGCGCGGCCGAGGACGCGTCGTGCCAGCGCAGGTATGTCTTCCAATCGGCCAGGGGCTCGGAGGACAGCAGCGCGGAGAACCCCGCCGCGTAGCCGGTGGAGACCACGTTCAGCCAGCGCGAGCGCGGCGCGCCCGCGTCGACGAAGTAGCGGCCCCAGTCGAAACCCGGCGCCAGGCCCTCCAGCTGCTTCACGGTCTCGCGGTGGTAGGTGGCGTCGGGATCGCGGCGCGTCACGCGGTCCTGCGAGACCTTCGCGAGCGCGGTCTCCACGCGCATCACGGTGTCGGCCTCGGCGGCGGCGGTCTTGGGGTCGTCGCCGAGGAGTCCGAACGTCTTGGCCACATGCCACAGGTACTCGCGGCGAATCTGCTCGGATTTGGGGTCGGTCCGGAAGTAATAGTCGCGGTCGGGCAGGCCCAGGCCGCCCTGGTCCACCACGCCGATCACGCGCGCGGCGTCCTTGAAGTCCTGGTCGGAACCGAACGAGAACCCCGCGTTGACGCCCTCCGCGTGCAGGCGCGCCAGCAGGGCCGGCATCTCCCGGACCGACGACAGCGCCGCGATCGCGTCCAGGTCGGGCTTCAGCGGCAGCGCCCCCTTGGCGTCGGCCGCGTCCTCGTCCATGCACGCGGCGTACAGGTCGCCCATGCGCGCCTGGGACGGGGTGCGCTTCGGGTCGTCCGCCGACGCCTTCTCCAGGATGCCGCGCAGGATCGTCTTGTTGCGCTCGGCCAGCTCCTGGAAGCGCCCCCAGCGCGACTGGTCGGCGGGGATCTCGTGGGTCTTCACCCAGCCGCCGCACGCGTACTGGTAGAAATCCGAGCACGGCGAGACGGAGCGGTCCAGCGCGGACGGATCGAAGGAGGACGGCGCGGCGGGCAGGTCGGCGGCCGCGGCGGGCAGGGCGAGGGCGAGCAGGAGGGCGAAGGCGTTCATGGTCCCGATTATACGAATTCGCGGGGCTCCCGCCCGGGCCTTAGCGCGGGGCCGGCGACCGACCCGCGGACGGCGCGCCCGGCCGCCGGAACAGCGCCGCGTTGAGCGACGGGCGCTCCAGGCTCCAGCCGCGCCGGCGGGCGATCCACTCCAAGGTCTCCGGGCGATAGAAGCAGACGTGCGTGGGATCGCGCCGGTACCACCAGCCCGCGAAAGCCGCGTCGTCCTCCAGCACGCCGGTCATCACGCCGAGCAGGCCCCCGGGCTTGAGCAGGCGCGACAGGCGTTCCAGCTCGCGGTCCGGCCGGGCCAGGTGCTCGAAGACCTCGGTGCAGACGACGAAGTCGTAGGCGCGGGAGAGCGCGCCCTCGTCCGGGGCGAAGAACGGGTCGTAGTCGCGCGTGGGCAAGCCCCGTTCGGACAGCATCCGCGACGCGGTCGGGCCCGGCCCGCAGCCGTAGTCCAGGCCTTCGGCTCCGGGGGACAGACGCGCGCCGAGCGGGACGAGAAGGCGGTCCAGGAAGGCCCGGTAGCCGGGGTCGCCGGGACGGTTCTGGTGGCTTTCGTAGCGGGCGCGCTCGTCGGCCGGAGGCAGATGCTGGGACGCGGGCACGAAGGTCAGCGCGCAGGTCCCGCAGCGCCGGAAATCGCGGCCGTCGGCGCGCAGGAACTCGCGCGCGGCCCCGCCGCACAGCGGGCAGTCGCGGTCCTCCATGCGCCCATTGTACCAGACCCGCGCCGCGGCGTCCGCGGCCGATGCGTTGCGCCGCACCCTGGCGGACGGGCGAAAGGCTGATGCCGCCCCGTCCCCGGGCCCCTCGGGGTCCGCGACCGTCGCACCGGAAACGCCGACGGCCCCTTGCGCGGGCATCGAGTAGGCGCTCCGGGGAGCACGGGCCGGGCGGCCGCGAGGCCGCCCGGCCTTTTTTCACGCCGCCCCCGGCCGGACGCGGCGCGCGGCCGGGACACCGCGGCGGCCCGGCCGCCCGCTCCCGACGGGAGGCTGCGGCCGGACCGTTGCGATGTTATGGGGCGGACGCGTCGGCGGCCCTTCCCGGGCCTGCGGACGGCGCTCCAACGCAAGGCCGGGCGGGTCGAGGGTCCCGCCCGGCTCCTTGCTTTTTAGGCCCCCGGTCCCGGCCCGAGCGTTGCAAGATTACAATTCCGGAGCGGTCCGCCGCTCCGATCGACGCCGGGAGGTGGAGTCTCATGGAACGCAAAGCGATGACGGCGCACGCCGAGGAGAAGGGGGCGCAGGCCTGGTCCCCGTTCCAGGGCTTGCGCGGGCTGACGGGCCTGTCGGAGCTCTTCGACGACTTGTTCGCCGGCAAGATGACGCCCCTGCAGTTTCCCACGCCGCCGCGCGCGTGGACGCCGCGGGTGGACATTCAGGAGACCGACAAGGAGTACCTGCTGTCCGTCTCCCTGCCGGGGGTCAAGAAGGAGGACGTGAAGGTCTCGGTGGAGGAGGGCGTGCTGACCATCACCGGGGAGCGCCGCGAGGAGAAGGAAGAGAAGGGCAAGACCTGGCTGAGGCGCGAGTCCGCCTACGGGTCCTTCCAGCGGAGCTTCGTGCTCCCGACCGGGATGCACCCGGAGGAGGTCAAGGCCTCCCACAAGGACGGGCAGCTGATCGTGTCCTTGCGCAAGCCGGAGAAGGCCGGAAGCCGCGGGATCCACGTGAAGGTCGAGTGAGCTTCGCCGGGGGGCGGGGCGACGCCCCGCCCCCGCCGGGACGCGCGACTTAAGCCTTTTATCAGCGGCGGCTGAGCGTCCTTTCGGCGCCGCGGCGCATCCTTCTCACGAGGCCCGCGCGGGCCGCAGGGAGGCCGTCATGGACGAAGAGTCCCGCCGCCGCCGCACGACGCGACTGGAAGCCGCGCTCTGGATCGTGCTGGGAGTGCTGGCCTTCCTCGCCAAGGACAACCCGGATTTGGTCTACCCCCAGGCGCTCTATTTGTTCCTGGGACTGCTCGCCTCCAGCCTGGGCACCAGCCTGGCCGTGCGCCTGGCGCCGCGGACGGACTGGCTGCACGCGCTGGGCCTGACGGCGGGCTTCGCGTCCGTCGCCGCGCTGCAGGAGTGGTCCGGAGGCCCCGCGTCGATCCTGTGGGCGCTCTATCTCCTCCCGCTGTTCACGGCCGCGATCCTGCTGGACGGGCGGGCCGTCGCGTGGACCGCGGCCGGGGCCTGCGTCTGCAACGCGGCGCTCTACGCGGCCGCCCCCGGGCCATGGAGCCCCGGGGCGACCTTCGAGCTCGCGCTCAAGAGCGCCGTGCTCGCCGGCGCGGCGGGCGCCGCCTGGCTGCTCGCGCGCTCCGAGCGCGAGGCCGGCGCGCGCGCGCGGCGCCAGCGGGCCGTGATCGAGCGACTGGAGCGCGAGATCCGCGCCGAGACCGAGACGCGCGAGCGCGAGAGGGAGCTGACCTCCATCGCGGCCGGCGGCGCCGGCGCCGCGCACGACCTGGCCACGCCGCTGATGGTCGTGCGCGGCTATGCCCGCATCCATCTCGACAAGGGCGTGGACGACCCCGAGCTCGCGCGCGACCTCAAGCGCATCGACGACGCCGCCGCCTTCTGCCAGAACCTCGCCTCGGGACTTCTCTCGCGCGCCGGCGGCCCGGCCTCGGCGCGGCGCCTGGACGCGGCCGTCGAGACGGCGCTGGCCCTGGCCGAGCCCATCCTGCGCTCGCGCCGCGTCTCGGTCGAGCGCGAGTATCCCCTCGAGGACCTGAGCGTCATGGCCGCCCCCCAAGCCATCGAGCGCGTCGCGCTCAACCTGGTGGGCAATGCGGCCAAGGCCATGCCGTCGGGCGGACGGGTGCGCGTGTCCCTCGCCCGCGAGAGCCGCGACGGGCGCGACTGGGCCCTGCTGACCGTGGACGACGAGGGGCCGGGGCTGGCGCCCGAGATCATGGCCCGGCTCTTCCAGCCCTTCGCGACCACGCGCGCCGGGCGGGGCGGCACGGGGCTGGGTCTCTTCGCCTCGCGCGAGACGGCCCGCCGTCACGGCGGAGACCTGACCGCCGAGAACCGCGCCGGCGGGGGCGCCCGCTTCGTCGTGCGCCTGCCCGCCGTCGCGTCCACCGCCGGGTCCCCGGCCTAGCCTCGGCGGCTGGCCGCCGCGCCCCGGCGGGGCTATACTGTCGCCATGGGCGCCCCCGGCCGCGCCGTCCTCGCCGCGCTCCTCCTGACCGCCGCGTCCGCGGCGGCCGACGAGGTCCGCCTGCGCGGAGGCAAGACCCTCGAAGGCATCCTGGTCTCCAGCGACGCCGCGAGCCTGACGCTCGCCGTCGCCGACGCAGGCCTGGTCGTGCTGGACTCGGCGACCGTGACGGGGACGGCCCGCGCCTCCGCCGCGGAGAACGCCCGCCTGCGCGCGCGCTGGCGCTCCGAGCGCCTGGCCGCCGAAGCCCGCGAGCGCGGCGAGGCGGCCTTCGAGCGCCGCCAGAGGGCGCGCGGCCTGGTCCAGTACGAGGGCGACTGGATCACCCGCGCGGAACTGGACGCGCTCCTGGCGCGGGAGGGACTGGCTCCGCGCCCCGCGCCGGTGACCGTGCGCGTCACGGTGATCGAGCGCGTCGAGGAGGCTCCGCCGCGGCTCTTCCGCGCGCTCCTGCCCCCGCTCCCGGTGCGCTACGACTACCCGCGCGCCCCGGAGCCCGGCCGCATCCTCCTGCGCCACCGCGCCCCGGGGGTCTCCGGTCCGTTGAGGACGAGCTTCGAGGTCCCGTACTAGCGGCTAGTCGGCGGTGACGATGACCGGAGCTGACGCGGTCTCCGGCGGCAGCTCGCCCAGCTCGCGCAGGGCTTCCTTGAGCTCCTCGTCCGAGCGGCGGTTCTCGAAAGCGCTCATCACCTGGTAGAAGCACGGCACCACCAGCAGGGTCAGAATCGTGGAGACCAGGAGGCCGCCGATGATGGTCACCGCCATCGGGACCATCAGCTCGGCGCCCGCGCCGCGGGCCAGAGCCTCGGGCAGCGCGCCGGCGATGGTGGCCGCCGTGGTCATCAGGATCGGGCGCAGGCGGATCGGGCAGGCCTCCAGCAGGGCCGCGCGCACGCCCAGGCCGTGCCGGCGCCGCTCGTTGGTAAAGTCCACGAGCAGGATCGAGTTCTTCTTCACGATGCCCATCAGCAGGATCATGCCGATCATGCTGTACATGTTCAGGCTCTGGTGCGTGAGGCGGAGCGCGGCCAGGGCGCCGGTCACGCTGAAGGGCAGGGCCATCAGGACGGTGACCGGGTCGATGAAGCTGTTGTACTGCGTCGCCAGCACCATGTAGGCGACGAAGACCCCCAGCAGCATCACGAAGAGCAGGCTGCGCGACGACTCCTTCATCAGCTGGGAGTTGCCCGACATCACGATGTGATAGCCCTCGGGCAGCAGGGACTTGGACATCGCCTGCACGGCCGCGAGCGCCTCGCCCTGGGACTTGCCGGGCGCGGGGTTGGCGAAGACCGTGATCGAGCGTTCGCGGTTGTAGCGCGTGATCGCGAACAGGGACGGCTTGATGGTCTGCGTGATGACCTCCGGCAGGCGCACCACGTTGCCGAAGTTGTCGCGCACCCAGATCTTGCTGAGGTCCTTGGGGCTGTTGCGGTCCTTGTCCACCAGGCGCACGCGCACGTCGTAGCGCTTGCCGCGCCCCGTGAACTTGCCGTACTTGACGCCGCCGATCATCGCGTTGATGGTGTCGCCGATGGCGCGCGCGGTGATGCCGTATCGCGCCGCCGCCGCGCGGTTCGGGCGGACCTGGATCTCGGGCATGCCGGGGTTGTAGTCGGTGTCCACGTCGGTCATCAGGCCCGTGGCCTTCATCTTGTCGCGGAAGGCGTCGGCCACCTCGGCCAGCTTGCTCCAGTCCGGGCCCTGCACCATGAACTCGATCGGATAGCCGCGATGGGACGAGAAGCCCGCCTGCGACATGTCCATGATCGCCGCGCGCTCGACGCCGGGCGCCGCGCTGAACTTCCGGCGCACGATCTGCATGAAGTCGGCCTGCGTCTCGCGATGGCCGTGGTACATCGGCCGGTCCTTGAGGTCCTTCATCGTGACGAAGAAGAGGCCGGTGTTGACCTGCCCGCCCTGGAACCCGCCTATGGCGCAGTAGTAGTGCGCCAGCTCGGGGCGCTTGAGCATCCACGGCTCCAGTTCGGTCTTGAAGACCTGGTCGGTGTGGTCCAGGGAGACGCCCAGCGGCAGGGTGATGTTGACCAGGAACAGCCCCTGGTCCTGGGACGGGATGAACTCCTTCTTGAGACCCTTGATCAGGAACAGCGAGGAGACGAACACCGCCAGCGAGACCGCCAGGATCGTCTTGGGGACCCGGAGGGCCGAATCCAGCAGGCGCCGGTAGCCGGCGCGCGCGGAGTCCATCAGGCGGTCCATCCCGCGGCTGACCGCGTTGGTCGCGCCGACCTCCAGGAACTGCGAGCAGCGCATCGGCGCGATCGTCAGCGCCTCGATCAGCGAGACCATGACCGCCACCGAGATCGTCACGCCGAACTGGAAGAAGAACTTGCCCACGATGCCGTCCATGAACACGACCGGCAGGAAGATGGCCAGGATGGCCAGCGAGGCGGCCATCGCGGCGGAGGTGATCTCCCGCGCGCCGACCAGCGCCGCCTTGACCTTGGTCAGGCCCTGCTCCCGGTAGCGGGCGATGTTCTCCAGCACCATGATCGCGTCGTCGACGATGATGCCGATGACGAGCGACAGCCCCAGCATCGTGAAGCTGTTGATCGTGAACCCGCAGAAGTAGAGGACGATGAAGGTCCCCAGGATCGCCGTCGGGATCGCGAGCAGGACGTTGATGGTCGCCGTCCAGGAGCCCAGGAAGAGCAGGCAGACCAGGGAGGTCAGCACCGCCGAGCGGATCAGCTGGCTTTCCAGCTCGCTGACGGAGTTCTTGATGAAGCGGGTGGAGTCGAAGACGACCTGCAGGTCCATGCCCTTGGGAAGCATCGGCCGGATCGCCGCGATCTCCTTCTGGACCGCGTCGGCGACGGCCACCGCGTTGGTGCCGCGCTGCTTGACGATGCCCATGCCCACGGCGCGCTCGCCCTGGAAGCGGGAGATGCGCCGGATGTCGTCGAGCCCGTCCTCCACGGTCCCGACGTCCCCGAAGCGGATCTTGCGGTAGATCTGGCCGCCGCGCACGCGCGTGGGGATCAGCAGGTTGGCGAACTGCTCGGGCGTCGTGGCCTCGCCGTAGACGCGGACGTTGTACTCCTTGGCGCCGGAGTCCAGCCAGCCGGCGGGCACGTCGGCGTGCTGGCTGTCGATGGCGCCCAGCACGTCCTCCACGGTGATCTCGCGCTTGGCCATCTTTTCGGCGTCCAGCCACACGCGCAGGTTCGGGTCCACGTAGCCGCCGAGGCGGATGTCCCCGACGCCCGGCGTCATCGCCAGCCGGTCCTTCAGGTGCTCGTTGATGTAGCGGCAGATGTCGAGCAGGCTGGTGTTCGAGCCGGGGGCCGCCCGCAGGGAGAGCCACATGATCGGCTGGTCCTCGGGGTTGACCTTCTGGATGATCGGCGCGTCGATGTCCTTGGGCAGGTCCTTCTGGGCCTGGGAGATGTGGCTCTGCACGTCCTCGACCGCCGCGTCGATGTTGCGGCTGAGGTTGAACTCGATGGTGATCGTGGTCTGGCCCAGGCGGGAGGTCGACGAGATGTCCTTGATGCCCTCCACGCTCATCACGGAGTCCTCGACCACGTCGGCGACCTCGGTCTCCATGATGTCCGGCGAGGCGTTCTCCCAGTTGATCGTCACCGTCACCACCGGGAAGTCCACGTCGGGCAGCTGGCTGACGCCCATGCGGTGGAAGCCGATCCAGCCGAAGACCATCAGGCCGATCATCAGCATCCAGGCGAAGACGGGGTTGCGGATCGACAGGTCGGACAGGGTCATCGCGCGCTTTCCGGGCCGCCGGCGGCCACTTCCAGCCGGACGCGGGCGAAATACGCCGCGTTCCGGGCCTGGTCGAGGCGCAGGTTCGTGTCCTGCACGGTCGTCAGGCTGGCCAGCACGTCCAGGTTCGTCACCAGGCCGTACCGGTAATCCTGCTCCTGGGCCGCGGCGTTGGCCTCGGCCAGGGACTTGGCGTTCTCCAGGGCCGCGACGATGTCAAGGTCGGACGAGAGGTCGCTGTAGGCGGAGCGCACGTCCAGAGCCGCCTGCCGCCGCGCCAGGGACAACGCCAGGGCCTTCGAGCGCTTCTGGGCCTCGGCCTGCCGCACCTGCGCGGAAATCTCCCCGCCGTAGTAGATCGGCAGGGTCCCGGAGAGCGTCACGTCCCAGCGCACGTGCTTGTAGACGTTGTCCGGGCGCTTCAGGTAGTAGTTGCCGTCCAGGCCGATCGTCGGCCAGCGCTGGCGGGACTGCATGCTCTCGTAGAGGCCCGCGTAGTTGAGGTCGCGGCGCGCGGCTTCCACGTCGGGGCGCGAGCCCGCGCGGGCGAGGTAGGAGGACTCGTCGGCCGGCCCGGGCGGCGGGACCTCCGACGGAAGCAGGTCCTGGTCGAGACCGGTCAGGAACTGGAGCGTCTCCTGATAGACGCGCTCCTGCCCCCGCGCGGTGGCCAGGTCCGCCTCGTTCTGCGCCAGCTGGGATCGGGCGGCGAGGACCTCGCTCGTCCGCGAACGGCCGATGCGCACGAAGCCCTCCAGCTCCTTGACGCGGTCCCCGGTCAGCTTGACCTGGGCGCGGCGCACCCTCAAGTCCTGGTGGCTGCCGAGCAGGTTCAGGTACGCCTGCGCGACGTCCTGATAGAGGAGCTGCTTGGCCCGGGCCAGCGCCAGTTCGGCCGACGCGCTCTCCTCGCGCCCGGCGCGCACCGCCAGGTACTCGCGCAGGCCGGAGAAGAGCGGCTGGTGCGCGTTCAAGGCCGCGGTGGGCTGGCTGGTCGGGATCGGGAAGCCCCCCCCGCCGCCTCCGGCGTCCTGCCACTCCTGGCTGCCGCGCAGCTCCAGCCGCGGCTGGACGGCGGACCACAGCTCGTCGATCTGGGCCCGCAGCTGCGCGTAGGTCTCGCCCTTTTCGGCGACCGTCTCGCTGCGGGCGAGCGCCGCGGCGTAGGCCTGGTCCAGCGTGATCGCCCGGCCGGCGTCGGAAGCGGTGGAGACGGCGGGGACCGCGGCGGCGGACGCGGCCGCGGGCAGCGCGAGCGCCGCCAGCACGGCCCAGGACCGGACGAATCGCAGGAGAGGGTGGCGGGGATGCATAAATGACTGATTGGTCAGTCATATGTTAGCACGCAAAGCCCGGCGAACGCAACCGGGCGGGTGGACGGGCGCCGCGCCAAAAGGGGTAGAATGGCCGCCGGAGGAGCAGCCGAAACCATGAACACTCGCACGCTCGGCGCGGCGCTCGCGCTCGTCGTCCTTCTCGGCCGTCCGGCCCGCGCCGCGTCCCCGATGGAGAAGGCCATCCGCTCCGGAGACGCCGCGAAGGTGACCGCTCTGCTCGACGGCGGCGCCGACCTCAACGGGACCTACGGCTCCGCGAGCCTCACCCCCCTCACCCTGGCGGTCCGCTACCACCGCAACGCCCTGGTCACGCTCCTGCTCGACCGCGGCGCCGACGTGAACGCCCGCCGCAACGGCACCAGCGCGCTGAGCCTGGCCGCCATCGAGGGCGACCTCAGCCTCGTCGAGATCCTCCTCGCCCGCGGGGCCGAGGCGACTCACCGCGACGAGCTCCGGGCCCGCGGCCCCTTCCATGACGGAATCGTCTCCCGCCTCAAGGACGCCGCCCTGCGCCAGGAGGCCGCCGCCAAGGCCAAGAGCGAGGGTCTCACCGCGGGCGCGGCGCCCGCCGCCGGCGCGGACCTCCCCTCCTACTCGGTCGGCGCCCATCCGGACGACTTCGCGCTGGTCGTCGGCATCCAGGACTACAGGGACGCCCCCCCTGCCGCCTTCGCCGAGAACGACGCCGCGGCGGTGCGCCGCCATCTGGTCGCGCTCGGCTGGCCGCGGCGCAACGTCCTCGTGCTGACCGGCCGCCAGGCCGGCCGCGCGGGGCTGGAACGATACCTGGAGCTCTGGCTGCCCAATAACGCAGACGAGAACTCCCGGGTGTTCTTCTATTTCGCCGGCGACGGGGCCGCCGACCCCAAGACCGGGGCCGCCTACCTGCTGCCCTGGGACGGCGACCCGGCTCAACTGGAGGTGACCGGCTACCCCCTCTCCCGCCTGTACAAGGCCCTGGACGGCCTGAAGGCGCGCGCCGCGGTCGCCGTCATCGACGCGGGCTTCTCCGGCGCGGGCGCGCGCACCGCCGCCGCTCCCGGCGTGAAGGCGCCGGTGCCCGCGCTGGACCCCGCCGCGAGCGCCCTGGGCCGCGCGGCGGCCCTGCTGGCCGTCTCGGCCGGCGACGAGGACGGGGTCCTGGACGCCCGCAAGCACGGCGCCCTGACCGAAGCCGTCCTGGAAGGGCTCAACGGCGCGGCCGCCGCCCCGGACGGCGCCGTCACCCTGAAGGGCCTCTACGGCTACGCGCGGCGCGCGGTCCAAGAGGACGCGCGCCGCGCGGGCCGCAAGCAGTCGCCGCAGCTGCTGACCGGAGGCCTCGGCGAAGGCGACCTGCGCCTGCGCTGAGGACCACGCGGGCGAACTCCGGCCGCTGCCCGCGGCGTCAGCGCCGCGCGGGCGCGCGGGCGACGAGCTCGGCGTGAAAGGCGCGCCACTGCGCGCGCGTCAGCAGGGCCGCGGCAGGCCGGAAGCCGTTGGCCGGCGCGCCCTCCAGGACGGCCGCCGCGAAGACGTCCAGCTTCTCCCGCCAGCCCGGGAGTTGGGACAGGATCGTCGCGGCGCGGACCGGGTCCGAGACCAGCCGCCGGCACAAACGGGCGCCGGGGCTCCGGTCGGAGGCGAGCGGCAGGACGACCGCGCGCGGCGCCGCATACTCGGCCGCCATGTGCGCCATGGCGACGGGGACCGAGACCTTGTTGGGGCCGCGGACCATCTTGGCCAGATGATACTTCGCGTCGAGGAGCTTCGCTTCGGCGGCCAGGTCGTCCTTGTGATCGAACTTGCCGAAGGACTGGACGTAGTGAGCCAGCGCGAAGCGGTCCGCGGGAGACAGCGTGTCGAACGCCGCCATGCCCGTGCCGGCGACGCCCTCGGTGAGCGTCCGGTAGGTCTCGGCGAGCGTGTAGCCGCGCGTCCAGCCGCGGGGACTCGTGAAGTCGCGGGGCGGCGGGCTCATGACGGCCGCGACGGGGGTCTTCGCGTTGCCGTCGTCGCCGTGGCAGCCGGCGCAGGAGTCGGCGTAGAGCGACTTCCCGCGCGCCAGCGCCTGCGGCGTGACGGCCAACAGCGCGGCAGCGCCGCCCGAGCTCTCCATCTTCCCGCGGACGCTCTCGAAGACGGTGGGGTCCGCGGGCGCGCCCGCGGTCGCCTGCCGGTAGGTCGGGCCGTAGGCCCCGGGCCCGCGCATGAACAGCGCCCCGACGGCGCCGACCAGGACGACAGCCGCGAGGGCGCCCCCGGACGCGGCGAGGATCTTGGACTCTTGCGACGTCATCTTGTCTCTCATCGGAGATGGAATTTGAGCCCGTCCTCAAGGAACGGGTCGCCGACGGGCATGTCCGGACCCCGGCTCATCGCGCGCGACACCACCAGCAGGCCCGCCGAGAGGAAGAAGAGCGCGAACGCGGCCTCCGGCCAGCCCAGGTTCAGGCCCTTGCCGGCGATCGGGGAGATCAGCCAGAAGACGTCGACGAACTCCATGAACAGGACCCAGATCGAGATCCAGCGCAGGCGCCGCCAATCCTTCTTGTCGCTCCTCATCATCAGTCCCAGGAACGGCACGAAGAAGTGCCCGGCCATCAGCAGGACGAAGACGCCCTCCATCTTCCCCGAGGTCCGCTGTTGGAACCAGAAGACCTCCTCCGGCAGGTTCGCGTACCATTGCAGCATGTACTGCGAGAACGCGATGTAGCTCCAGAAGATCGTGAAGCCGAACATCAAGCCGCCGAGGTTGTACAGGTGGTCTTCGGTCACGCCCGGCAGGCGCCCGCGGCGCCGCTGGTAGATGACGCCAAGCGTCGTCGCCGCGATCGCGGTCGTCACCGCGCCAGCGAACAAATAGACGCCGAACATGTCGCTGTACCACGCCGCCTCGAGACTGGAGACCCAGTCGAAGGCGAAGACCGTGATCGTCAAGGCCAGGATGATCATGAACGCCGGCGCGAAGCGCCGGAGCGAGACCGTGACGCGCGGGTCCTTCGACTCGTCCTGGCGCAGCGAGCGCCGGACCAGCAGGTGATAGGAGAGCATCCACAGCGCCAGGCACGCCGCCAGGCGCAGAATGAAGAACGGGTAGTTGAGCCAGGCCGACTTCAGGACGAGCGGCGTGACCGCGTCGGCCCCCGGCTGCGTCCACGAGAAGACGGCGGGCACCGAGAACAGCGCGACCGCCGCGACCGGCACGAGCCACGGCGTCAGCGCGGCGATCCGCTCCGGGACGCGCCGCATCGGCACGCTCCAGAGCGAGCCCGTGATGTGCTGAAGGGCCACGAGGAAGAGCGTCCCGAGGGCCAGGCAGGCCAGGATGACGAACCACAGCAGCCAGTTGGCCCAGAAGCGCGCCGCGCCGTCCAGGAAGTAGGTGGCCGCCATGCCGGCCGCTCCGACCGCCGCCGCGGCCAGCAGGGCTCGCCCCCGATGATTCGTCGTCGCCGCGCTCATTTCAAGTCCCTCTCCGGCGCGTCCTGCGATCGCTGGAGCGCCCTGATGTAGCGGACGATCGCCCAGCGGTCGTCCGGCGAGACGTCCGCCGCGTAGGCGGGCATCGTGTTGTAGCCCTGAGAGATCACCCAGTACAGCGAACCGTCGGCGATCTTGCGCATCGTCGACGACTGCAGGTCGGCGGGCTTGGCCGTGTAGACGGAGCTCAGACTCGCCCGCCCCGTGCCGAGGCGGTCGTGGCAGACCGCGCAGTGCCGGTCGAACTGGCGCCGCCCGCGCTCGAGCACGAACTCGGTGACCGGGAGCGGGTCGATCAGCTCGCGGCCGGCCGCATCGAGGCTCGCGGCGAGGATCGGCGTTCCGCCGCGGGGCACGGTCCCCGCCGGAGGCAGGCGCATCCCGCGCCCGTTCGCGAAGAACGAGTCCGGCTCCTGGGCGTCGAGCCGCGGCTGGACCTCCATGTTGACCATCGGCTTCACCGTCGGGAAGACCCGGATCGCGAAGGCCGTCGCGCCGCCCGCGACGGCGCACGCCGCCGCGATCGCCAGCGCGGTCCGCGTCCACCATGCGGCGTCCGGCGTCTCGTGGCTCGGCGCGGGCAGGGTCTCGACCGCCGCGCCGCCCGCCGCCCGCAGTGCCGCCGCGGCGTCCGCTTCGTCGAACGCGGCGCCCGACGGGACGATCAGCAGGGCGAATCGGTCGCGCGTGATCTCGTCAATCGTCTTCGTCTGCAGGAGCGGATGTCCGAAGAACGGCAGTCCGTTGAAGATGAAGAGCATCGCGAGCGCGGCCGTGAACGTCCCGAGGAAGATCGAGCCCTCCAGCGTGGGCGGGATCCAGGCCGGCCAGGTGAATGCGTTCTTGCCGCCCGTCAGCAGCGGATAGTTGACGGCGTTCGCCCACCATTCGAAGGCGAACACGCCGACGGCGCCGAAGGCGGCCATCAAGAAGACCAAGACCCCGAGCTTCGACTCCGGCAGTCCCAGCGCCGCGTCGAGCCCGTGCACCGGGTACGGGGTGTACGCCTCGAGCTGCGCGTAGCCCCTGGCCTTCACCTTCGGGATCGCCTTCAGCAGGGCGTCGGCGCTCGGGAAGAGGGCCAGCACGCCGTAAGCGGGCTTACGCATGCTCGACCTCCGCGTCCTTCTGATAGTGGACGATGTCGGGCTTGACTTCCCAGGCCGCGATGATCGGCATGTTCTTCAGGAAGAGCAGAAGCAGGGTCAGGAAGATCCCGATGGAACCGACGAGGATGCCCGCGTCGACGATCGTCGGGCGGAAGGTCCCCCACGTCGCGGGCAGATAGCCGCGGTGCAGCGAGAGGATGAGGATCGTGTAGCGCTCGAACCACATCCCGAGCGTCACGCCCGCCGCCACCGTCACCATCGCCGGCACCGAGCGGCGCATCTTCGGGAACCAGAGCAGTTGCGGCAGGACGCAGTTGCAGAAGATCGTCAGGCAGCCCGCCCACCACTGGTCGCCGAAGACGTAGTTCGCGAAGATGTAGCGGTCGAAGACGTTCGAGCTGTACCAGGCCGTGAAGCCCTCCATGATGTAGGCGTAGGTCATCACGCAGGATAGGAACAGGACCATCTTGTTCAGCAGGTCCATGTGCCGCATCGTGATGTAGCCCTCGAGCTTCATCGTCGTGCGCACGAACGCGAAGACGATGACGACGCCCGCGAAGCCGGAGAAAGCCGCGCCGACCACGAAGTACGGCGGGAAGATCGTCATGTGCCAGCCGGGCAGTATCGAGGCGGCGAAGTCCATCGACACGATGCTGTGGACGCTCAGGGCCAGCGTCGTCGTCAGCCCGGCCAGGATCAAGTACGCCTTCTCGTACTGGAGCCAGTGGCGGGCGTCCCCGACCCAGCCCCAACTGAGCAGGCCGTAGACCGCCCGTTTGACCTTGCTCTTGGTCCGCCCGCGCAGGGAGGCGAGGTCGGGGATCAAGCCCATGTACCAGAAGAGGATCGACACGCCGAAGTAGGTGAAGACCGCGAACACATCCCAGATCAGCGGGGAGCGGAAGTCGATCCACATGCCGCGAGAGTTCGGGTACGGGAGCAGCCAGTGCGGCATCCACGGGCGACCGATGTGGATGGCCGGGAACATCATCGCGCAGATGAACGCGAAGACGGTCACGGCCTCCGCGGTCCGGCTGATCGCGTTGCGCCAGCGCTGGCGGTAGAGCAGCAGGATCACGGATATCAGCGTCCCGGCGTGGCCGATACCGACCCAGAACACGAAGTTGACGATCGGGAAGCCCCAGACGACGGGCTCGTTGTTGCCCATCGTGCCGATCCCGTGCGAGACCATGTAGCCGACGGTCGACAGGCCGACGAGCGCGACCAGGCTCGTGATCGAGACGGCGACGTACCAGGACCTCGGCGGATTCGTCTCGCTCAGACTCTGGACGTGCTCATCGAGGTCCGCGAGGGAGACGCGCCCCTCGACCAACGGCTTTTCGCGCAGCGACTCGGGCAGGGAGCTCAAATCGTCTTCTCCTCGGCCGGGTTCTTCAGCTCGGCCAGATAGGTGACCGCGGGGCGCGTGCCGAGCTCCCGGAGGACCTTGTAGCCCCGGTCGCTGCGGGCCAGCCTCGAGACGCGGCTGTTCGGGTCCTTCAGGTCGCCGAAGACGATCGCCTCGGCGGGGCAGGCGGCGGCGCAGGCCGGTCGGATATCGCCGTCGCGGAGCGGGCGCCCCTCGTCCTTGGCGATCTGCTCGCCGTTGCGGATGCGCTGGACGCAGAAGGTGCACTTCTCGGCGACGCCGCGCGGCCGGACGCTCACCTCGGGGTTGAACGCGAGCTCGGCGGGATCCTGAATCGAGCTCGTGTAGTCGAAGAAGTTGAAGCGGCGCGCCCCGTACGGGCAGTTGGCCTCGCAGTAGCGGACGCCGATGCAGCGGTTGTAGACCTGCTCATTGAGGCCGTCCTCGCTGTGCACCGAGGCCGCGACCGGGCAGACGGGCTCGCACGGCGCGTCGTCGCACTGCTGGCAGAGCATGACCTCGTGGGCCACCTGCGGGTTCGCCGGATCGCCGACGAAGTAGACATCGTTGCGGATCCAGTGCATGTTGCGCCCGCGCGCCGCCTGCTCGGGGCCGACCACCGCGACGTTGTTCTCGGACTGACAGGCGACCTGGCAGCCGGCGCAGCCGACGCAGGCGGAGAGGTCGATCGCCATTCCCCACTTGTGCTCGCCCCAGCGCGGCTCGTCGTTGAGGGTCGCCAGCTCTTCGGTATCCTCGGGCGTCTTCGCGCGGCGCGCGTATTCGCCGGGAGTCCAGAGACGGACGATGTCGCGGTCGTGCAGGCCGAACTCTTGCTGGGAGCGGACCAGCGGGCGCCGGGCGCCGGTTCCGGAGACGGAGACCCCCGACCGGAGGAAGGGCGCCGAGCCGTCGTCGGCGACGAGCGGATAGACGCTGGCGCCGCAGCCCGAGGCGACGTCGCCTTGGCGGCCGTAACCGAGCGCGGCGAAGACGGCCCCGGCCGCCTGGCCGGGCTGGACCAGGACCGGCAGCTCGACGCTGCGGCCGCCGACCTTCACGGCGGCCACGTCGCCGTCGGACAAGCCGAACGTCTTCGCGTCGGCGCCGGAGACGGACAGGAAGTTCCCCCAGCAGACCTTCGCGACGGGGTCCGGCAGCTCCTGCAGCCAGCCGTTGCCGGCGTAGCGCCCGTCCCACACCTTGTAGTCGGGCTCGAGGAGCAGCTCGAGGCCCCCGGGACGCGCGGCGGCGGCCTTCTTCGCGGAGGACGCGACGGCGCTTCCCCTGAGGCGGCGCGGCGCGCGCGCGGCGGCGTCGCGGCGCAGGACGCCGTCATGGACCGCCGCGGTCCAGAACTCGTCGAAACTCGCGAGCGTCCCGACGGGATACACTTCGCGGCGCCAGCGCGCCATCAGGCCCGCGCGCGGGTCGGTCTCGACGGGGGCGCCGAGCGCCTTCACCCAACCGAGGATGATCTCCTCGCCCTGCTTCGTGTCGTAGAGCGGCTGGATCAGCGGCTGCTGGAGGGCGAGCAGGTCCGTCGACGCCTCGTAGTCGCTCCAGCTCTCCAGCCAGTGGTTGACCGGCAGGACTGCGTCGCAGCGCCGCGAGGTCTCGTCCTCGCGCAGGCCCAAGCAGACCTTCAGCGGCGTCTTGTCCAGGGCCGCGCCGAAGCCGTCCGCGTCGGAGACGGCGTACGACGGGTTCGTCTCCCAGAACACGGCCGCCGCGTACTTGCCCTCGGCGAGCTCGCGCGCCAGCCGCGCCATCTCCGCCGGCGACGCCAGCGGCCCCGGGTCGACGGAATGCGCGGCCTCCAGCGTGTACCCCTCCGCGCCGAGCATCGCGTTGAGGAGCCCCGCCGCCGCGTGGGCCTCCTCGGGCAGGGACGGGCCGGCGACGGCGAGGCTCTCGCGCCCCGCCCGCGCCAGGTCGCGCGCCAGCGCCGACAAGACCGCGGGATCCGCGCCCCAGCGCTTGGCGACGCGGTCGGCCCGGAAGGGGGCGAGGTCGCCCGCGGAAAGCCCGGCCGGCAGCGCGAGCCCGTGGCGCTCGTGCAGCAGCCGCGCGACCGCGAAGGCGAGCGGGGCCGCCGCGGAGGGGCGGACCGGGACGCGCGCGTCCGCCTTGGTCCCCGTCAGGCTCAGACGGCTCTCGAAGGCGTAGAGCCGGCTCAACGGCTCGCCCGGCCGGGACGGCATCCGGCCGCGCGCGTAGCCGGCGACGGCGGGGACGGCCGCGTCCATGCTCCCGAGGAGGTCCGCCTCGAAAAGCGCGAGGACCTTCGCCCGCTCGACGCGGTAGCGCGGGGCGACGGGAGTCCCGTAGAGCGCCTCGGCGGCGGCGCGCTCCGTCGCGGAGAGCGCCGGCTCCCAGGCGACGTGGCGCAGGCCCGGCAGGACCCGGCCCAGGGCCGCGATCGCGGCGCGGCGGGCCGGCGAGATCACGGCGGGGGTGAGCAGGAGGACCGGCTTGCGCTCCCGAGCCGCCTTCTCCAAGGCGGCCGCGACGGCAGCCTGCGCCTTCTCCCAGGAGGCCGGTGCGCCGCCGAGCCGGGGCTCGCGCAGGCGCTCCGCGTCGTAGAGGCCCATGATCTCGGCCTGCGCCCGGTGAGAGGTCTTACCCGCGAAGATCGGATGCTCGTCGTTGCCTTCGATGTGGATCGGCCGGCCCTCGCGCGCCTTGACGAGGACGCCGTAGGCGACCAGGCCCTCCTGGTAAGTGCTCGCGTAGTGGTTCGCGACGCCGGGGACGACGTCCGAGGGCTTCTTCGTGTAGGGGACGATCGTGTCCCGGTCCGGAGAGGCGCAGGCGGAGGTCGCCGCCGCGGAGGCCGCCATCAGGCTCAAGAAGCGGCGCCGCGACATCGATTCCGGCGCGGAGGACGACGCGTCTTGATCCTTCATGCCCTCATCCATGGCGCGTCACCGTGTGCGGCGCGGGGCTCACGCGGGCCGGGCGTCCGCGGCGGACGCGGTCGCGCCCCGGGACGGAGCGCCGCCAGATCGCGCCGAGCAGAGGGAGCTGCGTCGCCGCGACGGCGAGCGCCGAGAACAGACCGGTCAGCGCCTGCCGGCGAGTCATCCTCTTGTCTCCCATTCTCCTCTCCTCGTTCATCGGTGGCACGCGTAGCAGTCCGTCGGGCCCTTCTTGACCGGGGAGCCCGGCGGCAGGTAGGGCGCCGGGTCCCGGTGACAGGACAGGCAGCGGCCCATGCGCATGTTCATCAGGCGCTGCTGGACGTCCAGCGTCTCCACACGGCCGTGGCAGCTCTGGCACTGGATCTTCGCGTTGACGTGCGCGCGATGGTCGAAGAACACGTAGCTCGGCATGTGGTAGACGCGCTTCCACGCGATCGGCGCGTCGGACTTCACCCGGGCCGCGACGACCTTGTCGATGTCGCCTTGCAGGGTCTTGTCGGGCAGCGTCATGAACTGGTGGCAGTTCATGCAGGTCTGCAACGGCGGCACGGTCGCGGACCGGCTGCGGTCCGCGTTCGTGTGGCAATACTCGCACGCGATGCCGTTGACGCCGGCGTGGATCCGGTGTGAGAACGGGATCGGCTGCTCCGGCGCGTAGCCGAGCTGATAGCGCGCCGGCTCCACCGACCAGCCGACCACGAGGATCGTCAGGACGACGCAGAGGGCGCCCAAGGGCGCCGTCACGCGCCAGAAGCGGTCTCGAGGATCCATCAGCGGACCTCGGAGCCGCCGACGAGAGTGTCCGTCATGGCCGCGTCAGTTCTTCCCCGCGGGCTTCTCGTCCGCCTTCGCCGCGTCCTTCCCGTCCGCCTTGGGCTCGTCCTTCTTATCCGTCCACTTCGGGTCGAGAGTGCGCACGTAAGACACGACGGCCTTGATCTGGGCCTCGTCGAGCTTGCCCTTGAAAGGCGGCATCTTCTTGTTGAGACCCTCGGTCACGATCTTGATCACGTCCGCGTCGGTCTTGCCCCGCAGGATCTCCGTCAGGTTCATCTGCTCGACTTTGACGCCGAACGCGCCCGCCATCGCCCTCTTGCCCTTGGCGTCCTTGCCGTGGCAAGCAGTGCAGTTCGCATTGAAGACCTTCATCCCGGGGTCCGTCTTCGGGGCCGGGGCCGCCGAGACAGTCGCCGCCAACGCCAGCATCATCGCGAAGTTCATTATGGTTCTCCTTGATTTTCGAAAGCCGTCCGTCGTCCTCACGCCGCCGCCGCGGCCAGCCGCCGCTCCGCCGCCTTGTCGAGTTCCGCCGCGCAGTCGCGCGCGGCCTGCGCCGCCAGCGCCTCGGCCCGGCCGCACTCGTCCGCCTTGCCCGCGACGCTGCGCGCCACGACGCCCTTCAAATCGTCGAGATTGTAGAGGTAGACGTCGGGCAGGGCCGCGCAATCCGCCGCGACGTTGCGGGGCATGCCCAGGTCCACCAGGAACAAGGGCCGGCACCTCCCGGCGGCCAGGCGCCGCAGGGCCGCGACCTCGAGGACCGGGGCGTCGCTGGAAACGGAGAAGACGGCGATCTCCGCGGATCCGAGCAAGCGAAGGCCCTCGTCGAAGCCGATTCCGAGCCCGCCGATCTCGGCCGCGACCGCGCAGGCCCTCTCGACGGTACGGTTGGCGACGAAGACCTTGGAGAAGTTCTTCGCGGCCAGGTGGCGCGCGGTCGCTCGCGCGGCCTCGCCCGCGCCGAAGATCACGGTGGAGCCGCCCTCGGCGGCGCCGAAGATGCTGCGCGCGAGCAAGGCCGCCGCCCCTCCGATCGAGTGGACGCCCTGTTGGATGCCCGTCTGCGCGCGCACGGTCTTGCCGGCCGCGGCCGCGCTCTGGAACGCCCGGTTGAGCGTCGCTCCCGTGAGGCCCGCACCGCGCGCCGTCTCGTAGGCGCGCTTGACCTGACCCAGGATCTCCGACTCGCCGATGATCCAGGAGTCGAGGCCCGAGGCGACCTTGAAGAGATGCGCGAGAGCCTCCTGGCCGCGCCAGGCGGTCAGGCAGGTCTCGATCTCGCCCCCCGCCCGCGCCGCGAACCAGCGCCGCGCCTGCGCCAGCACGCGCTCCGACTCGTCCGTGGCCGCGTAGAGCTCGAGCCGGCTGCAGGTCGACACCAGAGCGGCCTCGCGGACCCCCAGTTCCTGGGCCAGGCCTCGCAGCACGGCGCCGACCTGCGGCTCCGGGACCATCGCGCGCTCCCGGCACGACAGCGGCACCAAGAGGTGGCTGAAGCCGATTCCGACGAGACGCTGGGTTCCGAGGGAGGTCATGTCTTTGTAAACGGTGTTCGCTGTATCTCTATTTACGCAACAGATTTGCCCTTCAATCGGGATCGTCCGGGGCGGGGTCTCCCCCGCCCCGGACGCCCTTCATGTCTTTAGAATCCGAGTTCGATCGAGGCGGTGACCCGGGTGCCCTTCGGATCGCGGTCGGTGTTGCTGCCCGTGATGTCCTGCTTGAGGTCGGCCATGTACTCGATGGAGGACTTGAGGTTCGTGGCGAAGTAGTGCGACAGCTGCGCCGTGACGTAGGAGAACTGGTCCTT
>JAJXTZ010000123.1 GCA_021783355.1 bacterium | reverse complement strand
AGCGTTCGCGCAGGACCTTCGCGGCCTCCGCGACCGCGGCGACCAGCGCGTCGGCGACGCGGCCGTCGCCCGCGGCCGCGGTCAGCGTCCGCACGACCGGCGCCCAGGCCTCGGCGCGGACCTTCGCGCGCACGCCCGTGTCGCTTAGGACCACCACGCGGCGCTCGAGCACGCCCGCGTAGATGAGCACGCCGTCGCGGGCCTTGGTGGCCGCAACGCCGCGGTCGAAGAAGACCTCCTTCGCGCGCCGCGACACGGCCTCCTCCATGCGGTGCGGGCCCAGCAGGAAGCGCTTGACCGGGGCGCACCAGCGCCCCAGCGCCGCGCCGACGAGGCCCGCGGCCGGCACCCACAGGATGAGCGCGGTGAGCGGCTCCCACGGCGGGCGCAGCAGATCCGCCGCGAAGAGGCCGGCGCAGGCCAGCGCCGCCCCGGCCGCGGCGCCGGCCCAGACGGTCTCAGGGTAGGGACTGCTCTGCGCGAACACGCAGGGCACGATCTCGGCGGCCAGGTCCTTCTCGGCGGCCGCCACGGCGGCGCGCACGCGCTCACGGTCCTCGGGGCTCAGCACGGCCTAAGGATGGCTCCTGGCGGCGGCGGCGTCAACCCCCCGTGCGCTTCCAGACTGGTACAATTCTTTCATGACGGCCGTCCTGGAAGCCAAAGGCCTGGTCAAACGCTATCCCGGCGCGTCGGTCGACGCCGTGGACCGCCTGTCGCTGTCGGTGCGCGAGGGCATCTGCTTCGGCCTGCTCGGCCCCAACGGCGCGGGCAAGACCACCACGATCGAGATCATGGAGGGCATCCTGGAGGCCGACGCGGGGGCCGTCCTCTACCGCGGCGCCTTGGCCGGCGCGGAGTTCCGCGAGCGCTCCGGCATCCAGTTCCAGCAGACGGCCCTGCAGGAGCATCTGACGGTGCGCGAGGTGCTGGAGCTCTTCGGGCGTCTCTACCGGCGCGCGGCGCCGCTGGAGGAGCTGGTGCGGCTCTGCGACCTGGGGGAGTTCCTGGACCGCGACGCCAAGCGCCTCTCCGGCGGCCAGCGCCAGCGCGTGCTGCTCGCCGTGGCCCTGGTCAACGACCCGGACGTGCTCTTCCTCGACGAGCCGACCACGGGCCTGGACCCGCAGGCGCGGCGCAATTTCTGGGACTTGGTGCGCGCGATCAAGGCCCGGGGCAAGACGGTGCTCCTCACCACGCACTACATGGACGAGGCCTACGCGCTCTGCGAGGAGGTCGCCATCGTGGACCGCGGCCGCATCATCGCCGCCGGGCCGCCGGACCGCCTGCTCAAGGAGCACTTCGACGGCGTGACCATCGAGCTGCCGCGCGAGGACGCGAAAGTCCCGGAGGAGCTGGCCGGGGCCGCGCGCGAACGCGACGGGAAGGTCGAGCTGTTCGTCTCCGACGTGGAATGGGCGCTCGACGCCCTGCGCGGCGCCGGCTCGCGCCTGACGCGGGTGGCGGTGCGCCCGCGCACGCTGGAGGATCTGTTCCTCCACCTGACCGGCCGGAAGCTGCGCGAATGATCTCCTGGCGGCGCTTCCGCGCGGTGTTCACGGCGCGCAACAAGGAGTTCCTGCGCGACCGCGGGGCGATGGGCTGGAATCTCCTGTTCCCGCTGCTGGTGGTGTTCGGCCTCTCGTTCGCGTTCTCGGGCAAGGGCCAGGATGTGTTCAAGGTGGGCGTGCTGGGCCGCGCGGCGGACCTGCCCGGGACCTTCGCGGCGACCAAGTACCTGGACTTCGTCCCATACGCGGACCGGGACCTCGCGATGTCCCGACTGCGCCACCACGAGCTCGACCTGCTGGTCGAGCCCGGGGTCCCGCTCAAGTACTGGCTCAATGACTCCTCGCCTAAGGGCTATCTGGTGGAGCGCGTGATGCTGGGCACCGTGCCGGCGCGGCCGGCGCCCGCGCGCGGGGTCGTGACCGGGCGGGCGATCCGCTACGTGGACTGGCTGATCGCGGGCCTGCTGGGCATGAACATGATGTTCTCGGCGCTGTTCGGCGTGGGCTACGCCATCGTGCGCTACCGCAAGAACGGCGTCCTCAAGCGCCTGAAGGCCACGCCGCTGTCGGCCTTCGAGTTCCTGGCCGCGCAGGTGGTCTCGCGCATGGTGCTGGTGATGGCGGTCTTCGCGGTGGTCTACCACGGCGCGGACTTCTTCCTGCACTTCGTGCGCCGCGGCTCCCTGCTGGACCTCTACCTGATCTTCACGCTGGGCGCGGCCTGCCTGGTCTCGCTGGGCCTTTTGATCGCCGCGCGCGTCACCAGCGAGGAGCTGGCCGGCGGCCTGCTCAACCTGATCTCCTGGCCGATGATGTTCCTGTCCGGCGTCTGGTTCAGCCTGGCCGGCGCCCCGCGCCCCCTGCGCCTGGCCGCCCAGCTCCTGCCGCTGACCCACGTGATCGACGCCGCGCGCGCCGTGATGACCGACGGCGCCACCCTCTCCCAGGTCTCCGGCCACCTTTGGGCCCTGGCCGGCATGACCGCCCTTTTCCTCGCCCTCGGCGCCCGCCTCTTCCGCTGGGAGTGATTAACAAAAGTGCCTGGCACCTTGTGCTAATCGAAATTAACAAAGGTGCCAGGCACCTAACTTAAATTCAGTGGGAAGCGGCCCGGGAGTCGCGGATCTCGGCGGTGCGGACCTCTTCGAACGCGGCGGATAGGTCGGCGTAGTCGCGGCGCGCGGCCAGGATCCGGAGGGTGTCCCAGTACGGGATCCAGCCGAGCCGGGTCTCCCGCGCCAGGACCTCATCCCGGGCGGAGGCCAGCGCGTCCTCCAGGGTCGCCAGCGCCTCGGCCCGTCCGGCCGGATGGACGGCCGGTTTCAAGCGCAGAAGGCCGGGGCCAAGGCGCGCGCGCAGGCCGAAGTGCAGGCGCGGCTCCGACTCGGAGCGATCGTCGGGCCAGAGGGAGGTGAACGCCGCCCGGGCGCTCTCGCGCGGCGGGCGGGACGCGTAGGGGATCAGCATGAAGTCCACGCGCCGCTCGCCCAGGGTCCGGCCGCAGACCTCGTCGCCGTGGGAGACGCACAGGTCGCGCGCCTCGAGCAGATCCAGCAGGAGCGCGGCTCCAGGGTCGTCGGCGGAGGCCGCCAGGTCCCCCATCAGCACGAACGGCCGACCCCCGGACTGCGCCCGCACGAACTGCGAGAGGCGGAAGAGCTGGGCCAATCGTCGCGCGGCCGCCGGTCCGCCGCCGGGCTCCAGGCGCGCCGAGTACAGGTCCACTCCGGCCCGGCCGGCCGCCAGGCGCGCGCGCAAGGCGCCCCAGCCGCCGCCCAGGTCCAGGGACGCCGACGACTCGACCGGAAGGCGGCTGACGATCGCCAGACCCAGGCGCGCGTCGAAAGCGCGGTGCGCGAGTCCCGCGGCCCCGGCCAGGGCGTCCAGGTCCCCGGCCCGCCAGACTTCCTGGAACGCGGCGGCGTCCGGCTTTTCGGCCTTCAGGCCGGATTCGATGGCGGCCTCGCGCGCGGGCCAGCCCTCCTGGACGCGGCGCGGTCCAGAAACGTTCAGCGTCAATAAGACGAGGGAGAACGCGGCGGCGGTCACGGCCCGATTGTACGAAGTCGCAGGCCGGCTAGACGAGGAGCTCGCCGCGGCTCACGGTGACGGCCTTGCCGCCCAACTCCACGCGCGCGCCGTTGGGGCGCACGATCAGCACCCCGCCGCGCGCGGAGGCCTGGAAGGCGGTCAGCACGGGCTTGCCCAGGCGCTCGGCCCAGTACGGACCCAGCGCGCAGTGCGCCGATCCCGTGACCGGGTCCTCGGGGATCCCGGAAGCGGGGCAGAAGCAGCGCGACACGAAGTCGCAGGTGCCGCGCCGCGCGGCGGCGGTCAGCACCAGGTCCTTGGGCGTGACGCTCTTGAGCCGGGCCAGGTCGGGCTCGGCGCGGCGCACGGTGTCCTCGCTGTCGAGCTCCAGGAAGTAGGCCTGCCGGTTCTCGCCCAGCCACAGCGGCGTGTCGCGCAGGACGTCCAGCAGTCCCGCCGGCGGCTTGGCGGCGCGCGCGGGCAGGGCCGGCAGGTCGAGCGTCGCCCAGGGCGCGTCGGCGCGCGCGCTCAGGCGTCCGGAGGCCGTCTCGAAGACGGCCGGCCGGTCGCGCGGCAGGCGACCCGTCTCCCAGAGCGCGTGCGCGGCGGCCAGAGTCGCGTGGCCGCAGAGCGGCACCTCGACCGTCGGCGTGAACCAGCGCAGGCGGAAGGCCTCGCCCAGAGGTTCCACGAAGGCCGTTTCGGAGAGGGCGAACTCGCGCGCGACGGCCGCGCGCCAGGCGTCGTCGCGCGGCTCGTCCTGGAAGACGACGGCGGCGGGGTTGCCGGTGAACGCCTTCTCGGCGAAGGCGTCCGCCACGACGAAGGGGAGACCCACCGGAGCCCGCGCGCCCGCGGCCTTAGACCGGCGCGCCCTCGGCCTTGAGCAGGCGGCGCTTGCGCGCCACGCCGCCGGGGCCGGAGTAGCCGGTCAGACGACCGTCGGCGCCGACCACGCGGTGGCAGGGCACCGTGGGCGCGAACGGGTTCTTGCCCAGCGCCTGTCCCACCGCGCGCGCCGCGCCCGGCTTGCCCACGCGCTTGGCGATCCAGCCGTAGGTGCGCACCTCGCCCTTCGGGATCGCCGCGCAGGCCTTCCAGACCGCCTGATAAAAAGGAGGATGGGACTTCATCGCGGAGAGGATCTTCTTGGGGAGCCGGGCCGCGCGCTTCATGCCCGCATTTTACCTTTTCGAGGCCCCGTTCGCGCTTCTGGAGCGATTCAAGACGGGCGGAGACTCCTGGCTGGACGTCGAGCCGCTCCGCCTCTTCGTGCGCGACCAGGTCGGCCGCGAGTCCCATCGCCGGGACCGGGAGCGGCACCCGGTGTCGCGGTCATGCGAGCGGGGCCTGCGTCCGGACGGACGCTCAGGCCGGGACGATCTTGCCCAGCACGCGCGCGCCGCGCGCGCCGGTGGCGGCCGGGGCGTGGTTGGGCTGGCTGTCCAGCGCGCGCGAGGCCATCCAGGCGAAGCCGGCGGCCTCCTTGGCCATGACCGGCATCCCGTGCGCGGCGGAGTCGCTCACCGGGACCGGGGCGAAGAGCGCGGCGAGCCGCCGCATCAGGTGCGCGTTGAAAGCGCCGCCGCCGGAGACGACGACCTCCGCCAGCGGCCCGGGCGCGTTCTCCAGCACCGCGAACCACAGCGCGCGCGCGGTCAGCTCGGCGAGGGTCGCCAAGGCGTCGGGCAGGCGCCGCGCGTCCAGGCGCGGGTAGGCGCGGTCCAGCAGGGCCGGACCGAAGGCGGAGCGGTCCAGGGACTTGGGCGGCGCGGCCTTGAAGTACGGGTGGGCGAGCAGGCGGCGCAGCAGGCTCTCGTCGGGGCGGCCGCTCGCGGCCAGGCGTCCGCCCCGGTCCAGCTCCGCGCGCCCGCGGGTGGCGCGGCGCACGGCCTCGTCCATCAAGGCGTTGCCCGGGCCCGCGTCGAAGGCCGAGAACAGCCGCCCGCGCCCCGTCAGGCTCGCGTTGGCGATGCCGCCGATGTTGACCACCGCGCGCAGGGGGCCGCGGCCGAACAGGAACAGGTCGAAGGCGGGAATCAGCGGCGCGCCCTGGCCGCCGGCCGCCATGTCGCGCGGGCGGAAGTCGGCGACGACCGGGAGGCCGGTCCGCTCGGCGATCACCGCGGGCTCGCCGATCTGCAGGGTGTTGGGCGGGCTCGCGTCCGGGCCGTGCCAGACCGTCTGGCCGTGGGAGCCGATCGCGGCGGGCCGCGTCCCGCGGGAGATCCGCCGCGCCGCGCGGGCGAACTCCTCTCCCAGCGCGAAGTTCAGGCGCGAGAGCTCCGGCGCGCGCAGCTCCGGCGCGGCCAGGACCAGGCGCTTGAGCGCGGGCGGGTATGCGTAAGTGGCGAAACGCCGCACGCGCACCTCGCGCGCGCCGACTTGGACCAGCGCGGCCGTGACCCCGTCGGCTGAGGTGCCCGACATCAGCCCGACGGTCAGGCGGCTCATCGCCGGTAGAGGTCGGCCAGCGCTCCGGCGATGTCCGGGTGCTTGAACGCGTACCCGGCGACGGCGAGTTTGCCCGGGACCGCGCGCTGGCCGCCCAGGAGCATGCTCGACATCTCTCCCAGGGCCAGGCGCACCGCGAAGGCCGGCGCGGGCAGCAGCGCCGGGCGGCGCAGGGCGCGGCCCAGGGCCTTGGAGAACTCGGCGTTGGTGACCGCTCCGGGGGCGACGAAGTTGACGGGGCCGGAGAGCTCGCCTGAGTCCAGCGCGAAGCGCAGCGCCCCGAGCGCGTCGTCGCGGTGGATCCACGGGAAGGCCTGGCGCCCGGAGCCCATGGGACCGCCCAGCCCGAGCTTGAAGGGCAACTCCATGCGCGCCAGCGCCCCGCCGCCGCGCGCCAGCACCACGCCCAGGCGCGCCAGCACCACGCGCGTCCCCAGGGGCTCGGCGGCCAGCGCCTCGCGCTCCCATTGCCCGCAGAGCGCCGCCAGGAAGTCTCGGCCCTGCGGGGCGTTCTCCGGGACCTCGCCCTCGGGCACCTCGCCGTAGTAGCCGACGGCCGACGCGTTGACCAGGACCCGGGGGCGGCGGGACGCCTGCGAGATCGCGGCCACCAGCGCCCGGGTGGAGTCCACGCGGCTCTTGATCAGGGCCAGCTTGCGCGCCGGGGTCCAGCGCCCGCCGGCCACGCTCTCGCCGGAGAGGTTGACCACCGCGTCCGCGCCGTCCGCCGTGCCGATCCAGTCGCCGCTCGCGCGCCCGTCCCAGACGACGGCGCGCGTTCCCGCGGGGGCCGAGGCGGCCGAGGCGGCCGAGCGCGTGAGGAGCGTCACTCGGTCGCCGCGGGCGGTCAACGCCTCGGTCAGCGCCCGGCCGATGAAGCCCGTCCCTCCCGCCAGGAGTATGTCCATGCGCGCTTATTATGGAACATTCTCGGCCGGGCGGGAACTGCGCGGGGGGGCGCGCCGTAAGGGAGTGTGCCGTGGAAGAGGCCTTTGCTGTGGGCCGCCTGCCTGGGCGCGGCCGCCGTCTGGCACGCGCGTCGGGAGGGGGCGCTGACGCCGCGCCGGGACCCGACTTGGGCCGCGGCGGCCTGGCGCGAGACGGTCGTGGACGGCCGCCTGGTCGCCCCGGCGCGGCGCACGCGGCAGGGCTGGCGGACCCTGCTGGAGTTCGGCTCGCCGACGGGGCCCCAGCGGGCGCGCCTGTGGCTGCCCAAGGGGGCGGACCCCGCGGACTACGCGCCCGGCCGCGAGGTCTCCGTGGACGGGCGCCTGCGTCCGCCGATCCGGCCGCGCGATCCGGGAGGCTTCGACGAGGAGGCCTTGGCCGCGGCCGCGGGCGCGGGTTGGATCCTGCGCGCGGAGTCGGCGCGCCCCTCGCCGCGCCCGCCGCCGGCCGCCTGGCGGCCGTGGGACTGGGCGCAGGACGCGCGCCTCTCGGCCGAGCGCAGCTTCGCGCGCCGCCTGCCGCCGCGGCGCGCGGCCCTGCTGTCGGCCGTGACGCTGGGGGACTCGGGCTCCATGAGCCTGCGCCTGACGCGCGCGGTGCGCGATTCCGGGGGGACGCACCTGCTGGTGGTCTCGGGGCTCAAGGTCGGGTTCGCGGCCGGGGCGGCGGCCTTCGCCGGGCTGTGCCTGGGCATGCGTCCTGGAGGGCGCGCGGCGCTGGCCGTGGGCGCGGGCGGTTTCTACGCGCTGATGGCCGGGGCCGACCCGCCCAGCCTGCGCGCCTGGCTGATGCTGGCCGCCGGGACCTCGGCGCGTCTCCTGGACCGTCCCACCACGCCCTCGGCCACGCTCACGCTGGCGGCGGTGGTCCTCCTCGCGGCCGACCCCGCCGCCGCGCTCTCGACCGGCGCGCTGATGAGCTTCGGGGGGACGGCGGCGGTCCTATGCGCCGCCCGCCGCCTGGAGGAGGCCGCGCCGCGCTCCTGGCCGCGCCCCGCGCGGGCCGCCTTCATCCTGGCCGGGATCAACGCCGCCATCGCGGTCGCCTTGTGGCCGCTGTTCGCGTCCGTGTTCGGCCGGGGCTCGCTGGTGGGTCCCCTGGCGAACCTGGCCTTGGTGCCGCTGGCCGCGGGGCTGATGGCGGCGGGAGCGGCGCTGTGGGCGCTGGACGCTTTGGGCGCGGGGGCCGGGGCGGCGGCCCGGGCGGCGTCAGCGGGCCTGGCGCTCTTCGAGCGGGTCTGCGCCCGGGCTTCGGCGCTCCCTTGGGCGGCCGTGGAGCTCAGGCCCTGGACCGCGCCCGAGACCGCCGCCTACCTGCTGGGGCTGGCGGCGCTGGTCGCGTGGCCGCGGCGGCGCCTGGCGGCCGTCCTGGCGGCCGCC
>JAJXTZ010000122.1 GCA_021783355.1 bacterium | reverse complement strand
GCGCGCCGGCCGCCGCCGCGGCGGCGCAGCAGGGCCAGGAGCTCGCCTAGGGTGGCCTTCGCGTCCCCGGTCATCGCGAGGGAGACCGGGTAGTTGCGCCCGATCGTCGCGGGCTCGACGTCCTGCTGGATCAGGATGCGCCCTTCGCCCAGCCGCGGCTCCCAGCCCTCGCAGGAGTTCTCGTGGAGGCTGCTGCCCACCACCAGCAGGAGGTCGGTCTCCGGGGACAGGAGGACCTCCCGCGCCCGCGGGGAGCTGGCAAGGCCGAACACGCGCAGGGAGAGAGGGTGGGTCTCCGGGAAGACCCCCTTGCCCTTCGGCGTCGTCGCCACGGGGGCTTCCAGCAGCTCCGCGAGCTCCTTCAGCTCCGGCTCGGCGCCCGCCAAGCCGACGCCGCTGCCCGCCAGGATCGCCGGGCGCCGCGCCGCGGCCAGGAGCCGCGCCGCGCGCTCCACGGCCTCCCGGTCGAAGACCCGCCCCTGCGGGCGGTACTCCTCGGGCGTCTGGACCTCGCCGGGGGCCGGGCGGCGCATCAGGTCGCAGGGGACGCTCAGGTGCACCGGCCCCCGTCGGCCGGTCATCGCCGCGCGCAGGGCCTGACGCGTCAGACTGCCCGCGTTGTCCGGACTGGCGAGCATCGCGCTCATCTTCGTGATCGGGCGGTAGATCGAGACCGTGTCCACCCCGCTCTCGGTCGAGTCCTGGAGCGAGCCTTTGCCGAAGCTCGCCGCCGCCGTCTGGGCTGTGAGCACCAGCACCGGCAGGCCGTCGCTCCTGGCCGCGGCCACGGCCGTCACGGCGTTCGTCGCGCCGGGTCCCGTCGTCAGCAGGCAGGCGCCCAGCCGCCCCGTCGCGCGCGCCGCGCCCAGCGCCATGAACGCCGCCCCGGCCTCGTGACGGGCGGCCACGACGCGCAGGTCGGGGTCGCGCAGGAGGGCGTCGAAGAGCGGCGTCGCGGGGCCCCCGGGCAGGCCGAACACGGTCCGGACCCCCTCCCCCTTCAAGTACGCGAGCAGCAGCTCCGCGACGCTGAGGGCTCCCGGCGCGGGGCGCGGGCGGGCCTCGGGGGGCGCGGCCGGCGCCGCCCCCGCGCTCACGCGGACCTCCGCGTCCTTTCGTCGAGGAGGGAGGCGGCCTTCGCGGCGAGCTCGTCGAGGTCCAGGGGCTTGCGGTAGAAGGCCTCCACCCCGATCGCCCGCAAGGTCTTCTCCGCCGCGGGCGGACGCTGGCCGCTGATCGCGATCACGCGCACGCCGCGCGTCGCCGGCGAGGACTTCAGGACGCGGCACACCCTCACGCCGTCCATCTTGGGGATCACGATGTCCAGGACGAGCAGGTCCGGCGCGCTCCGGCCGATGCGCAGCAAGGCCTCCAGTCCGTCGCCGCAGGTCTCCACGCTCCAGTCGCTGCGGCGGGAGAGGGCCTTCGCCAGCACGCCCGCCAGGTCGGCGTCGTCGTCGACGATCAGCACCCGCCGGCGGCGGCTGAGCTCCTGCGGCAGCGGCATCCTCAGCACGCCGAGGAAGGCCACCAGGTCGTCGCGCGTGACGCGGTGATGCCCTCCGGGGGTCTGATACGAGCGCAGTTTCCCCTCCCGGATCCAATTCACGACGCTGGAGGGGTAGACGTCGCAGATGCGGGCGATGTCGTGCGTGGTGTAGGTGCGCTCTGGCATGATGGCTCTGTTTTGCCCGTTTACTTCGTTTACAGACTATACGCCATTGGCGGGGGCAAGTCAACCCGGGAATGTACTAGAATCGCGCTCGGTGATGAGACCCCCGCAGGTGCTCGTGGTCGAGGACGAGGAGGAGATGCGCCGGTTCTACGGCGGCTTCTTCGCGCTGCGCCACGCGTCCGCCTTCTCGGCCGAGATCGTCCCCGACGCCGAGTCCGCGCTGGAGGCCCTCGCGCGCCGCCCGTTCGACCTCGCCGTGCTGGATTGGACCCTGCCGGGGATCAGCGGCGCGTCCTTGGCCAAGGCCCTGCGCGCCGACCCGCGCACGCGCGCGATGGGGGTCCTGATGGTCACGGCCCGCGCCGACGCCGCGGACGTGGTCGCGGCCCTGGACGCCGGCGCCGACGACCACCTGGGCAAGCCGTTCGACGAGCGCGTGCTCCTCGCCCGCCTGCGAAGCCTCGGCCGCCGCCGCGGGCGCGAGGACGGCCGGGAGGTCGCGCTCCGCTTCCCCGGCTTGGACCTCGACCGCGAGACGGGCCGGCTGCGCCTCGACGGCCGGCCGGTCCATCTCAAGCCCCGCGAGCTCGACCTGCTGCTCCTGCTGCTGCGCCGCCCCGGCGTCGTCCATCCCGCCGCCTATCTTTGGGAGGCTCTCTGGGGCTACGAGTCCGACCACTGGGAGCACGTCCTCACCGCGACCCTTTCCGCCCTGCGGCGCAAGTTGGGGCCGTCCTGGGGCCCCCGGCTGCGCGTCTCGCGCGGCCGCGGCTATCTCCTGGAACCCGTCGCGCGTTGATGTTGCGTTGACATTCGCTGGCTATGCTCCTCTGAGACACCCGCGATGGAAGACTTTCGAACGCCGGCCGGGAACCGCGCGCCGCTGGAGCGGCTAGTGACCCTGTCCTGGGATCTCCTCGGAGAGATCGGCCCGGACGGGCGCCTGCGCAGCGTCCCACTCGACGCCTGGGCCGCCGCCCTCGGCCGCTCCTGCGAGGAGCTCGGCCGCCTGCCCGTGGCCGACCTGCTTCTTCCCGACGACCGCGCCGTCTTCGCCGCGGCCCTGCGCCTCGGCGGCGGGCTCAACGCCGTGCAGACGCGCTGCCTGCGGCCGGACGGGCGCCGGCTGACGCTCGCGTGGCGGATGGGCCCCGGCGGGGACGCCGACTCCCGCTGCGTCGCCGCGCGCGACGTCACGCGCCTGCTGGAGCTCCAGGACGCCTTGCTCCAGGCCCAGACGATGGGCCAGGTCGGCCGTCTCGCGCTCGGCGTGGCGCACGACTTCAACAACCTCCTCGCGGTCGTCGTGGGCTGCGCGTCGCAGACGCCGCAGGACGGCGGCGCGGACCGCGCGGCCGCCGACGACCTGCGCGACGCCGCGGGCGCCGCGGCCGAGCTCGTCGAGATGCTCGGCGCCTGCTTCCGCGCGGGACCCGGCGAGAACGCAGGCGACCTCAATGCCGCCGTCTCCCGGAGCGAGCGGCTCCTGCGGCGCCTGATGGGCGGGGTGCGTCTGGAGACCCGGCTGACGCCCGACCTCGCCGCGGTGCGCACCCCCCCGCTGCGCTTGCTGCAGATCTTGATGAACCTGGCCGTCAACGCGCGCGACGCGATGCCCGGCGGGGGCCGCCTGCTGATCGCGACGGAGCCGGCCCCGGCGTCCTCGCGGGCGTCGCGCGGCTGGTCCCGGCTGACGGTGACTGACGAGGGCGTCGGGATGCCGCCGGAGGTCGCCGCCCGGATGTTCGAGCCGTTCTACAGCACCAAGCCGGCGGGAGGCGGGCTGGGCCTGTCCATCGTGCGCGACATCGTCGAGGAGAGCGGCGGCGCGGTCTCCGCGGAGTCCCGTCCGGGCCGGGGGACCACCGTCCGGGTGGACCTGCCTCCGGTGAGGGCGTGACGGGCGGGCCGCTAGACGGCGGCGAGGACGGCCTGCGCGTGGCCGGCCACGGACACCTTGCGCTCGACGCGCTGCAGGCGGCCGTCCGGCCCGATCACGAAGGTGGAGCGCTCCACGCCCAGGAACTGCCGGCCGTAGAGCGCCTTCTTCTTCCACACCCCGTAGGCGCGGCAGATGGCCTTGTCCTCGTCGGCCAGCAGCGGGAAAGGCAGGCCGTGCTTGGCCTTGAAGCCGGCGTGGGACTTGGCCCCGTCCGGGCTGACGCCGATGACGACGGCCTTCTTGCGCACGAAGGCGTCGTAGCGGTCGCGAAAGTCGCAGGCCTCGCTCGTGCAGCCGGGGGTGTTGTCGCGCGGGTAGAAATACAGGACGACGGTCTTCCCTTTGAGCGCCTTCAGCGACCAGGTGCGGCCCGTCTCGTCGGCCGCGGAGAAGTCGGGGGCCTTGTCGCCGACGGCCGGCTCCGGGGATTTGATCGCCATGACCGCATGATTCTACACCTCCGCGGGCCCAGAGTCAAACCCCGCCTCGGGCGGGCCCGCCGGCGATAATGTATTATGAATGTTACCATGGCGACACACCCCAAGCCGCGGCCGTTCGGCGCGGCCTACGCCGCGGCCGGCCTCGGCCTGGCCGCCGTCGCCTACCTGGCGGCGCGCCAGCCCCCGCTTCCCCGCGCCGGCAGGGCCCTCGCCACGGCCGCCGCGGCCGCAGCCCTCCTCTTCCCGGTCCTCGACCTGCGCCGCCGGCGGCGCGGCGCCGAGGAGCTCGCGGCCTCCGGCGCGACCTTGGCCGAGGTCCTGGAGAACGTCCGCGCGGCGGTTTTCATCAAGGACGCGGGCGGCCGCCTCCTCGTCGTCAACCGCGAGTACGAGAAGATCTTCGGCCGTGCGCGCGCCGGCCTCCTCGGGCGCACGAACGCCGACTTCATGAGCCCGGAGGCCGCGCGCGCGTTGATGGAGCACGACGCCGAGGTCCTGCGCCGCGGCGAGCCCGTGGAGCTCGAGGAGCGCGTCGAGACCGCCGACGGCCCCCGCACCTTCCTCGCGCTCAAGTTCCCCGTCCGGGGGCCGGCGGGGACCGCGTTTCTGGGGGGCGTGGCCACGGACATCTCCGCGCTCAAGGATCGCGAGGCGCGCCTGGCCGAGCTCAACCAGGAGTTGGCCGCGGCCCGGACCCTCCTGCAGACCGTGCTGGACGCTGTCCCGGCCTCCGTCTACCTGATCGGCCTCGACGGGACGCTGCTCTTCCTCAACCAGGAGTGCGCGCGGACCCTGGGCGGCACGCCGGAATCCGTCCGCGGCCGTCCGATCGGCGACTTCTTCTCCGCGCGCGACGCCGCGGCCGTGCTCGCGACCAACCGCGCCATCCACGAGGGCGGCCGCCGCGTGGAGGTCGAGGAGCCGGTCGTCAGCGCCGACGGGCCCCGCGTCTACCTCTCGTGCAAGACCCCGATCTCGCTGCGCCCAGCCGATCCCCCGACGCTCTGCGGCGTCTCCACGGACATCACCGCGCGCAAGGAGTCCGAGCGCAAGCTCGCCGACGCCAACCGGGAGCTCGAAGCCTTCACCTACTCGGTCTCCCACGACCTGCGCGCCCCGCTTCGCGCCATCGACGGCTTCGCGCGCCTGCTCGTCCAGGAGCACGCCGCTGGACTGGACGAGGAGGGGCGGCGCATGCTGGCGCGGGTGAGCGCCAACGTCGAGCGCATGGGGGCCCTGATCGACGACCTGCTGGCCTTCTCCCGCCTGGGCCGCCAGGAACTGCGCGAGTCGGCGGTGGACATGGGCGCCCTGGCCCGCCGCGCCGCCGCCGACGCCGCCGCGGGCGAGCCGGACCGGCGCGTGCGCCTGCGCGTGGGCGCGATGCCGGCGGCGCGCGGCGACGCCGCGATGCTCTCCGTGGTCTGGACGAACCTGTTCTCCAACGCCTACAAGTACACCCGGCCGCGCGCCGAGGCCGTCATCGAGGCCGGCGGGGACGAGGGCCCGGACGCCCTGAGCTATTGGATCCGGGACGACGGCGTCGGCTTCGATCCGCGCTTCGCGGGCAAGCTCTTCGCCGTGTTCCAGCGCCTGCACGGCGCCGACGAGTTCGAGGGGACGGGCGTGGGCTTGGCCCTGGTCCGGCGCGTCGTCGAGCGCCACGGCGGGAGCGTCGAGGCCGAGGGCGCCCCCGGACGGGGCGCCGAGTTCCGGTTCCGTCTGCCGCGGAGGAGACCATGAGCGCCGCCCAAGCCGTCGAGATCCTGCTCGTCGAGGACAGCCCGGACGACGCCGAGCTGACCCTGCGCGCGCTGCGCCTGCGCCTGGCCAACGGCGTCGTCCACGCGCGCGACGGCGAGGAGGCGCTGCGCTTCCTGCTGGAGGGAGACAGCCCTCCCCCGCGCCTCGTCCTGCTGGACCTCAAGATGCCCAAGATCGGCGGCCTGGAGGTGCTCCAGCGCCTGCGGGCCGACCCGCGGACGCGGACGGTCCCGGTCGTCATCCTGACCTCCTCCAAGGAGGAGCCCGACGTCGCCGCCGGCTACGCGCTGGGCGCCAACAGCTACATCGTCAAGCCGGTGGAGTTCGAGAACTTCCAGGAGGCCGTCGCCCGGATCGGCCTCTACTGGGTCCTGCTGAACCACGCTCCCCGATGACCGCCTCCCCCGTGCGCATCCTCCTCGTCGAGGACTCGGACGACGACGCCGAGCTGGTCGCCCGCGCCTTGACGGCGGGCGGCGTGGACGCCCGGCTCGCGCGCGTCCAAACGCTCGAGGAGCTGGAGCGCGAGCTCTCCCGCGAGCGGCCCGACGCCGTCCTCTGCGACTACCGCCTGCCGCGCCTGGACGCTCCGGGCGCGCTGGCGGCCGTGCGCGCCTTCGACCCCGACCTGCCGTTCCTCTGCGTCTCCGGCAGCATCGGCGAGGAGCAGGCCGTCGAGCTGCTCAAGAGCGGCGCCACCGACTACGTGCTCAAGGACCGTCCCGCCCGCCTGGTCCCCAGCCTGCTGCGCGCCATCTCCGAGGCCCGCGAGCGCGCCGAGCGCCGCCGCGTCGAGGAGGAGCTGCGCCTCTCGCGCGAGCAGTTCCTGCAGGCCCAGAAGATGGAGGCGATCGGGCGCCTGGCCGGCGGCGTCGCCCACGACTTCAACAACATCCTGACCACCATCTCCGGCTACGGCGAGATGCTCTCGCAGTCCCTGCCGCCCGGCTCGGGGCAGGCCGCAGACGCCCAGGAGATCGTGGCCGCGTCGGTCCGCGCCTCGCGCTTGACCCGGCAGCTGCTGGCGCTGGGCCGGCGCCAGGTCCTCGAGGTCCGGGTCCTGGACCTCAACGAGATCGTGCGCGGCGTCGAGCGCCTCCTGCGGCGCGTGATCGGCGAGGACGTCCGCGTCGTCCTCGACCTGGCGGAAGGGCTGCCGCGCGTGCGCGCCGACGCGGGCCAGATCGAGCAGGTGCTGATGAACCTGGCCGTCAACGCGCGCGACGCGATGCCCGGCGGCGGGGTCCTGACCCTCGTCACGCGCGAGGAAGGCGGGCGCGTCCTGCTGTCCGTCTCCGACAACGGCACCGGCATGCCGCCGGAGGTCGCGGCGCGCGCGTTCGAGCCGTTCTTCACCACCAAGGACAAGGGCAAGGGGACCGGCCTGGGCCTGGCCAGCGTCCACGGCATCGTCAGCCAGTCGGGCGGCGAGATCGAGGTGCGCAGCGCGCCCGGCGTCGGGACCACCTTCCGCGTGCTCCTGCCCGGGACGCGGGAGGCGCCGGAGCGCTCCCCGCTGGGGGAGTCCTGCGCCCTGCCCCCCTCCGGGGGGACCGACGCCACCGTCCTAGTCGTCGAGGACGAGCCCCCGCTGCGCACGCTGATGATCCGCGTCCTGGCCGCCCGCGGCTACCGCGTGCTGGAGGCCGCCGACGCCGGCGGCGCCCAGGCCCTCTTCGATGGCGAGCCCGCCATCGCCCTGGCCGTCGTGGACGTGGTCCTGCCCGGGCTCAACGGGCCCGCGCTGGCCGAGCGGCTGCGCGCGCGTCGCCCCGGCCTGAAGGTCCTGTACATCTCCGGCTTCGCCGACCAGGCACCGCTGCCCCAGCCGACCCCCGGGCGGCCGTACCCCTTCCTGGCCAAGCCGTTCACCGCGGACGCGCTGCTGTCCAAGATCCTGGAGACCCTCGCGGCCGCGCCTTAAGGCGGATTTCAGCGCGCGCTCAGTCCCCGCTGGGCCGCGTCTGGCATCCTGCGGGCATGAACAAAAGATTCCTCCCCGTCCTGGCCGCGCTCGCCGCCGCCATCCTCGCGTCCGCCTGCTCCGGGGTGCGCCCCCGGCTGAGCGACGGCCGCGTGCCCGACGTGATCAACGAGAACCCGGACCACCGCGGCTACTTCGAGGCCATCGGCATCGGCGCCGCCGACCCGGCGCTCCCCACCGAGACCCAGCGCCGGTCGCTGGCCCGCGACGCCGCGATCGTCAAGGCGCAGTACGAGCTGCTCTCCCTGGTCAAGGGCGTGGAGCTCGACGGAGGCTACAAGGTGTCCCGGGCGATCGCGGTGGACTCCTCGCTCGAGTCGCGCGTGAAGGCGTCCATCTCCGGCGCCGAGGTCCTCAAGAGCGAGTTCACCAAGGACGGCGGGTGCGTGGTCACCCTGCGCCTGCCCAAGGACCGGCTCGCGCAGGACACGGGGCTGGCCCTGCGATGAGACGCCTCCTCCTCCTGGCGGCCGCGGCGGCCGCGGCGTGCGCCCCGCTGGGGCGCTCGCCGCGCACCGCCGTGGTCACGGAGGTAGGC
>JAJXTZ010000121.1 GCA_021783355.1 bacterium | reverse complement strand
GAGCGCCATCTCCCGAAGGTCCCCTAAGGTCCTCGCCTTCTCCTGCGGCGACCCCGCCGGGGCGGGGCCGCGCGCGGTCCTGGCCGCCCTGCGCGCGGGCGCCTTGCCGCAGGGCGTGACGCCGCTTCTGGTCGGCGAGCGTGCCGTCTGGCGCCGCGCCGGCTGGCGCCCCGCCGACGGTCCCGTGCGCGACACGGGCCTGGGGGGCGGGCTCCCGCCTCCCGGCGCCCCCAGCGCCGCCGGCGGCCGGTTCTCGGCGGCCGCCTTCGAGGAAGCCCTGCGCCTCTGCGCGCGCGGCCTGGCCGCGGGCGTGGTCACCGCGCCCATCTCCAAGGAGTCCTGGGCTCTGGCGGGCTACGCCTGGCGCGACCACACCTCCCGCCTGGCCGAGTGCGCGCCCGGGGGCGCCGCCGAGATGCTGCTGGGCGCGCCTTCGCGCGGGTTGTGGTGCGCGCTGGCCACGCGGCACGTCCCTTTAAGGGAAGTCCCGGCCCGCGCGGACGCCGGCGCCGTGGGCCGCGCGGCCCGCGCGCTGGACGAGGGCTTGCGGCGCCTGGGCAGGCCCCGCCCGCGCCTGGCCCTGTGCGGCCTCAACCCTCACGCCGGCGAGGACGGCCTGATCGGCGGCGAGGAGAAGAAGACCCTGGTCCCGGCCGCCGCCGCCCTGCGCCGAGAGGGCCTGGACCTGGCCGGCCCCTTGCCGGCGGACTCCGCGTGGCGCCTTCACGCCGAGGGCGTCTTCGACGGCCTGGTCTGCCTGTACCACGACCAGGCGCTGATCGCGCTGAAGGTCCTGACCGGGCTGTCCGGCGTGAACTGGACGCTGGGCATCCCGTTCGTGCGCGTCTCCCCGGCGCACGGCACCGCCTGGGACGCGGCGCGGACGGGCCGCGTGGACCCGTCCGCGACAATCGAAGCCGCGCGCCTAGCGGCGCGCGTGCTGGCCTAGGCCAGTCCCGCGTCCATCATCGCGAACAGGGCCTGCGCGACGGCCTTGTTGACCATGTCGGCTTCGCCCGGGAAAAGATAGCGGTCCTCGAAATTCCTGGGTTTGTCGGGCAACTTCAGGGCCGGCAGATCCCCGTTCAAGACGGACTGGGCCTTGCGGACGTAGTCCCGCGTGGCGAGGAAGGCGGCGGCCTGCCTCGGGTTGGATGCGACCGACCGGTAGACCTGCTGCTCCTGCGGAGTCAGCTGCCCCGGAGAGAGGGCTAGGGCCGGGGCGGCCAGCGCGGCGGAGAACACGGCGGCGAGTGCGGCGGCGACGAGGGATGATCGGCGCATGGGACCTCCATCTGACCGCAGTGTAGCAGGGGTTCCTTGACAAATCAAGGGGGGGAGGATACACTGGCGGTCAGAGGCGACTCAAGATGAAAAAAACCCTGGCGGCGGCTTTTTTGTGCTTGATCGCGGCGTCCGGCGGTCGGGTCGGCGGCGCACATGCGGGGGGGGAATCGAAAGGCGGGGCCAACGGCGAGCATCTGAACGGCGGCAATGGCGAAACGTCCGGCGTTCTCGCGGGCGAATCGCGGAACAACGCCGTTGAGGCGGGGAATCGGTTCGCGACCAAATCTTTGGACTCTTTGGCCCCCAATGGCGAAGCGAAGCAGTCGAAAGTCGCGGACTTGGCCCATTTCCGGAACGTGAAGCAGGTCGTCAGGGAGATGGTGGCCCAACACGTCCCGCCGGACAAATGGCAGTCGTATCTGCACGACCACAACTTGAACTTGACTCCGACGGAAACGGCGATGTGGCTCAGAACCGCGCACAAACGATTCCAGTTCGAGCAGGAGCACACCCCGGGCGCGTCCTCCGGCGGGGGCAAGGCGGATGCGACCCTCATGGGCGTGAATACCGCGTTGGCCGCGGACGCGGCCGAGAATTCCCCCAGCGCCCGCAACTACGCGCTGAGCGGACGGGCCTTCCTCGACGCGAAGCAGTACGGCCGCTCCCTCGATTATTACCGCCGCTCGCTCAAGATGAACCCCAATCAGCCGAAGGCCTGGACGGGCTACGGCCGATCCGCCTACGAGATGAAGGACTACGAGTTGGCCGCCGCCGCCGCCGGAGTGGCCTTGAAGCTGGACCCCGCGGACCGCAGCGCCCGGGCCCTGTACGAGTTCTCCAAGGACCGGACTTCCCCGGTGCACCTGGCCTCGGACCTCAAGGATCCGTTCGACGGGAGCTCGGTCCAGGCCGCCCTGGCGGCCGGTCTGAACACCGGGCTGGGCCGGCCGGCCGCCGCGGCGAACTCGGGCTCGGGTCCGGCGCCGGCCGCGACGCCGCAGACGGCCGCGGAGATCGCCGCCGCAGCTTCGGCCCCCGTCGCGCCCGACGCGGCCGCGAAATCGGCGCAGTTCGCCCGCGACGCGGCCGGGGCGCTGAAGATCCGCGACTATCCGACGGCGTACCAGTTGGCCAGCGAGGCGATCTCGGCCGACCCGCGCAACGCTCAGGCGCTCAACTACCGGGCGATGACGCTGACGCAGATGCGGAGGTATTCGGACGCCGTGCAGGACGCCAGCGCCGCGCTGACCTTGGCGCCGCGCAACGCAGCCGCGCTCTACACCCGCTCCTGGGCGTTCGCCAAGCAGGGGAAATACAAGGAAGCCCTGCAGGACGCCGACCAGTCCCTGGAGACCAATCCCGACAACGCGTTCGCGTATCAGACGCGCGCGTACGCGCTGGCCGGCCTCGGAGACCGCAACGGCGCCATCGACTCCCTGCGCCGCTCGGCGGCGATCGACCCGCGCTTCACCGAGCGCCTGCAGCGCGCGGTGCAGATGCCGCAGGACGCCGACATGACCCTGCTCTTCGACGACGGCGCCTCGGCGCGCCAGGCCGCGTCCGCGCCGGCCCCGCTGACTCCCGCGGAGAAACGCTCGCGCTTCCTGCGCCTGTTCGCGATGGCCGCCAGCGGCGGCCTGCTGATTGCGCTGGGCGTGCTCAACGTGGTCTCGGCCTCCTGGCGGGACCGCATGCGCATGACGGTGCGGCGGGCACTCGGCGGCGCGGCCCCGGCCTCCGGCGGGGCGGACGCCCCCGACCTGGGGTCCATGACGGGCGCGTTCTGGACGCAGTACCAGGTGGTCAAGGAGATCGGCCTGGGCGGCATGGGCGTGGTCTACGAGGCCCTGGACCGGTCTCTGGAGCGGCGCGTGGCGGTCAAGAAGATGCGCGACGAGATCCGCCTGGACCCGGCCGACCGCGCCCGCTTCGTCAACGAGGCGCGCCTGGTGGCCCAACTCCACCACCCGAACATCGTGGACATCTACGCGATCGTGGAGGACGAGGGCGAGGTGTACCTGGTCTTCGAGTTCGTGGAGGGGCGCACCCTGCAGGACGCGCTGAAGTCCGGGGGGCCGATGGACCTGCCCAAGGCGCGGCGCGTGCTGGGCGAGATGGCCGCCGCGGTCGCCCACGCGCACGAGAAGGGCATCATCCACCGCGACCTCAAGCCGTCGAACGCGATGCTGACCCCGGAGGGCCGCGTCAAGGTGATGGATTTCGGCGTCGCGCGCCAGGCCAAGGACGCCCTGACGCGCCACTCGATGATGACCAACACCGTGGTCGGCACGCCGCCGTACATGGCCCCCGAGCAGGAGCAGGGAACCGTGCGGCGCGAGTCCGACGTGTACGCGCTGGGCGTCTGCCTCTACGAGATGGTCACGGGACAGCTCCCGTTCACCGGCTCGGGGGCGGCCATGCTCCTCAACAAGCTCAACGGCAAGCTGATCCCGCCCAGCCGCCGCTCCCCGGGCCTGCCCGCGGGCCTCGACGAGGTGGTCGCGCGCGCGCTGGCCCCGGATCCGGACAAGCGCTACCGCACCCCGGCGGAGTTGATGGCCGCGTTGGACGCTCTTCTCTCCTCCGGCCGTCCGGCCTGAGATCGGCGCTGCCGACCCGGACGCATCCCGGAATAAAAGCTCGGTAAATCCCCGGACCTCGTCTTGACAACGCCGGAGGGCGCCCTTACACTTCCGAGTATGAACCCCTGCTCGCGCCTCTCCCGGCGCACAACCCTTCTGTCCGTCCTGTTCGCGGCGGCGATCGCGGTGCCCCCGCACTCGGCCGCCTCCGGAGGTTCGGTCGAACCCTCCTTCGGCATCGAGAACCTGATGACGGTCCAGCAGGCCATCGCCGCGGTCCGGCAGCAGAAGGAGGGAGCCTATCGCGAGCAGGCGCGGATGGTCGCCAACGATTCGGTGAGTGACGCCCGCCTGCACAAATTGATGGAGCAGGGCGACGTCCGCCATGGCATCCACTCCTTCTTGAAATCGGTCAACGAGGGCGTCATCAAGAAGCTCGAGGGCCTTGATCCCAAGACGATGATCAGCGGCCGAGAAGTGAGCAGCTATGGGAAGGCCCTCCACCTCGATCTGGGCATTCTACATGAAGCGATCCGGAAGGAGGCGCAAAAGGAGGGGGCCCGAGGTCCGAATCAGCTGTCACCCGTGGATTTCAAGGAGATTTTGACCGAGACCGGGACGCAGAGAAAGGCGGCTCTCGCTCCCCTCATCGACAAGAGCCACCCGGGCCCGGTCGCCTTCCTCGACGAGGTCGTGGTCCAGAAGATGGGAAATCGCTTCCACGGCGGAGACGCTCCGTCCGGCGGGGGGGCGGATCCGTCGGGCGACGCTTGGCGCCACATCGCCTTCGGCGACGTGGACGGCGCCCGGAAAGCGCTGCAGGACGCCGCGAAGAACGGCACGGCTGACGCGAACGCCTACACCTTGAGCGGTTCCATCGCACTGGCGGGCGGGCAATATTCCTCCGCGGTCCAAGACGCCCAACGAGCGCTGCAATTGGAGCCCGACAACCGGCGGGCGTTGGCTCTCCTCCATTTCTCCGAAGGCCGCACCGATGCCGCGGGAACGAGCGCCGCTCCTTCCCGCGGCGTGACGGCCGCGGCGAACGCGGCGGGAACCCTCCCGGCCCAAGAGGACCCGGGCGCGCTGACCAACGCCACCCGCTCGCAGTTGGCGGCCGAGCAGGTGGGGCGCGACGCTCTGGCGGCTCTGGGGATGGGAGACATGCAGGGCGCCCTGGGACAGGTGGGTCGCGCGCTGGCGCTGGACCCGAACAACCCGCGCCTGCTCAACCTGCGCGCGTCCATCTACGCCCGCCTGCACGAGTTCGGCAAGGCCCTGGCCGACGCGAACGCCGGGCTGGCCCTGGCTCCGCACGATCCCGTGCTCTTGGCCACCAAGGCCTACGCCCAGCTGCGCTCGGGCGACGCGAAGGGCGCGCTGGCCTCCGCCGAGGCTCTTTTGGAAGCCGACCCGCGCAGCGCCTTCGCCTACGGCGCGCGCGCGCAGGCCTACGGACTGCTGGGCGACCGCGACGCGATGATGGCCGACCTCTCGCGCGCGGCCGAGTTGGACGCCTCCTACGGCCCGATCAAAGCTCAGGCCGCGCAGCTCCAGCTCCCCTCGGACAAGGACGTCCTTTTCCTCTTCCCGGGCGAGGCCGGGCCGCAGACCGCTCAGGCGGCGCCGGTCCCGGCGAAGCGCGGCGGGCGCTTCGGTCTGATCCTGGGGGCCAGCGTGCTGGGCGGCCTCCTGCTGGCGCTGGGCCTGATGGGCACGGTGCTGGCGCCGGTGACGCAGAAGGTGTCCTCGGCCTTCACGCGGCTGACGCGGCGCGGTCCGTCGCTCGGAGCGACGGAGGGGGAGGCGGGCCCCGCGGCCACTTTGGTCCGCGGCCAGTACGAGATCACGCGCGAGATCGGAGTCGGCGGCATGGGCCGCGTCTATGAGGGCACCGACCGCTCGCTCGGCCGCCGCGTGGCCATCAAGAAGATGCGCGACGAGCTGCGCGCCGACCCGCGCGAGCGCGCCCGTTTCGTGTCCGAGGCCAAGACCGTCGCGGCTCTCCACCACCCCAACATCGTGGACATCTACGCGATCGCCGAGGAGGGCGAGGACGTCTACCTGGTCTTCGAATTCGTGGACGGCAAGACCGTGCACGACCTGGTGCAGGAGAGCGGGCGCCTGGAGCCGGAGCAGGCCGTCAAGATCGCGCGCGCCGCGGCCGACGCGCTGGACTTCGCGCACTCGCGCGGCATCATCCACCGCGACATGAAGCCGTCCAACGTGATGCTCGACTCCTCCGGCCGCGTGAAGGTCATGGACTTCGGCATCGCGCGCGCGGCCAAGGACGCGCTGACCCGCTACTCGATGACCAACACCGTCGTCGGCACCCCGCCGTACATGGCCCCGGAGCAGGAGCAGGGCCAGGTGCGCCGCGAGTCCGACGCCTATGGGCTGGCCGTCTGCGCCTACGAGATGCTGACCGGCAAGCTTCCGTTCGCGGGAGTGGGAGGCGGCATGCTGCTCAATAAAATCAACATGAGCTTCGCCCCGCCCGCGCGCATGGTCCCGGGTCTTCCGCCGGCCCTCGACGAAGTCTTCACGCGCGCCTTCCAGGCCGACCCCGAGAAGCGCTACCGCACCCCCGGCGAGTTCGCCGCGGCCCTGGAGTCCGTGATCCCCGCGCCCGCCCGGGCCTGAGCCTCGCCCCTTGTCGGGGAGCCCCGGCGCTGATATACTGTCTCCGTCGGGGGTGAATTAGCTTCGACAGACGTGGTTGAGCCGAAAGCCGCAGGCCCGGGTTGGTCAGGACCCGGTCAAAACCAGACCAAACAACAAACGCCAACACGCAGTTGGCTTGGGCCACCGCCTAACACGCGGTGAGCACACGCCGGTCCGCGACGCCTGCTAGCGGGTCGCCGGCGTCAAGAGCAGGCTGCGGTCCTTCCCCGTGATCCCGTGGGCGGGGGGCCTAAGACCGAACGGGGTTAGTCCGGGGAGCACTCGTCCGTCGGTCTTCCCCGGGCGAAACTGACGACGGGCTAAGCCTGTAGTGGCCTCGGTCGGCTTCGTTTGGACGCGGGTGCAACTCCCGCCACCTCCACCAATCTCATGGGCGGCTCGCGCGCGGTCACCCTGCTGGGTTCGTACGGGCTCTTCGCGGGGCTGGCCTTCGTCGTCGTGGCCCGTCCCGAGGCGGGCCCGTACGCGTTCCCCGCCGTCGCGGCGGCGCTGGTCTGGTCGGACCTGCGCCGCGACGCCGAGTCCTGCGTCATCCTGGCCCTGCTGGCCAGCGTCGCGGCCCTGGTCCTCGTCGCCCGGGCCCAGGACCCGGCGGCCCGGGCGGCCCTGGGCGCCGGCGCGGCGGGGGTCTGGCTGGCGGCGTCGGCCCTGTCGGCCCACCGCGGACGCCAGGCCGCCGACGAGCGCGCCCTCCTGCTTGAGCAGATGGGCCTGCAGGACGCCATCCGCGACGACGAGCGCGACGTCAAGTACTACGCCTCCTACCAGGAGAGCGTGGGCTCGGACACCCGCCTGCGCCGCGACCTCTCCGACGCCGCCAAGAGCCTGTCCGGGACCCTGGACGCCGCCGAGGTCCAATCCCGCCTGGTGGCCGTCCTGGCCGCGCGCTTTCCCAGCGCGCGCATCGCCGTGATCCCCGGCGCGGGCGGCGACGACCCCCTGCTGGCGGCCGCCCGCAGGCGCCGCGGGCCAATCCTGGTCAAGGACGCGCGCGCGGAGGCGGCGGTCGTGCCCGGCGCGCGCTTCGCGTCGGGCCTGGCGGTGCCCTTCAAGATCATGGGCCAGCCGGCGGGGTTCGTGGCCCTGGAGAGCGAGCGGCCCGGAGCCTTCGGCCCCGACGACGTGCGCGCCGCCGACCTGTTCGCGACGATGGCCGCGCTGAGCCTAGAGAACATCTCCCTCTACGAGAGCGTCCACCGCCAGGCCACGCACGACGCGCTGACCCAGCTCTACAGCCACCGGGCCTTCCAGCAGCGCCTGCAGGAGGAGGTCCTGCGCGCCGGCCGGAGCCAGACCCCGCTGTCCTTGATCATGAGCGACGTGGATCACTTCAAGCGCTACAACGATTCCTACGGACACCAGGCCGGCGACCACCTGCTCAAGACCCTGGCCGGGGTGCTGGCCTCCTTCGCCCGCCCCGTGGACTTCGTCGCGCGCTACGGCGGCGAGGAGTTCGTCGTGATCCTGCCCAACTTCGTGCGCTCCGAGGCCGTCCAGCTGGCCGAGCGCATGCGCGCGCGTGTGGCCGCGGAGCCCTTCGTCTTCCAGGGTCAGCGCACCGGCGCGACGATGTCCTTCGGCGTGGCCTCGTTCCCGCAGGACGCCACCACCGCCTCGCAGATCGTGCGCTCGGCCGACGAGCGCCTGTACCGCGCCAAGGACGGCGGGCGCAACCAGGTGGTGGGATGAGGCCCGAGCTCGCCGCGGCAGCGCTGGCCCTCCTGCCCGGCCTGGCCCTGTGGCTGGCGTACCCGCGGCGCTCCTGGGTCCCGGCCGGGGCGCTGGGCGCGGCGCTGGCCGGCGGCGC
>JAJXTZ010000008.1 GCA_021783355.1 bacterium | reverse complement strand
GCCGCGCCCGCCAAGCCGCCCACCCCCGCGCCGCGGCCCGCGGCCAAGCCCCGCGTCTGGGGGCGGGTGGCCATCACCACCGCGGTGATCTCCCCCTCCCAGCTGATGGGGCCGGAGGTGCCGTACCGGCCGGAGTTCCGCCGCCTCCCGGTCTTCCCCGAGAACTTGACCTTCGACGTGTCCTGGGGCCTGCTCTCGGTGGGCCAGGCCACGCTCGGCGTGGACAAGATCGTGATGTTCAACGGCCGACCGGCGTACCACATCGTCAGCACCGCTCGCTCCAACGCCTTCTGCGACGCGTTCTATCCGGTCCGGGACCTCAACGAGTCCTGGCTGGACGCGGCCACGCTGACCTCGCTGGGCTACTCGAAGAAGCTGCGCGAGGGGCGCTACTGGCGCGACGTCTGGGTCCTGTACGATCGCGACGCGGGCACCTTCGTCGAGCGCCAGACGCGCCGCGACGGCCGGTTCGAGATCAAGACCGGGACGGTGCCGGCGCAGGTCCAGGACATCCTTTCCAGCGTCTATTTCGTGCGCGCGCACGACCTGCCGGTCGGCGGGAGCGTGACGGTGGACGTGAACACCCCCGAGAACTGGCCGCTGATCGTCAAGGTCGAGAAGCGCGAGACGGTCAAGGTCCCCGCGGGGGCCTTCTCCGCGGTCCGCGTCGAGCCCGCGATGCGGCGCGAGGGCCTGTTCATTCAAAAGGGCAAGCGCCTGCGTCTGTGGCTCTCCGACGACGCCGCGCGGCGGCCGGTGCTGATGAAGGTCTCGGTGTTCTTCGGCCACATCACGGCGGCGCTGCGCGAAATGATATAATCCCCATCCGACGATGCCCATGACGCGCGCCGAGCGCCAGGAGCTGCTTCGGATCATCGCCCGTTTCCGCGGGCGCCGGGTCCTCGTCGTCGGGGACCTGATGCTGGACCAGTACATCCGCGGCAGCGTCTCCCGGATCTCCCCCGAGGCCCCGGTCCCCGTCGTGCGCGTGACCGGGGAGTCCTTCATCCCGGGCGGCGCCGGCAACGTGGTCTCCAACCTGGCGGCCCTGGGCGCGGCGGTCACGGTCGTCGGCGTGGTCGGCGAGGACGAGGCCGGACGGCGCCTGCTCGAGCAGTTCCGCGCCGACGACGCGTCCGTCGAGGGCGTCTGCGTGGATTTCGAGCGTCAGACCACCCAGAAGTGCCGCGTGGTGGCCGAGCGTCAGCAGGCCGTGCGCTTCGACCGGGAGACCGTCGGCCCCCTCTCCCACGCCACGGAGACGCGCCTGCTCGCCAGCCTGGCCGAGGAACTGCCGCGGGCGGACGCGGTGATCCTCTCGGATTACGGCAAGGGCGTGATCGGCCCGCGCCTGCTCGCCGCCGCGATCCCGGCCGCGCGCCGCCGCGGCCTGCCGATCACCGTGGACCCCAAGCCCGAGCACTTCCGCCGCTACAAGGGCGTGACCTGCGTGACCCCGAACACCTCGGAGGCCTGGGCATGCATGCGCCGGGAGCCGAAGGCGGGCCCGGAGGCGGTGGCCGCCCTGGGCCGGGACATCCTGCGCGAGCTGAAGAGCCGCTCGGTGCTGATCACGCGCGGTCCGGACGGGATGAGCCTCTTCGAGGACCGGGGACGCATCACGCACATCCCGACCGTCGCGCGCGAGGTCTTCGACGTCTCGGGCGCCGGCGACACGGTGATCTCGACCCTGACCCTGGCGCTTGCCGCCGGGTCGTCGCTGACGCGCGCCGCGGAGCTGGCCAACCAGGCCGCGGGCATCGTCGTCGGCAAGCTGGGCACGGCCGTCACGGACGCCGCCGAGCTCTCCGAGGCGCTGCGATGAGCGCCGTCCTGACGGTGATCCCCGCGCGCCTGGGCTCCACCCGCTTCCCCGGGAAGGTCCTGGCCCGCCTGCGCGGCCGCACGATGGTCGAATGGTGCTGGCGCGCGGCGACCGCGGCCCGGCTGGGGCCCGTGCTGGTCGCCACCGACGCCGAGGCCGTCGCCGACGAGGTCCGCCGCTTCGGGGGGACGGCCGTGATGACCCCGGCCTCCTGCCCGTCCGGCTCGGACCGCGTCTGGCTGGCCGCCCGGGGGCGCCGGGAGCCGGTGATCCTGAATTATCAGGGCGACATGCCGCTGCTCAAGCCCGCCACCCTGAAGGCGACCGTGAAGGCCTTGCGCCCCGGCGTGGACATCGCCACCGCGGTGATCCCGCTCCCGGACGCCCCGTCGCGGCGCGCCGATGACGCGAACGTGGTCAAGGCCGTGCTGGCCGGCGACGGCCGCTGCCTCTATTTCTCCCGCGCCCCGGTCCCTTTCCCCCGCGACGCGGCGAAGGCCCGCCGCTGGGAGCACCTGGGCCTCTACGCCTACCGGCGCGGCGCCTTGAAGCGCTTCGTGTCCCTGCCCCCCTCTCCCCTGGAGAAGTCCGAGAAGCTCGAGCAGCTTCGGGCCCTTGAGGACGGCATGACGATGCGCGCCGCGGTCGTCTCCGAACGCCCGGTCGCCGTCGACACCCCCGCCGATCTCAGACGCGCCGAAAATTCCCTCCGCCGAGGAAAACAATGACCAAGTACATCTTCGTGACGGGAGGCGTCGTCAGTTCGCTGGGAAAGGGCATCTCCGCCTCCTCGATCGGCAAGCTGCTGCAGGCCCGGGGCCTGAGCGTCAACATGCTCAAGTGCGACCCGTACATCAACGTGGACCCCGGCACGATGAATCCCTTCCAGCACGGCGAGGTCTTCGTCACCGAGGACGGGGCGGAGACGGACCTGGACCTGGGCCATTACGAGCGCTTCCTGAACAAGGAGATGCACCAGTCCAATAATTTCACCGCGGGCCGGGTCTACCAGACCGTCATCGACCGCGAGCGACGCGGGGACTTCCTCGGCACGACGGTGCAGGTCATCCCGCACATCACCGACGAGATCAAGAACCGCTACCGCGCGATCACGAAGGGCACCGACGTGGCGATCATCGAGATCGGCGGGACCGTCGGCGACATCGAGAGCCTGCCCTTCCTGGAGGCCGCGCGCCAGATGGGCCTGGAGGCGGGCCGCGACAACGTGCTGTACATGCACGTGACGCTGATCCCGTACATCAAGGCCTCCGAGGAGCTCAAGACCAAGCCCACCCAGCACTCCGTCCAGAAGCTGCGCGAGATCGGCATCAGCCCGGACGTGCTCGTCTGCCGCACCGAGAAGGCGCTGGGGCCGGAGATGAAGGCCAAGCTCTCGATGTTCTGCTCGGTCCCGAAGGAATCGGTGATCGAGGCCCCGGACTGCGACAGCATCTACGAGGTCCCGACCGTGTTCCACAAGCAGGGCCTGGACGACCAGATCCTGATGCTGCTGCGCCTGCGCACGCAAGCCAAGGACCTCGACAGCTGGGACCAGGTGGTCCGCCGGCTGAAGAACCCGAAGCGCGAGGTCGTCGTCGCCCTGGCCGGCAAGTACACCGACTACAAGGACGCCTACAAGTCGGTCAACGAGGCTCTGATCCACGGCGGCATCGCCAACGAGGCCAAGGTGCGCGTGCGCTTCCTGGACACCACCGACCCCCGGATCAACGAGCAGGTCCAGGACGTCGACGCCGTCCTGGTCCCGGGCGGCTTCGGCGACCGCGGCATCGAGGGCAAGATCCGCGTCGCCCAGCTGGCGCGCGAGAACAAGATCCCGTACTTCGGCCTCTGCCTGGGCCTGCAGATCGCGGTGATCGAGTTCTCCCGGAACGTGCTCAAGCTCGCGGGCGCGCACTCCACCGAGTTCGAGCCCAAGACGCGCTATCCCGTCATCGACCTGCTCCCCGAGCAGAAGCACGTCAAGGACAAGGGCGCGACGATGCGCCTGGGCACCTACGAGTGCACGCTGAAGAAGGGCAGCCGCGCGCACAAGGCGTACGGGACGACCGGCATCTCCGAGCGCCACCGCCACCGTTTCGAGGTCAACAACAAGTTCCGCAAGCTGCTGGAGGACGCGGGCCTGAGCGTCTCTGGCGTGCACGCGCCGAAGAACCTCGTGGAGATCGTCGAGCTCAAGGACCACCCGTGGTTCCTGGCCACGCAGTTCCACCCCGAGTTCAAGAGCCGCCCCGAGGACCCCCACCCGCTGTTCCGGGACTTCATCGCGGCGGCCGTGGAGCGCGCCGAGGCGCGCAAGGCCCATGCGCACGCGTGAGGTCCGCGTCGGCAAGGTCGTCTTCGGCGGGGGCCGTCCGGCGGCCTTCATCGGCGGCCCTTGCGTCATCGAGTCCGAGGCCCTGCTGCGCCGCGTCGGGCGCGCCCTCAAGAAGGCCTGCGACGAGCTGAAGGTCGGGCTGGTCCTGAAGTCCTCCTACGACAAAGCCAACCGCACCTCGGTCCGCTCGTACCGCGGGCCCGGGCTGGAAGCGGGGCTGCGCACGCTGGCCAAGGTGGGCGCGGAACTGGGCGTGCCGACGGTCACCGACGTCCATCTCCCGGAGCAGGCCGCGATGGCGGCCCGCTACGTGGACATGCTGCAGGTGCCGGCCTTCCTGTCCCGGCAGACCGACCTCCTGGTGGCCTGCGGGCGCACCGGCAAGGCCGTCAACGTGAAGAAGGGGCAGTTCCTCTCTCCGTGGGACATGCGCCACGCGGTCGAGAAGGTGCTCTCCACCGGCAACAAGCGGGTCCTGCTGACCGAGCGGGGCGCCTCCTTCGGCTACGGCAACCTGGTGGTGGACATGCGCTCCTTCGAGATCATGCGCTCCTTCGGCGCGCCGGTGATCCACGACGCGACGCATTGCGTGCAGCTTCCGGGCGGAAACGGCAAGACGACCGGCGGCCAGCGGCAGTTCGTGCGCCCGCTGGCGCGCGCCGCGGCGGCGGTCGGCGTGGACGGGGTCTTCTTCGAGACCCACCCGGACCCGGACAAGGCCCTTTCCGACGGCCCCAACTCCCTGAAGCTGTCGGCCGTGCCGTCGTTCCTGCGCGAGGTCCGCCGCTTCGACGCCCTGGCCAAGGAGGCCTCCCGATGAAATGCACGAGCTGCGGCGGAGAGAACAAGGACTCGGCGAAGGCCTGCAAGAAGTGCGGCTTCGACTTCACCGCGCCGGTCGCCTGGTTCCCGGACGCGAAGTGGCACCTGAAGACGCTGGGGATCATCTACGCGGCCGTGATCGTCTTCTACTACGGCGTCTCCGCGATCCTCTCCAAGATGCCGCGCCCGTACGAGCTGCGCCACATCCCCATCGAGATGACCCCGTGGCTGGCCAAGGGCGGGAAGGTCCATCTCCCCGAGGACCAGCTGAAAGCCCCCGCGCGCGAGCCCGACGACCCTCCCGCGCCCGCGGCGAAGTGAGGACGGCCGCCCTGGCCGCGCTCCTGCTGGCCGGCGCCTGCTCGCCGCGGCGCGAACCGCCGCGCGAGGAGCGCAGCGAGGCGGTCGAGGGCCTGACCCTGAGCCAGTCCCAGGACGGCAAGCCCGCCTGGACCCTGCGCTCGCGGCTGGCCATCCTGCGCGAGGAGGACCACGCCGCCGACCTGGACGCGCCGGTGATGGAGTTCTACCGCGACGGCAAGGCGGTCTCGCGCGTGACGGCCCGCAAGGGGGCCGTGGACACCGCCACCCGGGACGTCAAGCTCTCCAGCTCGGTGGAGCTGGACTCCTTCGACGACCGCTCCCGCCTGACCACCGACGAGCTCCTCTACACCGCCAAGACCGGGCGCTTCCACACCGACGCCCCGGTCGTCGTGACCCGGCCCGGCGGCGTGATGCGCGGCCAAGGGCTGGACGCCTCGCCCGACCTGACCGAGATCCGCGTCTACCATCAGCGCTCGGTGCTGACCGGGCCGGCGCGATGATCCTGCCCCTCCTGCTCGCCGCGGCGACCGCCGCCGCCGCCGTTCCCGCGCCCTCCGCGGGCCGGTCCGCGGCCGCCGGCTCCGTGGTGCGCAGCCGCGAGTGGATCGTCCGCCGGGGCAAGGACCGCGAGGAGGAGTTCAAGGGCGACGTGCGCTATGACGCCGCGGGCACGCACCTGGCGGCGGACTGGGCGCTCTACCGTCACGCGCAGCGGGTCTGGCGCGCGCGCGGGCGGGTGGTCCTGCGCCGCGAGCTCTCGGACGGCGAGACCGTCACGGCCCGCGGCGGGTCCGCGCGCTACGACGAGGTCTCCCGGTCCGGCACGCTGATGCCCCCGGCCGGAGGGCTGGTGACCTTCACGCGCGAGCAGCCCGGCGCCGCGCCCGACCAGGGCGAGGGCCTGCGCCTGGACTGGAAGGACGAGCGCACGGCGACCCTGAGCGGCCGCGCCCGCGTCTGGGGGCCGCGCCTGGAGGCGTGGGCGGACTCCGCGACCTACGAGCGCGCGGGGCGCCGCCTGGTCCTGCGCGGCGGCCGCCCGGTGCTCAAGAAGGTCGAGGGCGAATGGACCACCGCGCTGAAGGCCGACGAGGTGGAGGCGACCGAGTCCCCCCGCCGCATCGTGGCCCGCGGCGGGGTGACGGGCTGGCTGTTCTTCGCGGATCCGTCCCGCATCAAGGAGCTGGCGAAATGAGATTGGAAGCCCGGGACATCCGCAAGACCTACGGCGAGCGCATGGTGGTCAAGGGCCTGTCCCTGCGCGTGGACTCCGGGGAGATCGTGGGCTTGCTGGGCCCCAACGGCGCCGGCAAGACCACCACCTTCTACAGCCTGGCCGGCTTCATCACCCCGGAGGAAGGGGCGGTGATGATCGACGGCCAGGACGTGACCCGCGACCCGATGTACGCCCGCGCGCGCCGCGGCCTGGGCTACCTGGCCCAGGAGCCCACCGTCTTCAAGGGCCTGACCGTCGAGGAGAACCTGCGCGCGGTGCTGGAGCGCACGGTGCCCGGGCGCCTGGAGCAGATGCGCCGGGTCAAGGCGCTGCTCGAGGAGTTCGGCCTGTGGGAGCTGCGCCGGCAGAAGGCGTGGACCCTGTCCGGCGGCGAGAAGCGCCGGCTGGAGGTCGCCCGCGCGATGATCCGCGACCCCAAGCTGATCCTGCTCGACGAACCCTTCGTCGGCATCGACCCGATCACCGTCGGCGAGCTCAAGGCCATCATCCGCAAGCTCGTCGGCCAGGGCATCGGGGTGCTGATCACCGATCACAACGTCCGCGAGACCCTGCCCATCATCGACCGCGCCTACCTGATCTACGACGGCCGCATCCAGTTCGAGGGGAGCGGGCAGCAGCTGCTGGAGGATCCGAAGGCCCGCGAGCTCTACCTGGGCCAGGACTTCACGATCTGACCTCCTCGCCGCAGGCGAAGAGGAAGGTCCCGGCGCGCGGCGAGCGCGCCTTCAGCGCCGCCAAATCGGGGTCGGCGTCGAGCGCCTTGCCGTCGCGGTCCACCGCCACCCACACCCCGCGATAGCTCGCGAGCACGCCCCAGATCGCTTGTCCCATGGGGACAGACTACGAATCCCGCGTTTCGGGATTGTTACGCGCGGGTCAGGTGTAGATCTCGAGGTGCGCGTGCAGGCCGGCGGCGCGGGCTCCCCGCACTGCGGCGTCGAAAAGGCGCTCCGCCTCGGCGGTGCGGCCGCGCGCGTGCAGGACCTGGGCCAGCGACTGGCGCGACAGGGCGACGCCGCGGGCCTCGCGGGCGGCCGAGAAGGCGGCCAGCGCGGCGCGCAGGCGGCGCTCGGCGGCGGGAAGCTCGCCGCGCTTGAGATGCACCTGACCCAGCCCCCAGTCCACGTAGGCCAGGTCCACGCGGTCGTCGAGGCCCGCGTACAGCGCGTAGGAGCGGCGGTAGTGGCGCTCGGCCTCGGACCAGCGCCCGAGCTGGCGCAGGACGTTGGCCAGGCCGCAGTGGGCGTAGGCGCGGCCGAAGAGGTCGGGGCCGCCGGAGAGGATCGTCCTCGCGGCGGCGTACGCGGCGCGGGCCTCGGCGAAGAAGCCGCGCACGCGCGCGATCCCGCCCAGGCCGAACAGGGCGTAGGCCTGCCCCTCCCGGTCGCCGGCGCGCCGGAAGGCGGCCAAAGACTCCTTGAAGTCGCGGTGGGAGCCGGCCAGGTCGCCGGAGAAGCGCCGCGCCCCGCCGGTCGCCCACAAAACGAAGCCGACGGCCGACCAGTCCCGCCGGCGGCGGGAGGCGGCCAGCAGCGGCGCCAAGGCGGTCAGCGCCTTCAAATAGCGGCCCGCGGCGCGCTCCACCAGCGCGTCCTCCAGGGCCAGGGACTCGGCGGCCTCCGCCGAGTCCCGCGGGGCCAGCGCGCGGGCGCGCGACATCGCGCGGCGCGCGTCTCCGGTCTCACCCAGGCTGCGCGCGCAGCGGGCCAGGCCCAGCTCGGCCTCCAGCGCCAGGTCGCGGTCCTCGCGCCCCAGGCGCCGCAGGGCCTCGCGGTAGGCGGCCTGCGCGCGGCGGAAGTAGCCCTGGGCGCGCAGGGCCTCGGCGCGCAAGAAGGCGGTTTCGCCCGCGGTCGCGGCCGGGGCGCGGGCGGCCAGGGCGGCCAGGGCCAGGTCCGGGCGCCCCGCATCGAGTCGGTCGCGTGCGGTTTCCAGCGGGGCGAAGGGGTCGCGGGTCATGCGGCGATGATACCAAAACCGCCGGCCGCTCTTATTGAAATGTGGTCTCAACAAGGGTATAATGGCCCCATGACGCTCGACCAGGCGGCGCTGGAGGTCCCGGTGCGAATCGTGGACCTCGTCGCGATCGACGAGACCGAGCGCGCGCGCCTCTCCGGCTTGGGCCTGCGCCCGGGGACCGTGGTGACCAAGCTGATGCCCACTCCCCTGCGCGACCCGGTGGCCTGCCTGGTCGGGCCCCAGCTGCTGGCCCTGGAGCGGCGGCTGCTCAAGCGCATCCGCGTGGAGCCCGAGGCGCCGTGAGCCGGGTAATCGCCCTGGCGGGCCGGCCGAACACGGGCAAGACGACGCTGTTCAACGCCCTGACCGGCCTGCGCCAGCGCGTGGGCAACTTCGCCGGCTGCACCGTGGAGAAGGCCACGGGGGCCCTCACCGTGGCGGGCGAGGACCTGGAGGTCGTGGACCTCCCCGGCACCCACTCCCTCCTGCCGGAGACCGAGGACGAACGGGTCTCCTTCCGCTTCCTGTCCGAGCGCGCGCGCGCGGGCGACGATCTCCTGGTTCTCTGCGTCGGCGAGGCGAGCAACCTGTCCAACTGCCTGGCCCTGGCCGCGGGCCTCAAAGCCGCGGGCTACCCGGCCGCCCTGGTCGTCAACATGATCGACGAGGCCCGCCTCAACGGGGTCCGCGTGGACGCCGGCGCGCTGTCCGCGTCCCTGGGGATGCCCGTGGTCCTGGTCTCCGCGCGCAAGGGCGAGGGCCTGGATGCGGTGCTGCGGCTGCTGCGCCCCCGCCCCGCGCGCCCGGACCTCTCCGCGACGTTGGATTTCCGCGCGGCATCCAAGCGCTCCTTGCGCGACCTGCAGGCCCGGGCCGTGGCCGACGGCGAGCGCGCCCTGGCGGCCGGCGTGACCCAGCCCCCGCGCGTGATCCTGCCCACGCTGTCGCGCTCCATCCGCATCGACCGCGTCCTGCTCCACCCCGTGGCCGGCCCCTTGATTCTGGCCGCGACCATGTTCCTGCTCTTCCAGGCCCTGTTCTCCTGGGCCCAGCCGCTGATGGACCTGTTCTCGGGCGTCCTCGCCGCCGGCGCCGCCGCCCTGCGCGCTCGCCTGCCCGACGGCGTCCTGGCCAGCTTCCTGTGCGACGGCGCCATCCCCGGAATCTCGGCGGTGGTGGTCTTCGTGCCCCAGATCGCGATCCTTTTCACGCTGATCGGCGCGCTGGAGCAGAGCGGCTACCTCCCGCGCGCCGGGGCCATGGTGGACCGGGCGCTGCGCCCCTTCGGCCTGGACGGGAAGGTCTTCATCCCGTTCCTCTCCGGCTTCGCCTGCGCGATCCCGGGCGTGATGGCCGCGCGCACCATCGCCAGCGAGAAACGCCGGCTGGTGGCGACGCTCCTCACCCCGCTGATGACCTGTTCCGCGCGCCTGCCGGTCTACACGCTGATCATCACCGCCTTCGTCCCGGAGACCTTCCGGCCCCTGGGCCTGGACGGCCGCGGCGTGGTGATGGCCGGGATGTACGCCTTCGCCGTGGTCCTGGCCCTCCTGCTCGCCCTGGCGCTGAAGTGGACGCGCCTCTACGAGGCTTACCCGTCGCCGGTGACGGTGCTCCCTCCATACCGCGTTCCCCAGCCACGGGAGCTGGCCCGCTACGTGTGGACCCGCTGCAAGCACTTCCTGACGCGCGCCGGCCAGGTGATCTTCCTGGTCAGCCTCGTGCTGTGGGCGATGGCCTCCTACCCGCGCGACGCGCGCCTGCTGGCGCCGCTGCAGGCCCGGGAGGCCGCCCTGCGCCTGGAGCCGGCCTCCGCGGACCGCGACGCGCGCCTGGAGGCGCTGTCCCGCCGCGAGGCCGCGGCGCGCATCCGGGGCAGCTTCCTGGGCATGACCGGGCGGGCCGTGGAGCCGGCGTTCCGCCCGCTGGGCTGGGACTGGCGCGTCTCGGTGGCCGTGATGTCGTCTCTGGCCGCGCGCGAGGTCTTCGTGGGGACGCTGGGCACCATCTACGCGATGGGCCGCGAGCCCGGCGCCGACCGGGGTCTGATCCGCGAGCTGCGCGAGGCGCGCCGCCCGGACGGAAGCGCGCGCTACGGTCTGGCCACCGCCGCGGGCCTGCTGGTCTTCTTCGCCGTCGCCCTGCAGTGCGTGTCCACCATCGCGATGGTGCGCCGCGAGACCGGGGGCTGGAAATGGCCCGCGATCCAGTTCTCCGCGCTCTTCGTCCTGGCCTACGCGCTGTCCTTCGCCGCCGTGCGCCTGACCGCCTTCCTGGGCGGCTGAGGCCTTTAGCCGCGGCGCCGGGCGAAGTCCTCGGCGAAGGCGACCAGGGTCTTCACGTCGTCCAGGCTCACCGCGTTGTACAGCGAGGCGCGCATGCCCCCCGTGGCCCGGTGGCCCTTGAGGCCCGCCATCCCAGCCTTCGCGGCCTCGGCGCAGAAGGCCTCGTCGAGCTCGGGGCTGGGCGCGCGGAAGAGCGCGTTCATGCGCGAGCGCGCCTCCTTGGCGGCCGGGACCCGGTAGAAGCCGGACAGGCGGTCCAGCGCCGCGTAGAGGAGGTCGGCCTTGGCCTGGTTGCGCACCGCCATCGCGGCGGCCCCGCCGTTCGCCTTGATCCAGCCCAGCGTGAGCCAGACGAGGTAGACCGCGAAGGTCGGCGGCGTGTGGGCGAGGGATTTCTTGTCGAGGTGGACCTGGTAGCGCAGGATGTCGGGGACGTCGGCGCGCGCCTCCTTGAGCCACTCGCGGTTCACCGCGACGAGCGCCAGGCCCGCGGGCCCCAGGTTCTTCTGGGCGCCCGCGTAGATCAGCGCGAACTTCTCGGCCTGCGGCGGGCGCGAGAGGATGTCGGAGCTCATGTCGGCGACCAGCGGGACGCCCTTGGGGTCCGGGAACTCGTTCCACTGCGTCCCGTAGATGGTGTTGTTGGTCGTCAGGTGGAGATAGGCGGCCTTGGGGTCGACCTTGACCTCCTCGGGACGCGGGAGGCGCGTGTACGCGCCGTCGCCGTCCTTGCAGTCGGCGGCGGCGCGCGCGGTGCCCGCGCGCCGGGCCTCCTGCAGCGCGAGCTTGGCCCAATGGCCGGTCACCAGATAGTCGGCCGAGGCCCCGGGCTTAAGGAAATTCATAGGCAGCATCGCGAACTGAAGGCTGGCGCCGCCCTGGACGAGCAGGGCGTCGTGGGTCTTGGGCAGGCCCATCAGCTCGGAGAAGAGGGCCAGCGTCCCCTCGTGCACGCGGCCGTAGTCCTTGCCGCGGTGGCTGTGTTCCAGGATGGACATCCCGGTCCCCTCGAAGTCGAGCAGTTCCTTCTGCGCGCGCTCCAGCACGGGCAGCGGCAGTCCGGCGGGGCCGGCGTTGAAGTTGATCTTGCGGGTCATGGGGTCTCCTTGAGCAGACGCGCGGCGGCGTCCAGAAGGATGCGGGTGGCCGAGGGGCCGATCGAGTTGGTCTCCTCGTAGTGCCCGGGCAGGCGCGGCAGCATGAGCTTGCCCGGCCGGACCTTGAAGTCGTAGCCCGGGACCACGTAGCCGAGTTCGTCGCCGGCCAGGCCCACCAGCATCGGGGCGGGGGCGCGGACCAGGTCGCGCAGGTAAGGTCCTTTCGGCGCTCGCGACAAGTCGGGCGGGTTTTGGTCGCGTGGATCGACGACGGGGCGGCCGAAGGCGTCGGCGCCGCCGTAGCCGCCGACGGCGAGCTCCGGGAAGAGTTCCCCCGGCATCCCCAGCAGGCGCGCGGGGCCCGCGTCCACCACGGCCACCTCGCTGCGCACCCAGGGCTCGGTCGCGGGCGTCAGGCCCACGAGGAGCTGTCGCGCGGCCAGCGTCCACTTCTTCCAGCGCGGCAGCGGCGTCCCGTCGGCCGCGTACAGGCGATGGCCGAAGGTCAGCGCGGGCAGGACCAGGCGGTAGCGGGCGTTCTCCACCGGGACGAGGACCGGCCCGGCGCGCGCGGCCAGAGGACGGCTCGGGCGGGCGGAGGTCTTGAGGGCCAAGGCCGCGTCGGCCACGGTCCGCCCCACGCGCTCGGCCTCGGCGTAGTCGTCGGCCGTGACGTCGGGCGTCAGCAGTCCCCCGATCATCCCGTTGAGGAACACGCAGGCCCCGCCGGTCTTCTCCTCCACGCGCGCGCAGAGCGCGGCCGGATAATCCGCGGTGAGCAGGCGGTTCTTGGGGCCCAGGACCTCGGCGTGGCAGGACCAGTTGACCACCGTGGCCACGGCCTTGCCGTCCTTCCCCTTGAGCCGCAGCACCGCGAGGTCCGGGTCGATGACCTGCGGGTCGCGCGAGTCGCGGCACAGACCGCGGGGATCGAGGGAGCCGCGCGCCCCCTCGGCCGTCACCGGCCGCAGCGCGCCCTCGAGGCGGTCCAGGGCCGCCGCGATCGATTCCTTGATGCGGGTCTGGTACGCCGGGTTCTCCCCGGAGATCCCGTAGAACGGCCCCCAGAGGCCCAGCGTGTCCGGGCCGGAGTGCGTGTGGGTGGCCGCGACGAACAGGAAGCGCCCGGGCGCGTCGAAGCCGGCGCGGCGCCGCAAGTCCTGGACGTCGTTGCGGTAGAAGCCGAGCAGGTCCAGGCCGACGATGGCGACTTCCTCGCGGCCTTGGCGCAGGAGCAGGATCCGGGCGTAGAGCGGGTCGTGCACGCCGTCCGGACGGCGGCCGGCGGCGCCGAAGCCCGCCAGGTAGGTCCGCTCGGTCTTAAGATCGGGGGTGATGTCGACTTTTGCGGCGGCGGCGAACAGCGCGCCGTCGGGCGCGGGGCGCGGGACCGGCGGCGGCGCGACCGGCGTCAGCGCCGCGGCGGGCGTGAGCGCAAGCGCGGCGCAGAGGGCAGCCGCCGCAGTCCGGGCGGACGCGGCAATGCTCCTTGGCGTGGCGGACGACCAGGGCGTGGAATTCGGCATAGAGTTCCCGGTCCCGGGGCAGGCGCGCGACGAGCCAGTCCCGGGCCTCGTCGTACGAGGGGGCCCGCCACCAGCCGAGGCGCGCGCCGACGCGCCGGGTGTACGCGTCGATCACGAAGGACGGACGGCCGCCCGCGTAGAGCAGGATGGAGTCCGCGGTCTCGGGCCCGACGCCCCACAAGCCTAGCAGTTCGGCGCGGCGCTCTTCCACGCGCCCCGCCCCCAGCCACGCGCGCGTGCCGCCGCCGCGCGCCAGCGCGGCCGCGGCCAGGACCTTGAGCTTGCGGGCCTTCTGGCGGAAATAGCCCGAGGAGCGCACGGCCCCGGCCAGGCGTCCTTCCGGCAGGGCAGCCAAGCCGGCCCAGTCCGGGCGCGGGAGGACGCGGCGCAAGCCCGCCAGCGCCTTCTCCGCGTTGGTCCAGGCGGCGTTCTGGGTCAGGATCGCGCCGACGCAGATCTCCACGCGCTCGGCCTCGCTGAGTCCGCGCGCTCGGCGCGGCTCGTAGGACGGACGGGCCGCGCCGGGGCGGGTGGTCGGCCACCAGCCCTGGGGACCGTAGGCCGCCAGCAGGCGGCGGTAGGCCGCGCGAGGCGCCGGCCCGCGGCTCACGGCAGGGCCAGGACCTTCTCGATCTTCTTGAACAGGCGCTCGGAATCGAACGGCTTGATCAGGTAGTCGTCGGCCCCCGAGGCGAAGGCCGTCTCCACGTCCCCGAGCCGTCCCAGCCCGGTCACCATGACGATCTTGACTTTGGCGGTCTTGGGCTCGGAGCGCAGCAGCTTGCACACGTCGAAGCCCGACAGGCGAGGCAGGATTACGTCCAGGAGGACCAGCTCCGGGCGCTCCTTCTTCGCGCGCGCCAGGGCCTCGGCCCCGTCCGCCGCCCAGGAGACCTGGTGGCCCTTGGCCTTGAGGAGGGCGGCGATGTTCTCGACGATGTCCACCTCGTCGTCGACGACCAGGATGCGCGCCATCAGGCGGCCGGCGCGACGGGGACGGTCAGGATCAGGCGCGCGGCGCCCTTCTCCCCCGGTTCCAGGGCGAGGTCCCCCCCGCCCAGGCGGGCGAGCGTCCGCGTCAGGCCCAGTCCCAGGCCGGTGGCCGCGAGCACGTGGTCGTCGCGGCGCCGCGCCGGGTAGTAAAGGTCCAGGCTGTCGCGCGCTTGGGCGGGCGAGAGGGGCGTCCCCGTGTAGGAGACCTCGCAGGCGACGAAGGCTCCCTCGCGGCGCACGCTCAGGCGCACCGGGCCCGACGCGCGGAACTTGCGGGCGTGGTAGAGGAGGCCCCCAAGCGCGCGGGGCAGGCGGTCGGCGTCGGCCAGGATCGGGGGCAGGCCCGGGGCGACCACGACCTCCAGAGGCGCTCCGGCCTGGACGAAGCCCGCGCGCAGGGGCGACAGCGCCTCCTCGACGAGCTCGGCCGGGTCCGCCGGGAGCAGGTGCAGGCGCAGCTTTCCCTGCAGCTCCAGATGCGTCAGGTCGCGCAGGTCCCCGGTGAGCCCGCACAGGCGCCCGAGTTGATCGCGGGCCATCTCCAGCCAGCGCAGCTGGTCGGCCGGCACCTCGCCGAAGACCCCGGTGAGCAGGTTGATGACCGTCATGTTGACCGCCGTGGCCGGCGTGTTCACCTCGTGCAGGGCGAAGGAGAACAGCCGCCCGCGGCGCAGGCGGGCCCGCGCGCAGGCCCAGGCGGCCAGGCCCGCCCCGGCGGCGGCCCCCAGGACGGCGCCGGCGAGGAAGGCTCCCGCGGCCACCGTCAGCGCCCGAAGACGGGGCGCGAGGACGCCGCGTGCAGGCGCGCGCGGGCCACGTAGTCGCGCTCGCTCTCGGCCAGCATGCGCAGCTCGTCCGGGCGCAGCTTGCGCACGACGCGGCCCGGGGACCCCAGCACCAGCGTCCCCGGCGGCACCGTCATCCCGGCCGGGATCAGGGCCCCGGCCCCGATCAGGGCGCGCGCGCCGATCGTCGCCTCCATCACGATGGCGCCCATGCCGATCAAAGCCCGGTCGCCGACGCGGCAGCCGTGCAGAATCACGCGGTGCCCGACGGTCACGCCGCGGCCGACGACGGCGGGGCGGCCTTCGCGGGTGTGGATGACGGTCAGGTCCTGGATGTTGGAGTTCTCGCCGATGCGGATCCAATCGATGTCGCCGCGCAGGGCGCAGCCCGGCCAGACGGACGCGCCGGGCGCCAGTGACACGCGGCCGATGAGCTCGGCGGAGTCGTGGACGAACGCGCGCGGATGGATTTTGGGGACGACACCCTCGATGGACCGGATCATGTGTTAGAATCTAGCACTCCCCGGCTCCCCTTTCAATATGCCCGCCGACACGAGACGCAGCGATTTTCTGGTCCTGGGCAGCGGCATTGCCGGGCTCCTGACCGCGCGCAAGCTGGCCCGCCTGGGCTCGGTCACCCTCGTCACCAAGAAGGACACCGCCGAGTCCAACACCAACTACGCCCAGGGCGGCATCGCGGCCGTGATGAGCAAGCTGGACAGCTTCGAATCCCACGTGAAGGACACCTTGACGGCAGGGGCCGGGCTCTGCGACGAGCGCATCGTGCGCCTGACCGTCGCCGAGGCCCCTGCGCGCGTGCGCGAGCTCCAGGAACTGGGGGTCCGGTTCTCGGAGCGCGAGGCCGTGGTGGACCTGGGCCTGGAGGCCGGGCACTCGCACAGGCGCATCCTGCACGCGGGCGACATCACCGGCCGGGAGATCGAGCGGGCCCTCGTGGCCGGCATGCGCCGCGCGCGCGGCGTGCGCGTGGTCGAGAACCATCTGGCCGTGGACCTCCTCCTCGACCGCCGCCGCGCCTGCCGCGGCGCCTACGTGATGGACCGGACCACGGGGCGCATCGTCCCGTACCAGGCCTCGGCCACCGTCCTGGCCACCGGCGGCGCGGGCAAGGTGTACCTGTACACCTCCAATCCCGACATCGCCACGGGCGACGGCATGGCGATGGCCTGGCGCGCCGGGGCCGCGATGGCCGACATGGAGTTCGTCCAGTTCCACCCGACCTGCCTCTACCACCCGCTGGCGAAAAGCTTCCTCCTCTCCGAGGCCCTGCGCGGCGAGGGCGGGCTCCTGAGGCTGAAGTCCGGCGAGCGCTTCATGCCCCGCTACGACGCGCGCGCGGAGCTGGCCCCCCGCGACATCGTCGCGCGCGCGATCGACGCCGAAATGAAGCGCACCGGCGACGCCTGCGCGTACCTGGACATGACGCACCGCGACCGCAAGTTCCTGCGCGCCCGCTTCCCCAACATCTACGAGAAAGTCCTCGGCTTCGGCATCGACATGGCCGTCCATCCGATCCCCGTCGTGCCCGCCGCCCACTTCTTTTGCGGCGGCGTGGTCACCGACGATCGCGGCCGCACCTCGATCCCCGGCCTCTTCGCCGTGGGCGAGACGGCGCGCACGGGCCTGCACGGGGCCAACCGCCTGGCCTCCAACTCCCTGCTGGAAGGCTGCGTGTTCGCCCATCGCGCGGCCGAGCAGCTGGGCGCGGCGGGGGCCGCCGCCCCCGCGGCGCCCTTCGTCGCGGCCCCCTGGCGCTACGGGCGCGCGGTGACCTCCGACGAGGCCGTCGTCGTCTCGCAGAACTGGGACGAGATCCGGCGCCTGATGTGGAACTACGTGGGCATCGTGCGCACGGACAAGCGCCTGGCCCGGGCCCTGGCGCGCATGGAGCTGCTCAACCGCGAGATCGCCGAGTACTACTGGAACACCGTCCCCACGCCGGACATCGTGGAGCTGCGCAACATCGCCGACGTGGCCACGCTGGTGATCCGCGGCGCCCTGGCCCGCAAGGAGTCGCGAGGCCTGCACTACACGCTGGACTACCCCAAGCCGCGCGAGAGCCTGCGCCGCCCCAACCTCCTCAGGCGCCGCCGCCGCCTCCCGCGCTGAGGCCCGCCGGGGCCGGGCGCGGCCCCGGGGACAGGCCCGCGCGTTCCGCCGCCAGGCGGTTGTGGAGACGGCACAGGAGGCGCACGTTGCGCGGCGTGTCCGAGCGCCCCCCGCGCGAGAACGGCCGCACGTGGTCGTACTCCAAGCCGTCGCGCGAGCCGCAGGGCGTCCCGTCCTCGAAGCGCCACGCGCAGCGCCCGTCGTCGCGCCGCCAAACGGCCGCCTTGACCCGCGCCGGGATGTAGCGCCCGGTGCGCAGGGAGCGCAGGAAGCGCGGCTCGCCCGACAGGGGGACGACCGCGCCCCCCGCCGGCGGCGCCGCCGCGGCGGGACCCGGAGCCGGGGCCTTCAGCCCCAGCCGCCTCTGCGGGTCCTTGCGGTCCAATAGGAGCTCCAGCGCCTCCTTGACCACGTCCTCCAGCCGGCCGTCGGGATATTTGTGCCGCAGGATCTGCCGCGCCCGGTCGATGAGGCGCATGACCGCCAGCGCCGCGTCGAAGCCGATGCGCACGCGGTCGGCGGAGATCGGGACCATGGCCTGCCATTCCCATGGCCGCTCGCGTCCGGCGGCGGGGACCGAGGACGGACGCGACGTCTCATCCCCGGGCGGGGCCGCGAAGTCGAGAGGTCCCTCCGAAGGCGGAGTCGGCTGAGCCGGAAGTGCTTCGACCGCTTCAACGGGGGATGTCACCGCTACGCTCCATCCGCCGCACACCGGGAGTCGCCGGGCGAAATCGGCTTGCGGTGCACGAGGGAGGCTCTCGGCCAGGATCGCTTCGAGCTGGCGCCGCGTCTTTCCTTTGGCCGTTCGCAGAAGCGCGATCCCATTCTCATCCTTGAGGACCGGCGACAAAACGACGAGCGCCGTCAGATGCAATTCTCCGGCCTCGATCCACTCCAGGACGACGGGCCACCGCCTCGCCACTCGAGCCGCGCGGATCCGCCTGAACGAGCCTCCCTCATCGTAGCCCAAGGTGTGGAGACAATAGTGGAACAAGCCCGAGTGTCCGCGGCTGACGCAAAGCTGTCTCCGGTCGTATTCGGCGAGGTGCGCAAGCAGTTTGGCGGTCCCATGCCGCTCTCTCTCGGCCAGGAAACGCAGCGCCCCTTCCAATTCATCGTCGCTCAAAGCCCGGCACTCATCCATGAGGGTCATTTTGGTGACTCCAGCGTCAGTCGACTGTTTCGGTCAGGATTCCCGCGGATCCGTCGTCCCCATGAATACGGCGCACCCCCCCGTTTTGTTCCCGGATGGTCGTCCGCAGGGCGCCGCGACGGTCGAAATGGTAAAATGGAGGCCCCTCATGGACACCATCCGCGTCGTCGGCGCGCGACAGCACAACCTCAAGAACGTCAGCCTGGAGATCCCTCGGGGCAAGCTCGTGGTGATCACGGGGCTGTCCGGCTCGGGCAAGTCCTCGCTGGCCTTCGACACCTTGTACGCCGAGGGGCAGAGGCGCTACGTCGAATCGCTCTCGGCGTACGCCCGGCAGTTCTTGGAACTGATGGACAAGCCCGACGTGGACCTGATCGAGGGGCTCTCGCCGGCCATCGCCATCGAGCAGCGCAACCCGTCCCACAACCCGCGCTCCACGGTGGCCACGGTGACCGAGATCTACGACTACCTGCGCCTGCTCTTCGCGCGCGTGGGCCAGCCGCACTGCCCGCGCTGCGGCTCGCGCATCAAGAAGCAGTCGGCGCAGGCCATCGTGACGGAGATCCTGCGCACGCGGGCGGGGCAGTCGGTCGCGGTGTACGCGCCGCTGGTCCAGAGCCGCCCCGGGACCTACGACGACCTCTACAAGCGCCTGCTGCGCTCCGGCTTCGTCTCCGCGCGCACGAACGGCAAGGTCCACGAGCTCTCGGACCCGCCCGCGCTGGATCGCTACAAGAAGCACACCATCGAGCTCTTCGTGGACAAGCTGAAGGTCTCGGCGGACGACCGGCAGCGGCTGACCGACTCGGTGGAGATCGCGCTCAAGGAGTCCCGGGGCCTGGCGCGCGTGGAGCCCGCCGCCGACCCCGCCGCCGGCAGCCTCCATTCCGAGCATCATGCCTGCCCCAAGTGCGGCCTGAGCCTGCCGGAGGTCGAGCCGCGCTTGTTCTCCTTCAACTCCCCGTACGGCGCCTGCCCCGCCTGCGACGGCCTCGGGGTCAAGACCGAGATGGACGAGGACCGGATCGTCCCGGACCCGACCAAGTCCATCGAGGACGGCGCGATCGTCGCCTGGTCCGACCCGGTCACCACGCGCACCAACCGCTGGAAGCGCTCCTGGTCGGGCTACTACACGGAGATCCTGGAGCAGATCTGCCGCCAGTTCGACATCCCGATGGACCGGCCCTGGGAGAAGCTCTCCGAGAAGCACCGCGAGATCCTGCTGCGCGGCGGCGGCACCTACAAGCCGTCCTGGGCCAAGAACGACCAGGAGTTCGAGGGCGTGATCAAGAACCTGGAGCGGCGCCTGTCGGAGACCGAGTCCGACTTCGTCAAGGGCGCCATCGCCGAGCGCTTCAGTTCCCGCAAGCTCTGCCCGTCCTGCAAGGGCGCGCGCCTCAAGCCCGAGGCCCTGGCCGTGCGCCTGGACGGGACCAACATCGACGCGGCGACGCGGATGTCGGTGGAGAAGGCGCTGGCCTTCTTCAAGGCGCTGCGCCTGAGCGAACAGGAGCGCCAGATCGCCAAGCAGGTGATGAAGGAGATCGTCTCACGCCTGGAGTTCCTGTCCGCCGTGGGCCTGGACTACCTGACCCTGGACCGCGCCTCGGAGTCCCTGGCCGGCGGCGAGGCCCAGCGCATCCACCTGGCCACCCAGATCGGCTCCGGGCTGACCGGCGTCATGTACGTCCTCGACGAGCCGTCCATCGGCCTCCATCCCCGGGACAACGCCCGTCTGCTGACCACCCTGCGCCGCCTGCGCGACCTGGGCAACACCCTGATCGTCGTCGAGCACGACGAGGAGACCATCCGCTCCGCCGACTGGGTGGTGGACCTGGGCCCCGGCGCGGGCGTGCACGGGGGCCGGATCGTGGCGCAGGGCAAGCCCGCGGACATCATCAAGTCCAAGGAGTCGCTCACCGCCGCCTACCTGCGCGGCCAGGGGCACCTCCCCCCGCCGTCCCGGGGGCGCCCGCCCAAGGGCTGGCTCAAGGTGCGGGGCGCCAGGCAATTCAACCTGAAAGGATTGGACGCCGACGTCCCGCTGGGAGAGCTGGTCTGCGTGACCGGCGTCTCGGGCTCGGGGAAGTCGACCCTCGTCCACGAGATCATCTACAAGGCCCTGGCCCACAAGCTCCACGGCGCCAAGGACGAGCCGGGCCGGCACAAGGCCATCCTCGGCGCCGACCTGCTCGACAAGATCATCCTGGTGGACCAGACCCCGATCGGCCGGACCCCACGCTCCAACCCGGCCACCTACACCGGGCTCTGGGGGCCGGTGCGCGACCTCTTCGCGCTGCTGCCCGCCTCCAAGGCCCGCGGCTACAAGCCGGGCCGCTTCTCGTTCAACGTGAAGGGCGGGCGCTGCGAGAACTGCCAAGGCGACGGCGTCCTGCAGATCTCCATGCAGTTCCTGCCCGACGTCTTCGTCCCCTGCGACGAGTGCAAGGGCCAGCGCTTCAACGACGAGACCCTGACCGTGCGCTACAAGGGCAAGAACATCGCCGAGGTCCTGGCGATGTCGGTCTCCGAGGCGCGAGCCTTCCTGGAGGCGCACGCCCCCATCGTGCGCGTCCTCAAGACCCTGGAGGACGTGGGCCTGGGCTACGCGGCGCTGGGCCAGGCCGCCACCACGCTCTCCGGCGGCGAAGCCCAGCGCGTGAAGCTCGCGACCGAGCTCTCCCGCCGCGCCACAGGGCGCACCCTCTATGTCCTGGACGAGCCCACCACGGGCCTGCACTTCGCCGACGTCGCCAAGCTGCTGGAGGTCCTGCATCGCCTGACCGATCAGGGCAACACGGTCCTGGTCATCGAGCACAACACGGACGTGATGCGCTCCTCGGACTGGCTGATCGACCTGGGGCCCGAGGGCGGCGACCGCGGCGGGACCTTGGTGGCCGCCGGCCGTCCGGCGGACCTGGCCAAGGTCTCCGCCTCGCACACCGGCCGCTTCCTGGCCCAACCGGCGGCGACCGGGGCCTGACGGCTACTCGGAAGCGCCCGGGGCCGGGGCCGAGGCCTTCGTGGGGAAGACCATCCGGGGTTTGATCTCCCAGCCCTTGGAGAAACTGTTGGAGAACCCGCCGAAGGCCCCCGCCGAGCCGGGGCCGCCGGCCCGGTCGATCACCCCGTCGCCGCTGGAGACCTCGCCGGGAGCCAGGGCCGCCACGCGGCGCTTGTGCACGGGGTCGGCCAGCCACTGACGCCAGCGCTTCTCGAACTCCTGCGGCGAGCGGTAGTGGTAGACCAAGCGCAAGGCCTCCGCAGCGCTCAGGCCGTCGCGCAGGTCCGAGCAGAAGGCCTTGAACTGCAGGCGCGAATGCTGGCGGACCAGGAACTGCACGATCGAATACGCCTGGATGTAGAAGACGGCCACGCGGCCCTTGTCGTTGCCCAGGTCGCGCATCGGGGAGGTTCGGAAGAATGCGTCCATGGGGAACCACTTCGCGGGGTCCATGGCCACCATGTTCTGGTACCACTGCGAGGCCTGGGGGCGGTCCGGGGACGGGGCCTCCTCCAGCATGGCTAGGCCTTCGTTGAGCCAATTGGGCGGGTCGCGGTGCGCCTCGTGGAAGTAGTTGACGAACACCAGGTGGGTGGTCTCGTGGGCGAAGACGCGCAGGATCTGAGAGGTCTTCTTCATCGCCGGGATTGCCACCGCGTTGCGGTCGTAGACGGCCAGGCCGTTGGACCAGGCCGGGGGATGGAATTCCCCGGCCTCGTAGGATTGTAGGTCCTTGTACAGGTAGAAGTTGATGCGGCCCTTGGACGGCCAGCTGGAGAACATCCCCAGGTCCATCTCCAGGCGGAAATGGACCTTCTCCACGCCCATCGTGAGCCCCGGCGGGAGCCAGACGGTCTGGTGGTGGATGGTGAAATGCGGGGTCAGGGTCTCCCGCCAGGCTTGGCCCCCGCCGTCGGAGGCGAAGCTGGCGAAGCCGTCTGCGGCGGCCGCCGACGCGGCCAGCAGGAGGGCCAGGAGGGTGGCCGGGGTCCGCAGGGGCTTCATTCCTTGAGTCTAACAGAAGTCCCCGGCGTCCGCCAGGAGCGGATTTCTGGTAAAATAACGGGGTTCAATTCGTCCCAGACGCCGATCCCTCGTACGGAGACCCGATGGCCACCATGCGCACGCTGTTCCTGAACCCCCCCTCTTTTGAGGGCTTCGACGGAGGAGCCGGCGCCCGCTACCAGGCCCGCCGCGAAATCAAGTCCTTCTGGTTTCCCACCTGGCTGGCCCAGCCCGCCGCCCTGATCCCCAATTCCAAGCTCATCGACGCGCCCGCCGACGATCTGGACCTCGAGGAGGTCCTGCGCCGGGCCCGCGGCTTCGAGCTGTGCGTGATTCACACCTCCACCCCCTCCTTCGACAACGACGCCAAGGTGGCCCAGGCGCTGAAGGCCCAGAACCCGGAGATGCGCATCGGCTTCGTCGGCGCGCACGTGGCGGTCCTGCCCGAGGAGTCGCTGAAGGCCGCGCCGGTGCTGGATTTCGTCGGCCGCGAGGAGTTCGACTTCACCCTGAAGGAAGTCGCGGAGGGTCGCCCGTATGAGGAGATCGCCGGCCTGTCCTACCGCAAGGACGGCGGCATCGTCCACAACCCGGACCGGTCCCTGATTGGAGACATGGACGCGCTGCCGTCGGTGCTGGACGTCTACAAGCGCGACCTCAAGATCGAGAACTACTACATCGGCTACCTGAAGCACCCGTACCTGTCCCTGTACACGGGCCGCGGTTGCCCGGCGCGCTGCTCGTTCTGCCTGTGGCCCCAGACCGTCGGCGGCCACGTCTACCGCACCAAGTCGGCCCAGGCGGTCATCGCCGAGATGGCGCGCGCCAAGGAGATGTTCCCGCAGGTCAAGGAGTTCTTCTTCGACGACGACACCTTCACGGCCGACCTGACGCGTGCGGCGGAGATCGCCAAGGGCCTGGGCAAGCTCGGCATCACCTGGTCGTGCAACAGCCGCGCGAACGTCCCCTACGAGTATCTGAAGACCTTCAAGGAGAACGGCTTGCGGCTGCTGCTCGTCGGCTACGAGTCCGGCAACCAGACCATCCTCAACAACATCAAGAAGGGCGTGCGCGTCGACATCGCCAAGGAGTTCACCAAGAACTGCCGGGCGCTCGGCATCGTCATCCACGGCACCTTCATCCTGGGCCTGCCGGGCGAGACCAAGGAGACCATCGAGGAGTCCATCAAGTTCGCCTGCGCCCTGAACGTGGACACCATCCAGGTCTCGCTGGCCGCCGCCTATCCCGGCACCGAGCTCTACCGCCAGGCGATGAGCAACAAATGGTACGACGAGACGCTGCTGGTCCGCAACGACGGCACGCAGGCCTCGGCCATCCAGTACCCCCACCTGAAGGCCCCCGACATCGAGGCCGGCGTCAAGCGCTTCTACTCCAAGTTCTACGCGCGCCCGACGCCGATCCTGCGCATGCTCAAGGCGATGGCCAAGGACCCCGTCGAGCGCCGCCGGCGCCTGCGCGAGGGCAAGGAGTTCCTGGACTACCTGCGCGGGCGCCAGGCCCCGGCCGTCTCCCGCGTGGCCGTTGCCCCCGCGAAGTCCGGAGAGAAGAAGGAGCCGGTCGCCGCCTGAGCGTGCGATGCGCTTGCCGATCGGCGGGCGGATGATGCTCGCGGCCGCGAGGGCCGGATGGGCCGTGCTGTCCGTCGCGGCGCCGGCGACGGGGCTCTTCGCGCTCCTGTTCGCGGCCGCCGCGGCGATCGCCGGTCGCGGCCTCCTGCGCCGCCTGCGCTCCCGCCCGCGTCCGGCGTCGCTGCCGCCGGTCACCGTCATCAAGCCGCTCAAGGGCGACGAGGGCGCCCTGTACGAGAACCTGGCGAGCTTCTGCCGCCAGGACTATCCGTGCTGGCAGATCCTCTTCTGCCTGCAGTCCCCGGACGACCCGGCCCTGGGCGCGGTCACGCGGCTCAAGCGCGACTTCCCCGGCGTGGACATGGAGATCGTGGTCTCCATGAACCGCATCGGCTACAACCCCAAGGTCAACAACATGGCCAACGCGTACCCGTTCGCCAAGTACGACCTCCTGCTGATGTCGGACTCGGACGTCCGTGCGCGCCCGGACCTGCTCCAACGCATGGCCGCTCCCTTCGCCGACCCCGGCGTGGGGATGACCACCGCCTTCTATGAGGCCATCGGCTCGCGCGGGCCGTGGGGGCTGATGGAGGCTCTGTCGATCAACGCCCATTTCCTGCCTCAGGCGCTGTGCGCGGCGGCCTTCGGCATGCGCTTCGCGATGGGCGCGGCGATGATGGTCCGCCGCCGGGCCCTCGACGAGTCCGGCGGCTTCGCCAACCTGGCCGATCATCTGGCCGACGATTTCTGGCTGGGCGAGTCCGTGCGCGAGGCCGGCTGGCGCCTGGAGCTCTGCGACGCCGTGGTGGAGACCGTCCCCGACATCAGGAGCGGCCCGGAGCACTTCAAGCACCTGACCCGCTGGGCCCGCACCATCCGCGTCTGCCAGCCGGCCGGCTACGCCGCCTCCCTGATCCAGCACGGCTTCTCCCTGCTGTCGCTGAAGGTCCTGCTCCTGGGACCCGACCGCGTCTCCCTCTTCCTGCTCGCGGCCTTGTGGGCCGCGAAGGCAGCCGCCAGCGCGTCGCTCAGCCGCGACCTGGGCGGCCGCCAGCCCTTGCGCGCGCTGTGGTTGATCCCGCTCAGCGAGTGGTTCGCCTTCGCGGCGTGGGTCGCCGCGTGGAGCTCCACCCAGGTGGTCTGGCGCGGCCAGACCTACGACGTCCAGCCTCACGGGCGCCTGACGCCGTTCCCGGCGAAGCTCTCGCGTCCCGCCGCGGTCGAGCCTTAAGGGCGCGATGAGCCGCCTGAAGACCCAATTCACGCGGGTCGTCCTCGTCCTGGGCGCGGCGACCTTCCTGTACCTGCTGTGGACCTTCGACCCCCGGCGCGTGTGGCGCCACCTGGAGGCCTTCGGCTGGGGCTTCGCGGTCCTGCTTCCGTTCCAGATCTTCGACCACATGCTCAACGCCTCGGCGTGGAAGCTGGCCTTCCCCCCCGAGAGCGCCCCGCGCGCCCGCTTCTGGGACCTGGTGCGCGTGCGCATCGCCGGCGACGGCGTCAACTACCTGACCCCGAGCGCCCAGATGGGCGGCGAGTTCGTCCGGCCGGGGATGATGCGCAGCGACCTGCCGCACGAGGTCAAGGTGACCAGCGTCCTGGTCGCCAAGGTCACCCAGTCCGTCGGCCAGGCCTTCTTCATCCTGAGCGGCATCGGCTACCTGCTGCACGCGAAGCTCTTCGCCTTCGGCGGCCGCGAGGCGACCTTGGGCGCATTCGGCGTTGGCGGCATCCTGTTCGGCATCACGCTGGGCGTGGCGCTGCTCTTGATGCGGCCCCCGGAGTGGCTCCACCGCCGCTTCCCAAAGGCCGTGGAATCCAGCGCCCCGGTGCGAGAGCTGCTCAAGCGCTACCTGGTCCGCCACCCGGGCCGCTTCTTCGGCTCGATCTCCTGTTTCATGCTGGGCTACACTTGGGGTGCCGCCGAGGTCTGGCTGATCTGCCACTTCCTGGGCTTGGGCGTCGGCCCGATGACGGCCCTCTCGATCGAGTTCCTGTCGAACCTGGTGGACGCCCTCGCCTTCTGGGTCCCCGCGAAGGTCGGCACCCAGGAGGCCGGCAAGGCCGCCATCTTCGCCGCGCTGGGCCTGCGCGCCGAATCCGGCTTCACGCTCGGCGTCGTCCGACACGTGCGCGAGCTCTGCTGGGCCGCGGCGGGGCTGGGCATGTACGCCCTTCATCAGCGCCGCAAGACGGCGGCCTCGGCTTAACGCGCCGAGACGAGCCGCGCCCCGGACTCTTCCAGCGCGGCGGCCACCCTCGGGCTCAGCAGAGTCTGAAGCTCCGACCAGCTCTGGTGGCTGGGGGTCGGCCGGCCGTCCGGGATTGCGGTCGCCGGGTCAGCGCTGGGGTGGAAGTAGAGCTCGGTGACGCCCTCCGGGAGCCGCCCCAGCAGCCAGACGACGTAGTCCTCGCTCATGCGGCCCGAGCGCAGGAGGCCCCAGGTGGCCGGGACCTGCAGCCCGCCGGCCGCGGGGCGCACCCAGGCGCCCATCGCGCCGAAGACGCCGGCCAGCGCCAGGCGCGGCGTGACCGGCTCCAGGTCCGGGCAGGAGAGGCTGGGCCCGATCTCGCCGGAGGGCAGGCGCACGCGCGGGATGCGGTACTCGCGCGCCAGCCGGCACAGGACCGGGAAGACCACGGGATGGACGTGGACGTTGATGTGGCCGTCCACGTGCGTGGGCGCGATCCCGAAGGCCAGCAGGGCCTCGATCTGGCGGCGGATCTCCCCCTCCAGGCCGGCGCGGGCCTTGGGGCTGAAGAAGTAGCGCAGGCCGGCTTCTTGCGGCGCGTCCGCGCACAGCTCCAGGTGCAGGCCCACGCCCAGGCCCGGGTTCTCCGTGGCGAGGCGGGCGGCCGCGGCGGCGGCCGGGCGCAGGACCATCAGGCTCGCGAAGCGCAGGACGCCATGCCGGTAGGCGCGCAGGACCGCCTCGTTGACGGCGGGATTGTCGCCGAAGTCGTCGGCGTTGACGATGAGGGCTTTGCCGCTCAATGCATCGAGTCGCTGGAGACCAATTTGAGCGTGCAGTTCCCGCCGCTCATGTACGCGGTGACCGTCGGGTCGCCGGAGCTCGAGGGGTTCAAGGTGCAGGAACAGCTGCCGGCCGAGCCGCTGACGGAGTAGCCCGGCACGGCCGTGCAGTTCTGGTTGGCGGCGTTCCAGGCGGAGATGATGCGCGCCATGGCGCCTTCGTCGGAGCGGCGCTCGACGGTGGCCTGCTGGGCCCGGGCGGTCACCTGGTAGCGCAGGGTGGCCAGTCGAAGGAGGCTGGCCGCGATCAGGGCCACGACGGCCCCCGTCACCAGCACGTGCAGGAGCACGCTCCCGCGCCTCCCTCGTTCAGTCCTGGTTGTTCCCATATTGCCTGTTCACGCTCAAGGTGGTGTCGAAAGCCATGGATTGCGGGTTGCGCACCATCGCCGAGCCCGGGGATGGGGTCGTGGTGGAGTTGGGATTGCCGATCACGTACCGGAGGCGTATCTCCCCGGAACGGTTCGCGGAGCGCGTGAACACGCTGGGGTTGCCGGGGGCCTGATAGACGCTGATGGCGATGACGCCGCTGGTCTTGGTGTCCTGCTGGGCGCCGGGCGCGTAGTTGGATGCCGTGCAGGCGGGAGGCGCGGAGCCCAGCACCGGGCAGGACCCGTCGATCACCTGGCGGCGCATCACCAGGTTGGCGGGGTCGTAGCAGTAGTCGATGGTCTGGATGGGGTCGGAGGCCGCGCCGGAGATGCTGCCGTCGGCGGAGCCTCCCGCTCCCGCCATGATGTGAGAGTAGTTGGTGCAGAGACTAATCGAATTGGCGCTGCCGCCGGCGCTCGGGTAGACGATGACGCTGGCGTCCTCGATCTCCCGATTCATCGACAGCAGGGCGGCCAGGGACCAGCCGTTGACGGTCCCCTTCTTGAGGGCCTCCACCTGGAAGTTCATCATCGAGGCCATGATCGCGAACAGGCCCACCAGGACGATGGAGGCCAGCGAGATCGCGATGACGAGCTCGATCAGGGTGTAGCCGGCGCGGGAGCGGGGCGTCCTCACGGTTCCGTCCAGGGGACGCTGACCGACACCATCGGGGGAGTGTCGCCGCCGGCGCAGTTGCTCACGGTGTACACGATCTTGGCGTTGTACGGGGCGGCCTCGAACCAAGACGGGAGGAGCCCGGTGATGGTGTGCGCGCCGCAGGAGAGGGCCCACTTGTCGCCCTGGCTGTCCACGACCGACGGAGAGCCCCCGGGGTCGTTCATGTACCAACTGGCCGAGCCGGCGCGGTTGGTGGGGCCCAGGATGTCCGTGCAGCCGGGCGCGGGGCAAGTGTTGTCGGCGGCGCAGCCGCAGCCGGTGACGAACTGGCGCAGCCGGGAGGTCATGTCGCGCGCCGCTTGGGACGCGATCAGGCGCCGGTCGCTCTTGCCGGTGCTGGTCTTGGAGGTCAGCGCGGTGCTGAAGACCGCGGTCACCATGATGGCCGAGATGAGCACGGCCACCACGACCTCCACCAGCGTGTAGCCGGAGGCGGCGCGGCGCTCAATAGGTCGGCGTCGGCGCGGTCGTCCCATATGGAGTGATCACCCCGGACGTGGTCATCGTGTAGGCCCAGGTGTTGTAGGGAGCGTACGCGGTGGACTTGCGCGAGGCGCCGGAGACCTGATAGGTGGAGCCCTGGCCGGCGCAGGTCCCGGTGGTGGCCCCGTCGCAGGCGTAAAAGTCGTACGGCTTGCTGGCCCAGTCCTGGTCGGCGAGGTACCGGCACCAGACGAGCACGCAGGGGTTGGTGAACGGCGGAGGATAGGCGAGCCCGACGCCGACCTGATCGCAATAGGTGGTGGGGCTGGGCTGGCCGCAGGACGCGGTGAACTTCCCGCTGACGTAATAGCCGCCGTGATCCAGCGCGAACATCTTGTTGGTGGTGCCGATCATGTTGACGGTCGCCACCGCGTCGTCGGCCTTGCTGCTCTCCATCGTGCGCAGGTACTGCGGCACGGCGATGGAGGCCAGGATGCCGATGATCAGAATCACGACGACCAGCTCGATCAGCGTGTAGCCGCGGCGGTCTCGGAGGTTCATCAGTGGCCCCCCATCGTGGACAGCTTGAAGATCGGCATGAACACGGCCAGCACGATCACGCCGACGATGGCTCCGATGCCCACGACCATCATCGGTTCGATGATGGCGTTGAAGCGCCGCGTGAACTGGTCGATCTGCTCCTTGTAGAAGCCGGAGAGCGTCACCAGCATGTCCGGGAGCTTCCCCGACTCCTCGCCCATGAACATCATCTCGGTGACTAGGTTGGGCAGCACCCCGGTCTTCTTAAACGACGCCGAGATGGACTTGCCGCTGGCCACGTCGTTCTTGACCGCGCCCATCACGCGCTTGAAGATGACGTTGGTGGCGAAGACGCCTTCCAGCACCGAGATCGCGTTCAAGATGCTGACGCCCGACTCGATCAGCGTGGACAGGGTGGTCAGCAGGCGCTCGACCAGGATGTTCTTCACGAAGTCCCCGAAAAACGGGACGCTGAAGATCATCTTCCACTTGGTCTCTTGGCCGGCCTCCGTGGACGTGTAGGCGGTCCAGGCGAAATAGGTGGCCGCGATGGTCATGATCAGGCCCGCCAGGTGGTGGACGAGGATGTTGGAGAAGACGATGATGACCGCCGTCAGCGGCGGGAGCTTGACCTGGAAGCTCTTGAAGATGTCCGCGAAGACCGGAACGATCTTGACGATGAAGAATATCAGCACGCCCATGGAGATCGTCATCAGCACGCCCGGGTACGCCAGCGCCGTGATGATCTTGCCCTGGAGCTCCGCCTGCGAGGCCAGGTACGAGCTGATCTGCTTGAGCACCTTGGGCAGCTGTCCGCCCATCTCGCCGGCCTGGACCAGCGACACCCACAGCGTGTCGAAGACCTTGGGATGCTTCTCCAGCGACTTGTAGAGCGCCGTGCCGCTGGCCACGTCCTTGGTCACCTGCGCCAGCGCGAACTGCAGGCCCTTGGAGCCGGAGTTCTCTCCCAGCAGCGAGAGCGCGCGCACCAGCGGGACGCCGCCGTTGAGCAGGGTGGCCAACTGTTCGGCGAAGAAGACCAGATCTCGGACGGCGACCTTGCCGCCGCCCCCCCCGCTCTTGGCCGCCGCGGAGCCGCCCTTGTCCGAGCTGATGGAGAGGATGAAATAGCCCTTCGCTTGAAGGGCGTTGATGGCCTCGTTCTCGTCGGCGGCCTCGATGGCTCCGCTGGAGGTCTCTCCCTTGCTGTCTTGGACGGTATAGGAATAGCGCGCCATTTAGCCCAGTGTAACAGGGGCGGCGGGGGTTGTCAATCCGCCCTCATTCGGCCACCGTGACCGACATGACCTCCTCGATCGTGGTCAGCCCGTTGAGCACTTTTCGAAAGCCGCTGGCGCGCATGTTCCACATGCCCGCTTCCTCGGCCGCGGCCTTCAGCCGTCCAATGTCGCCGCCATAGCGGTAGATGATCTCGCGCATGGCGCCGTTGAGCTTGTAGACCTCGTAGATGGCCTTGCGGCCTGAGTAGCCCGTGCGGGAGCACTTGTCGCAGCCGCGCGACTCGTAGAAGACGACGGCGGCCGGATCCGGCGGCGTCTCCAGCAAGGCTTCCTTGACAACGTTGGCGGCCACGTCCGGCGGCACCTGGGCCGGCTTCTTGCAGTGCGGGCAGAGCAGGCGCACCAGGCGCTGGCCGGCCGCCAACTGGAGCGAGTTGGCCAGCATGAACGGCTCGATGCCCATGTCGATGAGACGCACCACGCAGGAGAGCGCGTCGTTGGTGTGGAGGGTCGAGATCACCAGATGGCCGGTGAGCGCCGCGCGCAGGCAGGTCTGCGCGGTCTCCTGGTCGCGGACCTCTCCGACCAGGATGACGTCCGGGTCCTGGCGCAGGAAGGAGCGCAGGGCCGAGGCGAATGTCAGCCCGATCTGGGAGCGCACCTGCACCTGGTTGATGCCCTCGATCTTGAGCTCCACCGGGTCCTCGATGGTCATGATGTTGATGTCGGGGCTCTTGATGGTGTTCAGGATCGCGCCCAGGGTGGTGGTCTTGCCCGAGCCGGTCGGGCCGGTCATGAAGAAGAGCCCGTGCGGCTTGTTGGCGGCCTCGATGATGTCGTCGCGCTGGCGCGGCTCCAGTCCGATTTTGTTGATGTCCAGGTCCACGGCGCCCTTGTCGAGCAGGCGCATGACGACCTTCTCGCCGAACACGCAGGGGCAGATGGAGACGCGCAGGTCGATGATGCGGTTCTGGACCTTGATGGAGAACTGGCCGTCCTGCGGCAGGCGGCGCTCGGCGATGTCGAGCTTCGACAGGATCTTCAGGCGCGAGACGATCGCGTTGAAGGCCTGCTTCGGCGGGGCCGAGCGCTCGTAGAGCGTGCCGTCGATGCGGAAGCGCACCGCGATGCGCTCGTCGAACTTCTCGATGTGGATGTCCGAGGCGCGCTCCTGGATGGCCTGCTTGAGGATCGCGTTGACCACGCCGACCGCCTGCGCGCCTTGCGCGTCGGCCGTGATCTGGTCCAGGTTCAAGCGCTCGTCGCCCGCCTGCGGCGCCTCCTCGACCTCGTCCTCCTGCTGCTTGTTGAGGGTCTGGTCAATCATGCTGCCGCTGGAGTAGAACTCGTCGATGGCCTTGATGATCTGGGTCTTGGTGGCGATGAAGGGCTGGATCTCCAGCCCGGTCAGCAGCTTCAGGTTGTCCATCACCAGGACGTTGCCCGGATCCGAAAGGGCCACGGCCAGCACGTTGTTGTCCTGGAAGAGCGGGAGGAGGAAATTCTCGCGCGCGTAGGACTCGGGGACGACCTTCTCGAGGCTCTGCCCCTTCTCGGCCTTGAGGATCTTGTTCTCGCGCGACGCGTACGGGATGCCGTGCTGCTTGGACAGGGCGACGGCGATGTCGTCCTCCTTGGTGAAGCCGAGCTTAATCACCGCCTCGGAGAACTGGCACTTCGTCTGATTGGCGACCTTCTGCGCCTTCTCGCGCTGGTCCTCGGTCAGGACGCCGCTGGTGACGAGGATCTCGGCCAAGGACTGGGACATGGGGCGTTTTTACCCTCCTTTAACCGAAGTATAGCCGCCGGCCCGGGGTTGTCAAGCCCGGCGTCCTGGGCGATTCCTGACCGGCCGTCAGTCGCTGACGATGGTCGGGGTGATGAAGATGACCAGGTCGGAATTGATCCGGCTGTTGGAGACGCTGGTGAACAGCCAGCCCACGATCGGGATGTAGCCGAGGAACGGGACCTTGCGCACGACCTTGTTCTCGGTCGAGCGCAGCAAGCCTCCCAGGACCAAGGTCTGGCCGTTCTTGACCCGCACCATGGTCTTGGCCTTGCGGGTGATGGGATTGAAGATCTTGTTGGCCGAGCTCGAGATCGCGGCCTCCTGGACGTCGGTGAAGCTCGGTTCCAGGAGCATCGTGATGTAGCCTTCCTTGTTGATCTGCGGGGTCACCTTGAGGGTCACGCCCGTCGGGAAGCGCTCGGCCTGCTGGACGGACTGCGAGGCCCCCTGCGAGGCCGTCAGGTTGCTCTGCAGGGCGACCGCCTCGTCGGACTGGATCTCGATGGTGGCCGTCTTGTTGTTCATCGTCAGGACCTTGGGCTTGCCCAGGAAGCGGGCCTCCGAGCGCTGCACCAGCGCGCGCAGCGTGATGCTCAGCTGGGAGAGGTCCAGGACGCTCGTCTTCAGGTAGCCGGTCTGGCTGATGAGCAGGTTGCTCGAGGACGTGGACCCCGTGGAACCGCTGCTGCTGGAGCTGGACCCGGAACTTCCCAAGGAACTGATGATGCCGCCCTTCGGGTTCAGCGGGTCGAAGAAGTGCGTGTTGTTGAGGTTCTGCGGCAAGTTGAGCGGGAAGGAGGTGTCGCGGGCGCCGCCGGTGAAGGTGCCGAGTTCGCCGTTGGTGCCGCCCCACTCGAAGCCGAGGTCGCGGACGCGGTTGGAGTCGATCTCGACGATCTGCGCCTCGATCATGACCTGCGGCGCCTTCTTGTCCAGCTCGGCGATGACCTGCTCGACCTGCGGAAAGACCTCCGGGATGTCGGTGACGATCAGCGAGTTGGTCCGCGGCTCCAGCTCGATGTCCCCCGCCTTCGAGAGCACCGAGCAGATGATGCGGGTGATCGCGATGTTCGTGTTCTTGCCCGAGCAGGGCTTGCGCTCCGCCTCGCCGCCGCCGCCCCCCCCGCCCCCGGCGGCGGGCGCCCCGGCGCCCGCGGCGCT
>JAJXTZ010000120.1 GCA_021783355.1 bacterium | reverse complement strand
CGCGCGCGCCCGCCGCCGCCGGGCTCCCGCGCCCGGGGGGCTCGGCGTTCGCGCACGCGGGGGGGATCGTCGAGCGCCTGACGCTGGAACTCGGCGCCGGCTTGGCCGTGCGCGTTCGTTCCGCGCTGGGACTGGCCGCTCCGCCGCCCGTCGCGGTCCGCGCTCAGGCGCCCCGGGCGCCGCTGACCTCCACCGCGTGGCTGGAGGCCCGCGGCTTGATGGAGGCGGCGTCCGCCTCCGAGGACGCCGCGGCGCAGGGCGCCGCCCCGGTCTCCGCCGTCTCAGCCTCCGCCTTCGCCGCCGCCCCCGCGGTCGCCGAGGCCGCCCCCGCCGTGCCGCGGGTCGCCTCCGCCGCCCGCGCCGCCGCCTTCGAGCCGGAGGATCCGGCCCCGGCGCGACTGCCCCCGGCCGCCGCGAGCCTGGCCCTGATGCTCGCGATGGGCGCGGCGGGCCTTCTCGCCGAGAAGTTCCTCTAATTAGCGACCTCCTGGTCCGCTCCCCGCCAGTATTGACACGGGCCCGTCTCCGCCCTATCCTCACGGAAGGGACATGAGTTGGCTGAGGTCGGGCTTATCGCGCCGCTTCGCCGCGGTGATGGGAGTGCTGGCGCTCGCGCCGGTGCTCTTCCTGTCGTGGCGGATGATGCAGTCCAGCCGGCGCGGCGTGCAGGACGCCGTGCTCGAGCTGCATGTGAAGCTGGCCGAGAAGTCGGCCGAGCGCGTGCAGGGCTGGATCGACGGCGTGGACGGGCGCGTGCGCGTGGCGATGCTGGCCTTGAAGGCGCGCATGGATTGGGCCGACAAGCAGGCCCTCCTGAAGAGCCTGGTCGAGAGCGACACCGGGGTGGCGTCCATCTCCCTGCTCCGCCGCCGGGGCGGGGCGATCCTGGAGGTGCTCAACCCGGACCTGGCCGACGCCGCCGCGCTGTCGCCTCAGGCGGCGCGCGAGTCCCTGAAGCGCGCGCTCAGCTCCGGGGGGCGCGGGGCCCAGGTCGTCGAGGGCAAGGCGGGGCCCATGCTGGTCCTGCACTACCCGTTCAACAAGGATGTCTACGCCCGCGTCGTCGTCCCGCTGGACCCGATCGCCGAGCGCGTCGCCGCGGACCGCGTCGGGGGGACCGGCTTCGGCGTGCTGGTGGACGCGGAGGGAAAACCCTTGGCGCTGCCCGAGGGGCACCGGCTGCGCGGCCTGTCGGGCTGGACGATCACCCGCGCCGCCCTGACCGGCCGCTCCGCCGGCTCCAGCGAGTTCTCCGACGGCTCCGGCAAGTGGTACGTCGGCGCGTACGCGCCGGTGCCGTCCTTCGGCGGCGCGGTGCTGATCCTCCAGGACCGCGACGAGGCCTACCTCGCGGCGGCGCAGGCGCGGCGCACGGCGATCTACGCCGTCATCGTGGTGATCCTGGGGTCGCTCTTGGCGGCCGCCCTGCTGGCGCGCGCGCTGGCCGCGCCGCTGCTCGAGCTGACCCGCGCGGCCGAGGCGGTCGCGCGCGGGGACTTCGACGCGCGCGTGGACGTGAGCACCGGCGACGAGCTGCAGGATCTGGCCGAGACCTTCAACGCGATGACCGCGCGCCTGCGCCAGTACTCGCATCTGCAGGTCGACCGGCTGATCGCCGAGCAGCGCAAGACGGAGGCGATCCTGTTCTCCATCGGCGAGGGCATCGCGATGGTGGACCCGGAGGGCCGCGTCTCGCTGATGAACCGCCGCGCGCGGGAGATGCTGGGCGTGCCCGACGAGGCCGCGGTCGAGGGCGCCTCCTTCGAGGGCCTGGTGCCCGAGGGGCCCCTGCGCGACGCGGTGCGCGCGGTGGGCGCCAAGCCGGGCGAGGTCAAGGAGGCCGACCTCTCCACCCTCGACGAGCGCCGCTTCGTGCGCGCCGCGGCCAGCCCGGTCGTCACCCCGGGCGGGACCGGCGAGCAGGGCACGGTGTACGCGCTGCGCGACGTGACCCTCGAGCGCGAGCTCGACAAGATGAAGGAGGACTTCCTCCATTACATCACGCACGACCTGCGCAACCCGCTGGGCTCGGCGATCGGCTTCCTGGACCTGCTGCTCAAGGGCACCGCCGGGGTCCTCAACCCCGACCAGCACTCGATCGTCTCGTCGGTGCGCCGCTCGACCACGCGCCTGATGGGGATGATCAACAACATCCTGGACATCGCGAAGATGGAGGGCGGCAAGATGCGCCTCCAGCTCAAGACCGCGTCCCTGGCCGGCATCGCCGGGCGGTCCATCGGGATCCTGGAGCAGCTCGCCAAGGCCAAGAAGATCTCCGTGCACCTCGCCGCGGTCGAGGAGTTCTCGGTCGAGGTGGACGCGGACATGATCGAGCGGGTGTTCACCAACCTCCTCGGCAACGCGATCAAGTACACGCCGGAGGGCGGCACGATCACGCTGTCCATCACGGACGGGGGCAAGGAGCTGGTCTGCGGCGTGGAGGACACCGGCGAGGGCATCCCGGCCGAGTACCTGGGGCGCGTGTTCGAGAAGTTCGAGCAGGTCCAGGGACGCCGCCGCGGCGGCACCGGGCTGGGCTTGACGATCTCGCGCTTCTTCGTCGAGGCCCACCTGGGCCGGATCTGGGTCGAGTCCGAGACGGGCCAAGGGTCGCGCTTCTACTTCACGGTCCCCAAGGGACTGGTCGCCGAGGACGGCGGCGGCGTGCGCGTCGCCGGGGCCGCCTCGTGAACGGGCGCGGACTCCTGCTCCTGGCGGCGCTGGCGGCGGGACTCTGCGCGCCGCGCGCGGCCGCCGCGGCGAGCCGGACGGAGACCTCGTTCCAGAGCGTCGTCGTCGCCCCCGGGGACACGCTGTGGAGCATCTCCCACAAATACCTGAAGGACCCGTCGCGCTGGGACGAGATCCTCAAGTACAACCGCCTGCCCAGCGCGGACCCGACCGTGGCATTGCCCGGGATGGTCCTCAAGGTCCCGGTGCGCCTGATCAAGTCCAGCCTGCGCGCGGCGTACCTGGTCTACATGGTCAATCGCGTCCTCTACCGGCGCAAGGACACGGCGGATTGGCGCTCGTCGAAGGGCGGGATGCAGCTCTACCAGGGCGACTTCCTGCGCACGCTGGACGACTCGCGGGCGCGGGTCAAGTTCCTGAACAAGGAGCTCCTGAACCTGGAGCCGAACTCGATGGCGGTCATCAAGCCCGTCGACTCCGACGCCGACGTGGTCCTGCGCCGCGGCTCCGTCTTCGCCGGGCGCGCGGTGGTGATCACGGCCGCGGCGCGCGTCACGCCGCGCACGCGCGACACGCGCTACTCCGCCAGCGTCGAGCCCGACCTGACCACCAAGGTGGAGGTCTACAAGGGCCAGGCCGCCGTCGACGCGCAGGGCAGCCGCGTCGTCGTGCCCGCCGGCATGCAGACCCTGGTCCCGAGGGGCCTGGCCCCGCAGGTGCCCCGGCCCCTCGACAATCCGGCCTCGCTGGAGGCGCGCGCGCAGGAGTTCGACTCCGCGCGGGCGGTCGGCGGCGGCGCGGCCCCGCACCCGACGGCGGAGTCCGGGCCGGCGGTGCCCGAGGCCGACGCGTCCAGCGTGCGCGGCGACCTGGCCTCCCTGCGCGTCGGCGTCCCGATCATGGGGTACCACATCCAGGCCGCGCGCGACCGCGCGTTCACGAAGATCGTCTTCGACCGCCACTACGACTCGGACGAGCGTTTCTCCCCGTCGGACGCGCGCCTGCCCAAGGGAGCGTACTGGTGGCGCGTGGCGCTCATCGACCTGCTCGGCGCGGAGGACCCGTATTCGGCCCCGCGCTACTACACGCTGGGCGTGGCGCCGCCGCGCCTGAGGGCCGCGGACCTCTCCGCGCAGATCGCGGTCTACGCGCCGGCGGAAGGCACGGTCACCTGCGACGGCCACGTGCGCGTGGTCGGCATGGTGCGCGACGACCGCCTGACGGTGACCGTGGCCGGCAATCCCGCGCGCGCGGACGCGGACGGGAACTTCGTCTCCACGGTGCACCTAGCCATGGGCCTCAACGAGATCGAGATCGTCGTCGCCGACGGGCGCGGCGACTCCACGCGCCTCGTGCGCCGCGTCACCCGGCGCTGAGACGCGGCCTCAGCGTCCGAAGGCGTCCTGCGCGCGCACGGCGCCCACGCGCGCCGGCTTGCCGGGCGCGCCCAGGACCGAGGTCTGGGTCTGCAGGGGGGCCAGCAGGCCGTAGACCTGGGCGCCGTCGGCCCCGCTGAGGACCGCGGGAGGGCTCTGCGCCGGGCGCGCGGGGTCCTCGGCGAAGGCCAGCAGGAGGTAGCCCCAGCGCCCGGGGTCGCCGCGCAGCAGGCGGCGCGGGACGGCGACCCGGACCTCGCCCTGGGCGGCGTCGCGCTCCGCGGGGAGCGTCGCGATCTCGTCGGGAGAGTCGCCGAAGCCGGCGCGCCAGAGCTGGGCCTCGTCGCCCGCGCAGGTGAGGGCGAACTCCCACGCGTCGCGGGCCTGGGCGAAAGCCCCGCGACCCTCCAGCAGCGGGATGGAGCCGGCGCCGAGGATGTGGTTGAGGTCCATGTAGACGTCGTAGATCGGCGCGGGGGCGGCCGGGGCCGCGTCCACGCGCCCGGGGAAGATGCGGAAGAGGACCTTCTGGTCGTCCCACTCCACGCGCAGGCCGCGCAGGCGCCACGGCGCGTCGTCGGCGGCGCCCGCCGGGGCGCGGGCCTGGGTCCCGGCCGGGTTGTCGAAGGCCACCCAGTTCGGTCCCGAGGCGGGGTGGACGCCCGTCGGCTGGTCGGCGGCGGCGACGGCCCCCGTCGAGACGCCGGTCTCGAACAGGGCGTCGGGCGGCGACGCGCGGATGAGGCGGTAGACGGCGAGCAGGCGGTCGCGAAGGACGGCCGGCAGGCCCGCGGGAGCCCCGGGCGGCGGGGGGCGGTAGAAGCGGGCGTCCTGGGCCAGGCGCAGGCGGCGCGTGGCGGCCTCCAGGGTCCGCAGCCGCGCGGCGCCGGAGTTCTTGTAGCGCAGCAGGGCCGACGCGGCGGCGCCGTACGCCCGCCAGGCGGCGAGGGCGGACGGGTCGCTGGGGGGGGCGGGCAGGGCGCCGCTCCAGTCGGGCCAGGCCGCGACCGCGGCGGCGTCGGCCCGGCCGGGTCCCTCGGCCCGGATCAGCTCGGACACGGTGGCCCAGCCGCTCTCGGGCCGCGCGCCGGAGGGCAGGGCTTCCAAGGCGCCCAGCAGGCTGGTCGCGGGGGCGGCGGACTCGTCCACGACGACGGCGCCGTCGGCGGTCAGGTCGGCGGGTCCGAGCAGGAGGTCGCGCCCCGCGGCGGTCGCGGGCACGAAGACGGTGCGGCCGGACGCGGCCCAGGTGGCGCCGGCCACGGCGTAGGGCCCGGCCAGGAGCCATGGGGCCCCGGCGGCGGCCAGAGGCCCGATCAGCTCGGGGACCAGCGCGCCGCCCCCGGGCACGAAGCCGGCCGGCCCGGCGCCGATCCGGCGCTCGACCTCGCGGCAGGCGTCGGCCGCGCGCTCCAGGGCGTCGGCGGGGCGCGGGGCGTCGGGGTGCGCGGCGACGAGAGGCAGGACCGGGTCCCCAGAGACGCGCGCGGCGATCTCCACGCGGCCGCCGGCGGCCCAGGGCTGGAGCACGTCGCGGGCCAGGGCGGTGGCCTGCTCCGGGGTCAGCGCGATGGTGAGCTTCAGGTCCGAGCGGGCGCGCAGGAGTGCGTCCACGCGGGACCACTCCATGAAGCCGCTCGGGGGCAGCCAGACCAGGGCGCCGGGCAGGGGCTCGGCGCGGGCGGGGCCGGCCAGAGCCAGCAGGAGAGCGGCGGCGGCCAGCGCGCGGCGCCTCACCGGACCTCCACGACGGACACGCGCCGGCCCTCGGGGCCGTCGGAGGTCGGGGCGGACGGGTCCACGCGCGGGGTCCCGTCGTCCAGGAACAGGTACTTGTGCTTGCCGGGGTACAGGGGCACCACCAGCGACCACAGGCCGCGCCCCTCGCGGCGCATCTTCAGCAGCCCGGGCTTCCAGGCGTTGAAGTCCCCGACCAGCTCCACGGACTTGGCTTTCGGGGCTTTATGGAGGAAGCGGACGGGCTGGGGGACCGGGAGCGGGAGGTCGCGGTCCTCATGAGGGGTGAAGGTGGTCACGGTGGGCTTGAGGGGGGCGGGCTCCCAGCCCTCGGCGAAACGGGCGTACTCGCGCAGGGCGGACACCCACTCCACCGACGGGACGCTGATCAATCCCAGCACGGCGAGGACGAGGGCCCAGAAGGTCCACCGGTTGCGCCAGTTCACGCGACGATTCTACAAAACATCGGGAGGCCGAGCCGCGCTTGACGCCGAACCGGGGACATGGTAGCATCCGCCCATGGACACCAAAACCCACTCTAAGCCGTCCGTCCCCGCCGTCAAGCCCGCCGAACGCGTCGAGGCCCACGAGGAGAATCCCTGGCGTCAGGCCATGGAGCAGCTCGACCGCGCCGGCAAGGCCATGAAGCTCGAGCCCTTCGCCCTGGAGCGCCTGCGCCACCCGAAGCGCATCCTGACCGTGTCGGTCCCGGTCAAGATGGACGACGGGACGGTGAAGGTCTTCGAGGGGTACCGCATCCAGCACAACATGGACCGCGGCCCCGCGAAGGGCGGCATCCGCTTCCACCCGCAGGTCTCCCTCGACGAGGTGAAGGCCCTCTCCTTCTGGATGACGATGAAGTGCGCGGTCGTCAACCTTCCGTTCGGCGGCGCGAAGGGCGGCGTCATCTGCGACCCCAAGCTGATGTCCAAGGGCGAGCTGGAGCGCATGACGCGGCGCTACACCGCGGAGATATCGCTGATCATCGGCCCGGACAAGGACATCCCGGCCCCCGACGTGAACACCAACGAGCAGGTGATGGCGTGGATGATGGACACCTACTCGATGGGCCTGGGCTACGCCTGCCCCGGCGTGGTCACCGGCAAGCCGCTGGAGATCGGCGGCTCGCTGGGCCGCCGGGAGGCCACCGGACGCGGGGTGTTCTACGTGACGCGCGAGCTGGCCGCCCGCCGCGGCTTCGACCTGCGCAAGGCGCCGATCATCGTCCAGGGCTTCGGCAACGTGGGCTCCAACGCGGCGAAGATCTTCGCCGAGCACGGCTGCAAGGTCGTCGGCATCTCCGACGTCGCCGGCGGTCTCTACGACCCCAAGGGCCTGGACGTCCCGGACATCCTGCACTATCGCGAGACGCACGACACCATCGCGGAGTACCCCAAGGCGGAGCACGTCGCGGTGGACAAGATCCTGGAGATGCCCTGCGACATCCTGATCCCGGCCGCGATGGAGGGGGCGATCACCAACGTCAACGCCGCCCGCATCCAGGCCAAGGTCATCGTCGAGGGCGCCAACGGCCCGACCTCCAACGAGGCCGACCGCATCCTCGCCGCCAAGGGCGTGACGATCGTCCCGGACATCCTGGCCAACGCCGGCGGCGTGACGGTCTCGTACTTCGAGTGGGTGCAGGACATGCAGTCCTACTTCTGGAGCGAGAAGGACGTCAACGCGCGCCTGCAGGACATCATCGTCGCCGCCTTCACCGACGTCTACAACATCGCGGAGAAGGAGAAGGTGGACATGCGCGTGGCCGCCTTCATGCTCGGCCTGGGCCGCCTCGGCAAGGCCGCGACGATCCGGGGCATGTACCCGTAAGGGTGCGCGTCCTCGTCGCTCCGAACGCCTTCAAGGGGAGCCTCAGCGGACCCGCCGCCGCGCGCGCGCTGGCGCGCGGCGCGCGGGCCGCGCTCCCCGGAGCCATCATGGAACTCCTTCCCATCGCGGACGGCGGCGACGGCCTGATCGACGCGGTGCGCGCGCGCCTGGGCGGGCGCCTGGTCCGCGTCGCCGCGCGCGGACCCCTGGGCGAGCCGCGCCGCGCGTCCTACCTGAGCGTGCCCTCGCGCCGCCTGGCGGTGGTGGAGATGGCGCGCGCCTCCGGGCTGGCCCTGGTGCCGCCGTCGCGGCGTCGGGTGATGCGGGCCACCACCCGCGGCGTCGGCCAATTGGTCGCGGCCGCGGTCCGGGGCGGGGCGCGCACGGTGCTGGTCGGCCTGGGCGGCTCGGCCTCCAACGACGGGGGCGCGGGCTTCGCGCGGGCGCTGGGCGCGCGCCTGCTGGACGCCTCCGGCCGCGAGCTGCCGGACGGGGCCGCGGCGCTCGCGCGCCTGGCCCGCGTGGACGCGTCGGCCGCGCGGCGTCTGCTGTCCGGGGTCCGGGTGATCGGGCTGACCGACGTGGACAACCCGCTCTGCGGGCCGCGGGGCTCGGCGCGGGTGTTCGGGCCGCAGAAGGGCGCCTCGCCGGCCCAGGTGCGCCTGCTGGAAAAGGCGCTGGAGCGCTGGGCCGCGGTGCTGGCGCTGGACCTCGGGGTCCGCGTGGCCCGGGCGCCGGGCGCGGCCGCGGCCG
>JAJXTZ010000119.1 GCA_021783355.1 bacterium | reverse complement strand
TGCGGGCGACCAGCGCGTACAGGATGATGGGCAGGGACGGCGGGAAGAGCAGCCCCAGGCTCCCGGTGGTGGTGACCAGCCCCAGCGAGAAGCCCTCCGGATAGCCCTGCCGGCGCAGGAGCGGAAAGATCAAGCCCCCCAGCGCGATGATCGTGACGCCCGAGGCGCCGGTGAACGCGGTGAACATCGCGCACGCGCACAGGCCCGCCACCGCCACGCCGCCCGGCAGCCAGCCGAAGAGCGCCTCGGCCAGGTCCACCAGGCGCTTGGGCGCGCCGGATTCGGCCAGCACGTAGCCGGCGAAGGTGAACAGCGGGATCGCGATCAGCGACGGCAGCGAGGCCAGACGCGCCAGCTCGATGATGACCGCGGAGGACTCGATGCCCGCGGCGTGGAACAGCCACAGCGCCAGCGCGCCGAGCAGGACGAAGACCGGCACGCCGGCCGCGGCCAGCGCCCCGAGGCCCAGGTAGGGGAGCGCGGTCACGCGCGCCCCCCGAGAAGCTCGGCGGCGGCGTCCGCCGCCTTGAAGAGCAGGTGCGCCGCGATCAGCGAAAACCCGGCCGGGATGCCCGCGGAGGCGACCCACGAGGGCACGCTCACGCGCGCGACGGTCATCAGCACGTCGCCGGAGGAGCGGTCGTCGGCCGTGTATTGCCAGGCCGCCTGCGCGAGCAGGACGCAGACCGCCGCGCCCGCCAGCGCGGCCAGCAGCCGCAGCCACGGCCGCAGGCGCTCCGGAGCGCCCGCGTGCGCGGCCTCCCAGGCGAAGTGCTTCTCGTCGCGGGCGGCCAGCGCCGCGCCCAGGAAGCCCGTCCACATCACCAGCTGCTTGAGCAGGATGTCGGCCCAGAGCAGGCCCTTGTCGAACCAGCGCAGGACCACCTGCGCGAAGGCGAGCGCCACCATGACCGCCAGGAGGGCCGCCAGCGCGGCCCCCTCGACGCGGCCGAGGAGCTCTTCAGCGCGTCGAAGCCGTGCGCGCACGATAGGCCGCGAGCTCCTTCTCGACTCGGTCGAGCAGATCCTGCGAGAAGAGCCGGCCGGCGAGCTTGCGGCGCGCGGCGCGGCCCAGCGCCGCGTAGCGCGCCATCACCGCCGGCCCGGGCTTGCGGCCGAGGGTCAGGCCCTGCTTCTGGAGGGCGGCCAGGGCCTTGTCGTTCTCGGCGTCGGTCAGCCGGTTGAGGCGGGCGATCTGCTCGGCGGAGATCTCCGTCAGCGCGGCCCGGTCGGCCGGGGCCAGGGAGTCGAAGAACTTCTTGGAGATGAGCACCGCGCCGCTGGACTCGGCCATCGGGACGGGGTAGATGTGCTTGACCTTTTGGAACCACTGCAGGGCCACGACGCCCAGCGGCGGCCCATAGACCGCGTCGATCATGCCGGTCTGCAGGGACTGCATGACGTCCACGACGGAGAGCGGGATCGGGTTGACGCCGAGGGCCTGGTAGGCGGCCTGCGCGATCGGGTCGCCCTCCCAGACCCACATCTTCTGCTTCTTCATGTCGTCGGGGCCGGAGATCGGCTCCTTGCTGAAGACGTAGACGGCGCCCAGGTTGGTCCAGCCCAGCACCACGAAGCCGCGCTTCTCCAGTGCGTCCTGCAGCTCCGGGCCGAACTTGCCGCGGATGTAGGACAGCTCGTCGCGGGAGCGGAACAGCCACGGCGCGTCGAGCAGGCGCGTCTCCGGGGCGATCTCGCCCAGGCCCACGCCGGTGAAGCCGCCGGCCTGGAGCTGGCCGATGCGGATCTTCTTGACCACGTCGGTCTCGTCCCCGGCGACGCCGCCCGGATAGAACTTGAACTTGAGCCGCCCGTCGGTCTTGGCCTCGAGCTCCTTGGACAGGTCCTTCATCACGTTCATCCAGGTGGAGCCGTCCGGGGCCAGGGTGGCGAACTTGATGTCGCGGGCGGAGGCGGTCCCGGCGAGCAGGAGCGCGGCGGCGGCGGCGAGGAGGCGGTTAGAAGTAGTCATCGGTCTTCTCCAATAGAGCGGCGGCGCGGCGCTTGGCCGCCTCGTCGGTGAGGCGCGCCTCGGGCAGCTGGCCGGAGGGCGCGGCCAGCACGGTCTTGAGCAGGCGCTCGTAGAGGTCCCGGTCCTGGACGGCGACCGCGTACCAGCGGGCCTCCAGGACCAGCGCCATCAGGTACTTGCCGGCGGTGGCGGCGCGGACCCGGTCGAACTCCTCTCCGGCGCGCTTGGGGTTGCCCCCCAGCAGCGGCGGACGGGAGGCGTCGTACACGCCGAAGAACAGGTCGGCGCCGTGGAAATGGTACGCGGGGTCCAGCTCGCGCACGCGGGCCATCAGCGCGACGGCCTTGGGCAGGTCGGCCAGCTCGGACGCGTCGTCCTTGGCCAGGTTGATCTCCCCCGCCCAGCAGAAGCCGGCCCAGAACAAGTCCGGCACCGCCTCGGCCTTGGCCGCCTTGAGCGCGGTCTGGAAGGCCTCCGGGGGCAGGGCGGCCAGCCCCTTGAAGCGCGGGTCGTCCAGGGCCAGGGCGGCCAGGGCCTGCTCCCGCCCGCGCCGGTACAGGGCCTTGGCGCGCGGCGGGGCGGCGGGCTCCAGGAACAGGAAGGCGGAGCCGCCCATGGTCTCGGCGGTCAGGCGCCGCAGGCGGAGGTCGTCCGGGTCGCTGGCCAGAAGGGTCTCCAGCAGAGAGATCTGGGACGCCATCGCCTCGCGGCCGAGCTCGTAATCGGGCTCGTCCAGCGCGGCGGCGCGGCCGCGGACCAGGAGATCGGCGGTCGATCGGGCGGTCAGGCGGCTCACGGACGCGCAGGCGCTCAGCGCCGCCGCCGCCCCCGCCAGCAGGAGGGCTTTCCTCATGACAGGGGCCATCCTAGCAAAATGGCCCCGCCTCTCACAGGCGCGAGGCCGGTGAGGCGTTGACCCTGCCCGAGGCGCTGTTGAACAGGCTGAAGGCCTGGCCGCCGCGGATGGAGATGACCCAGCGGGAGCGTCCCGGGCCCGAGTCGAGCGCGTAGGCCAGGTCCAGGCGCACGACTCCGCCGGACGCGGAGCGCGTGGAGGCCGCGCGCAGGCCCGCGCCCACGTCGCTCTTGAAGCGCGCGGGGGAGAAGCCGCTGCCCTCGGGCACGACCGAGCCGCTTTCCACGAAGGTCGCGCCGCCGAAGCGCACCAGATGGAGCCACTCGCCGGGGAAGAAGAACCGGTCCTCCAGGTTCATCAGGACGGAGCGGCCGCCGACGAAGGCGTCATTCTTGTAGCCGCGCAGGCCGGTGTTGCCGCCGAGGACGATCTGGTTCTCGCGGTCGAGGTTGCGCCCCTGCGCGGCCTCCACGTGCGCGACGAGCGTGCGCTCGCGCGACCAGAGGTAGTTCTTCCAGAACAGGTTCAAGTCCGCGGTGGCCAGGCCGTTCTCCCAGACGCCGCGGCGCAGCCGGCCGCTGACCTGGACGGAGGCCAGCGCGAAGCGCCCGGGGCCCAGGCTCAGCCCTTGCCGGTCGCTGGCGTTGAAGATCCACCGGTCGCGGTCGGAGGCCGACCACTTCCCCATGGAGCCGGTGCGCACGCGCAGTTCGTTTCCCAGGTTGAAGTCCTCGACGCGCTCCATGCGGTCGATGTAGGTCTCCTTCACGTAGCGCGGCTGGACCCAGGTGTAGCCGACCGTGGGGCCGGAGAGGTCGCGGTCCGCGGGCAGGGTGCCCGGCAGCGTGCCCGGGGATTCGCCGGTGGGCGTGAAGGCGGCGTGCTCCTCGTACCAGCCCGCCTCCAGGCGCTGGACGAACCAGCGGTCGTTGTTGAGCCGCAGGCCGTAGGCGGCGTCCACCACCCGGCGGTGCTCCAGGTACTTGGAGTACTCCGCGGCGTCCCGGTACTCGGTGCCGATGGCGGCGGAGTTGCTCCAGGCCATCGAGACAGCGCGCGGGGTCTCCAGCGAGTAGAACGGGCGCGCCAGCGCGACGGACTCCTGGTCGCCGTCCTGCGTGCGCGCGAAGCCAGTGTCGAGGCCCAGGCGCGTGCCCAGGAAGCGCGGGTCTCCGTAGGAGTACGCGTCGGTGTGCTTGGTGCCGTTGCGGGAGTGCGTGTAGCCGACGCTCTTGCCGTAGCCGAGGAGGTTGCCCTCCTCGAGCCCGTAGGACATGAAGCTCTGCCCGCCCTCGGTGCCGATCGAGAGCTGCGGGTTGGTCGTCCAGGAATCCTGCGTGCGCACGACGGCGTCCACGCGCCCGTCCGGGCGCGGGACGCGGTCGATCTCCACCTTGCGGAAGGCGTAGTTCGCGCGCAGGTTGCGCTCGGACTCGATCGCCTTCAGCGCGTCCCAGCGGTCCCCGGGCGCGAACAGGAGCTCTCGGCGGATGACGCGCTCGCGCGTGATCACGTGGATGCGGTCGGCGATGCGGAACGGCCACAAGTTCTCGCCCGGAACGGAAAGGTCGAAGACGTTCTTGCGCGAGACCCGGATCCCGGCGATCGCCGCCGCGCTGGAGACCGCGGGCGGCGCCGGGGGCGCAGCAGACGCCGCCTCCGCGGCGGCGGCCAGAAGGGCCAGCGCCGCCGCGGCGATCATGCGCGGCGCAGGCGCGCGAGGATCTCGGCGGCGGACGCCGAGCGGTTGAGGGTGTAGAAGTGCACTCCGGGCGCGCCCCCCTCCAGCAGCAGGCGGGATTGGCGCGCGGCCCAGTCCACGCCGACGGCGGCGACGGCCGCCGGGTCCGATTGCACGGCCGCGAGGCGCTCGTCGAGCTCCGGCGGGATGCGCGCCCCGCACAGGCCGGTGAAGCGCTTGAGCTGGGAGTACCCGGTCACGGGCATCACGCCGGGCACGATCGGCACGACGACCCCGGCCGCGCGCGCGCGGCGGACGAATGCGAAGTAGTCGGCGGCGTCGAAGAAGAGCTGGGTGATCGCCCAATCGGCGCCCGCGGCGGCCTTCTCCGCGAAGCGGCGCAGGTCCTCCTCCGGGGACGGAGACTCGGGGTGCTTCTCCGGGTAGGCCGCGACCGCGACGCGGAAGCCCCCGCGCGCGCGGATGTCCCGCACGAGGTCCGCGGCGTGGGCGTAGTCGCGCTCCTCGGCGGGGCGGACGCGGCCGTCCTGCGGCAGGTCGCCGCGCAGGGCGACGACGTGGCGCACGCCGAACGCTTCCAGACGCGCCAGCGCGTCGGCGATCTCCGCGCGCGTGTGCGCGATGCAGGTCAGGTGGCACGCGGTGGTCAGCCCGGTCTCGCGCTGGAGGCGGCCTGCGGCGTCCAGGGTGCGGGAGCGGTCGCTGCCCCCCGCGCCGTAGGTCAGGGTGACGAAGTCCGGCCCGAGCGCCTTCAGGGCCTTGGCCGACGCGAAGAAGGCGTCCAGGCCGTCGGGATTTTTCGGCAGGAAGAACTCGAACGAGAAGACGGGACGCCGGGCGGAGGCGAAGAGCTCGGGGATGTCGGTCACGGGGCGTGATTCTAGCAAACGCGCCCGCGCGCCCGGGAGGGCCCCTACGAGGACTTCCCGTCCGCCGCGCGCGACTCCGACTCCTGGATCAGCTTCTGGTACTGGTCGACCAGGGTCGGATCGGTGTTGACGAGGCTGGCGGTGCGGAAGTCTCCGGCGGCGTTGCCGTACTTCTGCATCGAGGTCCAGACCGCGGCGCGGTTGCGGTAGTACCGGTCGCAGCGGGGGTTCAGCGCGATCGCGCGGCTGAACGCGTCGATCGCCGCCTCGTGGTGCTTGAGCGCGTACTCGCCCAGGCCCAGGCCGTTGAGGGCGTCGGGGTCCAGGGGGTCGGCCTTGGCGGCGGCACGGTATTCGTCGAGCGCCTGCGGATACTTGTGCTGGAAATAGTACGCGTTGCCGGCGCGCAGGAGGGCGGCGGCGTCGTCCGGCGCGATCTTCGTCGCCGCGGCGAGCTGGTCCAGGGCGGCCTTGTAGTTGCGCCGCATGGTCAGCACGACGGACAATCGCACGCGCGGGACCGGGTCGTTCGGGGCCAGTTCGATGGCGCGCAGGTAGTCCTGCTGGGCGGCGTCGAGGGCGTCCTGCGCGGTCAGGGCCATGCCCCGGCCGACGTACGCGTCGGCGATCGTGCCGTCCACCTCCATCGCCTTCGTGTACTCCAGCACCGCCTTGTCGAATTGGGCGGCGCTGTAGAGCGCGTCCGCGCGGACCACGAAGGAGTACGGGTCGGAGGAGTCCTTCTTCAGCGCGGCGTCGAGGTCCGCGATCGCGGACAGGAAGTCGTCTCCCTGCGGGTGGCCCGGCGCGAAGCCCAGGTAGGCGCTGTTCGCGTAGGCGTCGAGCGCCAGGGCCTTGAGGAACGCGCGGTGCGCTTCGCGGTAGCGGCGCGTGGACGCGTCGGCGACGGCCTCGGCGATCAGGGCCTCCGGGCGCCGCACGCCCAGCTGCCACGCGAAGTCGGCGTCCTCGATGACGCGCGCGAAACGGCGCGCGGCCAGCTGGGTCAGCGCGCGCTGGAGGTAGGCGGGGCCGTACTGGGAGTCCGCGGCCAGGGCCTTGTCGCAGGAGCGCTGGGAGTCGCGCAGCTTTCCATCGAGGCGCTGGGCTTGGCAGAGGCCGGTCCAGGCTTCGGCGGAGTGGGGCGAGAGCGCGACGGCGCGTTCCAGGTCGTCGAGCGCGGGCTTCATGCGGCCCAAGGCGCCGTAGGCCTCGCCGCGGCGGAGGTGGGCCGACGCGCGCTTGTCGTCGAGCAGCAGGGACTGGCTGAGGTCGGCGGCGGCCTGAGCGTAGCGGTGCGCGCGCAGGCGGATGAGGCCGAGGGTGTCGTAGATCGCGGCGTTCTTGGGGTCCGACTGGACCGCGGCCTCGATGTCCTGCTTGGCCCCGACATGGTCCCCCAGGCGGGATTTGGCCTCCGCGCGCTGCTGGAGGATGCGCGCCGCGGGCCCCTTGAGGGCGAGCGCCTCGTCGAAGGACTGCACCGCCATGCGGAAGAGTCCGGCCTTCAGGCGGAGCATGCCCAGGTTGAAGCGGTAGCCGGCGACGCGCGGCTGGAGCGCGATCGCGCGGCGCACGTCGTCCATCGCCTTGTCGTAGGCGCGGTAGTCGTTGGCCTCAAGCGCTCCGCGGCCGTTGTAGGCCTCGGCGTCGTTGGGGTCGGCGAGAAGGGCGGCGCCGTAGTCCTGGATCGCCAGGAGCGGCTTGCCGGCGCGCGCGTAGTAGCTGGCCCGGGCGTCGAGCAGGGACGGGTCCTTGGGCGCCAGGCGCACGGCGTGGTTCAGGTCGGCCAGCGCGTCCTTGTCGCGTCCCAGGCGCCCCTCCAGGCCGCCGCGGGCGGCCAGGGCCTTGGTGTCGTCGGGCGCCGTGGAGACGGCCTGGTCCAGGTCGCCGAGGGCCTTCTCGGGCTCGCCGGACGACTCCCAGGCGGTCGCGCGGCGCAGCAGGGCCGGGACCGGGTCGCCGAGGTCGTGGGCGCGGGTGTAGGCCGCGATGGCGTCGCTCCAGAGGCCCAGCGTCAGGTAGCGGTCGCCGATGGCGAGCGCCGCCTCGGGCGTGATCTTGGAGGCCGTCATCGCGCTGCGGTAGTCCGACAAGGCCTCGTCCTTGCGCCCCTCCCCCCAGAGCAGCTCCGCGCGATTGAAGAACGGCGCGTAGTCCTGCGCGTCCGCGCGGATCGCGTCCTCGAAGTCCTTCATCGCCGCGGGGCGGTCGCCTTCGCGCAGGTGCAGGGCGGCGCGGCCGAGATAGGCGAAATCGTACTCGCCGTCGAGGGAGAGCGCGATGTCGTAGGCCTTGGCGGCGCGGACCAGGTCGCCCTTTCGCGCCAGCGCCGCGCCGAGCAGACCGTACGCGAACGGGAACTGGCGGTTGGCGCTGAGCGCCTGGGTGAGTCCCTTGATGGCCTCGGCGTCGTCCCCGGACTCGTAGAGGATGCGCGCGCGGGCGTACAGCCACAGGGGCGCGTCGGGGCGCAGCTTCAGCGCCGCGTCCGCGTCCTGGAGGGCCTTGGCCGAGTCGCCCAGCGCCACCCAGGCCCGCGAGCGGGCGGCGAGAGCCTCGGCGGAGCCCTGGGAGGCGTCCGCGGCCGCGTCGAAGCTCTCCAAGGCCTTATGCGGCTTGGCGAGGACCAGATAGGCGTCGCCTTGCGCGATCAGCTGCTCGGCGTCGAGACGGCGGCGGCCGAGGCGCGACAGCGCCCGCTGGGCGTCGTCGCGGGCGCGGCCGGCGTCTCCCAGGGCCATCCAGGCCCGGGCGCGCAGCGACAGCGCGGGGCCGTACGAGGAGTCGGCGGCGAGCGCGTCGTCGGCCGCGTGCAGGGCGTCGCGGACGCGGCCCTGCAGGTAGAGCCCCTGCGCCTGCGTGAACTGGCGCCGCGCCCCGGCGAGGTCGGACGCGCGGGCGGGGACTGCGCAGACCAGCGCGACCGCGGCGGCGGCGAAGGCTCGTGGAGTCATGGGCCTGAGCAGTGTGCGCTTCCAGTGTTACAAAATCAAGACAGCAGGCGGTCGCGGACCGCCAGGACCGCCGTCCTCAGCCACGGCGCGGCGGCCCAGGCCGCGAGGCAGGCGGCGGCCCA
>JAJXTZ010000118.1 GCA_021783355.1 bacterium | reverse complement strand
GCGGGCGCCGGGGCCCCGGCCCTCGCGGCGCCTGCCGCGGCCGCCGACGCCCCGTCGGGCCCGCGCCTCTCCCGCCCCTCCGCCGAGGACCAAGCGGCCCCGCCCGCCGCGGAGCCGCCCTCTCCCGCCCCGCAGAAGCTCGGCTTCCTGCGCGTCTTCCACGACCCGGCCCGAAACGCGGCCTTCTGGCGCTACGTGTCCGGCTACAGCATCTTCCTGTTCGGCTTCGAGATGTACGTGGTGGGCCTGCCCTACCTGATTTCGTCGATGACGACGAACGCGCTCAAGGAGAACCACGACGCGCGCGCCGCCAACCACGAGGCCGTCAAGGAACTGATCCGGTCCAACCGCTCGCTGTCGCGCATCGCGCACTGGGTCGCCCAGGCCTTCAGCTACGCGTCCATCCCGCTCTTCACCCGCAACGCCGGCGACGCCGGCCCGCGCAAGTGGCTGGTGCGCTCGATGCTGATCCGCGCCGTCGTTCTGGGCGCGGTGCCCGTCGTGTTCTTCTCGACCGGCCTCCTGGGGCTGCAGGCCTCGATGTGGGTCCTGTTCGGCCTGATCGCCGCGCAGTCCTTCTTCCAGGGCATCTCCGTCACCACCGAGGGCGCCGCCACCACGCGCCTCCTCGGCGACAAGTCCGTCACGCAGGACGAGCGCACCAAGGCCAACTCGATCCTGACCGTCATCGGCGCGGTGATCGCGATCATCGGCCCGGCCGCGGCCGGCCAGATCGCGCGCCTCGGGCCGGTGCTGGGCAAGTCCGGCGTGGGCGGGGCCGTGATCTACGGCATCTACGCCGGCGCGATCGCGCTGACCGGCTTCATCTACGCGACGATCAAGATGTTCGGCGGCCGCTCCCAGTCCGACGCCGCCCCGGCCGCCGCGGCCGACGGCGCCGCTCCCGCGCCGAAGGGCCTCGCCGGGACCTTGAAGGACCTGTGGTCGTCCATCAAGGACGGCACCAAGATCGTCTTCAAGGACCGCCTGCTGCGCACGATGGTGCTGATGTCCATGATCGGCTCCCTGTTCTCCGACCCCCTGGTCTTCAACGTCCTGCCCGAGTACGTGGGCAACCTGGCCGCCAAGGACCCGGGGGCGGTCGGCGCGATCATGCATCTGCCCGTGATCGGCTCGTTCCTGCACTCGCTGACGGCCACGGCGATGGGCAACTTCGCGCTGATGATGGTGATGGCCAGCGTTGGGAGCATCGTGGCCACGATGCTGATGAAGCCGCTGACGCGCCTCTTCCAGCGCCTGGGCTTCAAGACCGAGGAGGGACTGACCGTCCCGTTCTACTTCCTGGCCGCCCTGGAGGCGCCGCTCTTCCTGCTGATGATCCACACGCCCACGCTGCTGGGGGCCGTCGCCCTCTACGGCCTGCAGTCGCTGGTCGTCGGCTTCATCGGCATCGCGATCTCGGGACTGTACCAGAAGAACCTGGGCGGCCACCGCGGCGGCGACATCAACAAGATCCTGGCCGCCGACTCCCTGATCGGCATCGCGGCCGCGATCATCTCCACCTTCGTGTACGGCTTCCTTCTCAAGGACATCGCGATCGCCACTTCGCTGACCATCGCCGCGGTCGCGACCGGCGCGGTCTCGCTGCTGCGCCTGGCCGCCCCGTTCCTGGCCTTCACCAAGGCCGAGCGCAAGCCCGCCGCGCCCCCGGCCCCGCCGGCGCAGGTCCCGCCGGCCCACGCGATGCCCAACGCGGGCGAGCACCACGGGCCCAACTCCATCCTGTCCACGCACCTCTGACGGCGCGGCCTCGGCCGGGCGTGGTAGAATGAGGGCGTGACCCTCCGCGCGGCGCTGGCCGCCCTCCTGCTGGCCGTCCCGGCCTCGGCCGCGCCCGGGACCGTCGCGGACCTTTCCGGCTATCTGTCGGCGTGGTCCCAGGACTGCTCGAACGGCTGCGCCCTTCCGGCCGCGCAGGGGCGCAGCGCGGCGGCGTCCCTCTCCGTGGAGGTCCCGGAGACTCCGGGCGAGGCCCGCGCGGCCTCGCTGGAGCGCGACTTCGTCTTCGCCGGCGGGGAGCGCGTCCACGCGCGCGTGAGCGTGTACTACCTGTGCCCGCGCGACGCCGTCTCCGCGCCGGGCAGCGACCCGTGCCCGGCGCGCTACCTGCAGGTCCAGACCGTGCTCTCCGGGGACGCGGCGGCGTTCTGCGCGGCCTCGCTCAACCCCGCCGACGCCGTGCCCTTCCCCGTGATGATGTGCGCCGGCGACGACCTGCGCCGTCCGCGCGTGCGCCTGGGCGTGAGTCTCTCGCGCCTGGCCGTCGCCTCGCTGCTGCGCGCGGACCCTTGACGCCGGGGCGCTTCAAGTTACAATAGCGACGAAGACGGCCGGGGGGGAGCCATGGACACGAGCGCCGCGGCGGGCAAGCCGAAGATCCTGATGGTGGACGACGAGCCGGACTTCGTCACCTTGGTGGGGCGCTGGCTGGAGGCCGAGTACGATTTCAGCGCGCAGCGCGACGGCGAGGACCTGCTGGAGTCCGCGGCCCGCTTGAAGCCTGACGCGGTGATCCTGGACATGGTCCTTCCGGGGGAGGACGGGCTGGAGCTGTGCCGGCGCATGCGCGCCGACCCGCGCTTCGAGCGGCTCCCGGTCCTGTTCCTGACCGGCAGCCGCGGCGTCGAGGAATCCCTGAGGACGATGAGGGCCGGCGCGGCGTCGTTCTTGGCCAAGCCCGCGGGACGCAAGGAGCTTCTCGCCGCGCTGGGGAAGCTTCTGCCCGCGCGGCGTCAGCGGCGGGCGGGGGCGCCGACCGCGAAGCGGCGCAGCACCGAGTTGACCGCGCGCCCGTCGCGCGTGGTGCCGCGCGCCGCCACTTGGTGCTCGCCGGGAGAGCCGCCGCGCCAGTCGAGCCACCAGAAGCCGCAGGCGTGCCGGCAGGACTGCCAGGGGCCGCGGTCGATGGAGACCTCGGCCTCGATCAGCGGCTCCGAGGCGGAGGCGCGCACGGCGTAGTGTCCGGGGGCGACGGTCTCGTCGGCGGACGGATAATCGATCTCGAGCGTGGGCTGGTCGGCGCTCATGGGAACCTCGTGACGGGATGGCGACAATTGTAATCTACGACATCGCGGCGCGACGCGTCCAGCGCGGAGGAGTCCCGGAGCCCGTCGGCCCTCGGCCCGTCCCGGGCTGGGCCTTTGGGCCCAGGCGGCGCGGCCGCGCCCGCGGCACACTGGGGCCATGGACCTGCGCGTGCCGGCAACGAGAGCCGTGTTCCTCGCCCTGCTCCTGGGCGGCGCTTCGGCCTCGTCCGCGCAGGACTTCGCCGCGGGCGTCCGCGGCGGGATCGCTTCGGCGCTGAAGGACCTGCGCGGGGCCCAGGCGCGCGCGGGCAAGTCCCAGGCCGCCGTCCGCGCCCGCGCGCGGGCGCTTCCCGAGACCGCGACCACCACCTTCCATCTGTCGCGCGGGCTCGTCACCGCCGCGGTGAACTGGACCTCGGACCCTTTCACCGGGGAGGACGTCCTGCACGGGCGCATCGTGTTCGCCCCGAACGCCTCCGCGCCGGCCTGCGGTCCGGTGCGCATGGTCCAGGTCGCGCGCGTGGAGGCGGCTCCGGGCCGGGACCTGGACTGGGGCACGGGCGAGAGCAACCGCAACCTGATGCGCACCGCGGCGGAACCGGCCCGCGGGATCCTGCCCGGCTATTTCGTGGACCACGACGCCTTCAAATGCCGCCCGGGGGCGCCGTGCTCGCCCTACTACCGGGATTCCTGGGCCAACCCGGACGAGTCGTCCGACGGAGAATCCTCCGCGTCCGGACGCCGCGCGGCTTCTCTGGCCGACTATCCGTTCGGCTGGCAGGGCTTCGAGCGCATCACGCTGGAGGCCTGCGCGCGCTGCTCGGCGACCGGCGAGTTCCTCGGTTGCGTGGACTGGGGCGGCGACTGGCCGCCGACGGGGCCCCGGACGCTTCTGACGCCGAGCGCGTCCGAGATCCCGTCGCCGACCTTCCTGGAGGCGCTGGCGCGCTTCCAGGCCTTCTACGCCCCGTCCGGCTCCTGAGCCGGGCTACTTCTTCTCTTCGGCGGGTGCGGGCGGCGTCGCGGGCGGAGGGGTCTGCGCCCCGGGTCCCATCCCCATCCCGCGGCCCATCCCGGACCCCATGCCGCGCCCCGTCCCGCGCCGCGGGCGGCGGCCCTGGCCGCCCATCATCGGACAGCTCCCGTCGATCCAGGGGCACTGGCCCGCCTTGACCGCCGGGCAGTCCTTGCGCATCTCGTCGCGGCACTGCGCGATCGTCTTGTCGGACTTGAGGCAATCCACCATCTTCTGATGGGCGGCGATCATCTTCTGGTGCATCTCGATGAGCGTCCGGCGGTCCGCGGGAGCGGCGGCTGTCTTGTCGGCGGCGCGCGCGAAGGCGGCCGCGAGCACGAGCAGAGAGGCGGCGATCAAGGTCTTCATTCGAGTTCTCCTTCTTCGGCGCGGGCCTGACGGAGGCCCGCGCCCCGACAAGACGCGCGCAACGCTCCGGCCGGGCTTCCCTTGACGGCGGGCCGGGCCGGGGCTACACTCTCGACGGGAGTGCCCCCGAGCCGACGATGATCAGGACCAGCCGCTCCCGCCTCGAGATCCGGCAGGAACCGGACCGCGCCTCGTCCTTGGCGGGGTCGCTGCTCCTCGCCGCCGGAGGGGTGCAGGTTTTGATGGCCGCCGGCGGGATCGTCGCGGAGTGGGCCCTGCCCTCCGGCCGCGGCTACCTGGTCCTGGGGGCGCGCCTGGCGGTCTCCGCGCTGTTCGCCGCCTCGGGCTGGTTCTTCCTCCATGGGCGATCGCGCACGGTCCTGGACCTGGACCACCGGATGGTCGCTCGCTACATGGGCGTCGGCGGGCGCGCGGTGGGTGGAAACCGCAGCTGGGATCTGGCCGAGTTCGCCGCGGTGGTCCTGGTGCGCCGGGAGCAACGCCGGGTCCTGGGGGGGATGAGCTCGCGCTCGGAGGCGGTGTGCCTGCGCCGGCCCGACGGCTCCGACCTGGAGCTCTACTGGTCCCAGGGCGACGGCGACGAGGTGGCCGAGCGCGTGGCGGCCTTCGCCGGCTTGCCGTACCTCGGCGGGCGCGCGTCCTAGGCGGGACGCTCCCGCAAAGGGGAGGGTCCGCCGTCCTTCGTGGCGAAGAGCGCGCGCAGGGCGCGCGCCGCCGGGACCTCCGACCGGCGCGCCAGCGAGTCCGGCAGGATCACGCCGACGCGGCCCGCCGCGTCGAAGCGCGGGTCCGGACCCACGCGCGCGACCTCCACGCCGGCGGCGTCCGCGCGGTCGGCCAGTTCGGCGGCCAGGTCCAGCACGGTCACGGTCGCGCGGAAGCACCACGGGCAGGAGCGGTGGTCCACGGAGAGGCGGCCGCAGCCGGGGCAGCAGCGCCCCATCTTCGCGTAACCCTCGCGGACCAGCAGGACCAGGGCGCGCCCCTCCTGCAGCGCGCAGGCCGCGGCCTCCAGTCCGGCGACCGCGGCGCCGTTCTCCAGCGCGTCCAGGAAGCGCTGGACCAGGACCGACTCGCGCACGCGGGCCGCCTCGCGCTCGCGGTGCGCGACGCGGTCCGCGGCCGCGGCGTTGGGCCGGTCGGGCCCCAGCAGGGGCTCGAGGATGAGCCCGGAGCGCAGGTCTTCGGAGAGGAGGGGCTCCAGCTTGGACTGCAGCTCCGGGGCCGCCCCCAGGACGAAGAGATCGGCGCGGCGGGAGCGGCGCAGGATCTCGGCGCGCTCGGCGAGCGCGGCCAGGCCCTGGCCGGACGGGCCTTCCGCCCGCGACTCCAGCTCGATCGACTCGCCGAGGTAGGTCTCCACGAAGCGCGCGCGCCCGGCGTCGGCGAGCAGCACGAGGAAGCGGCGATAGCGGCGGCGCAGGGCCGTCAGCGCCCCGAGCACGGGGCGCTCTCCCGCGTCCAGCGCGGGGCTCGGCGGCTCGGGCAGACCGAAGGCCTCGAACAAGCCGTACTTGCGGCAGGAGAGCACGCACAAGCCGCGCCGCGGCCCGGGCTCGAAGCGCTCGCGCACGAAGCGCCCGACCTGCTCCAGGTCTGCGCCCAGCGACCGCAGCAGCGGGTCCGCGTCCGCGCGCTCCCGGATCAGCCGCTCCAGGACGGCCGGGTAGTCCCCGGCGGCGTCCACGGGGAGGTGGAGGCTCAGGACCGTCGGCTCGGACGAGCGCCAGGCGGCCAGGGCGTCGGCGCGTTCGGCGCTGAGGAAAAGAGGAACGGATTCGGGAGACATGGGCGGACTCGTTGCTCCCTGAGGATAGCCCCTGCGCCTCGATCCGTCAAGGAAACAGGCGCCTAACGCCGCGCGCCATCAGGGGGCGCGCGGCCGGGTCACGGCCCCGTCCCAGGAGACGAAGAGCGGGCTCTTGCCGAGCGGCTCCCGAAGAAGGAAGCCGCCGTTCAGCGGGACGGCGCGGGCGCGGGCCTCGCCGGCGATGGGGCGGATGGGGAGGACCCAGTCCCGGACCGGCGACCCGTCGCTCTCCGACATCTCCACGAGGCGCTTGCCCTCGAAGAGGACCCAGTCTCGGCCGTTCGCGCGCCGCAGCAGCCGCGGCGTGAAGAGCGGCGCTCCGTCGGGGCGCGGCCAGCGCTGGAAGAGGCGTCGCGAGGTGATCGTCGGCAGGAAGCGGCCGTCCGCCGTCGCGACGCTCCAGTCGTAGGCGAACGGTCGGACGACGGACCCGTCGGGCAGGGCGCTCAGGTCCGGCCCGCCGATGGGCCAGAGGGACATCGGAGGCATGCGCCAGGCGACGCGGGCGCTGCCGTCCTCGCGGCAGAGGGCGACGCCTTGGCCGCGGGCGCCCTCGTAGGGGATGAACCAGGCCGCGCTCCCGCCGAGGAGGAAGGCCGGGAACGGCCCGTCCATGCCCTTCGGCACGCGTCCAGGCAGGCGGCAGAGCGCGGCGCGTCCCGGACTCGCCGACACGCGCGCCGCGCCGCGCGCGGACCCGGGAGCGATCGTTCCGGCCGAAACGGACAGCAGGGGCCGGGTGGAAGCCGGGGGGACGCAGGCGTCCTTGCCGTCCTCGCCGGAGAGGACGCAGTCGGGGTGCCGATGCTGCGGGCCCCGGGGATCGAAGAAAGCCCCGCCGCGCTTGAGGACGACGCGGCCGCCGTCCAGGGCCAGCCCGGAGAAGGCGGACAGATCCAAGTCGAGGCGGCGCAGTCCGGCCCCGGGACGGCCGGCCCAGAGCTCGCGCCGGTCCCCGCCGCGCTGGCGGAGGTCGCGCACGACGAAGATCCGTCCCAGCGCGTCTCGGTGCAGTGCCTCGATCGAGGCGCCCCATTCCGGGCCGATCAGGCGGCCCGCGGCGGCGTCCGGGATCAGCCGCGTGACGCGGCCGAACGCGCCGATCCAGACCAGGCCGCCGGCCGCGGTGCCGGCCGGCACCCCGCGGGCGTAGACGGCGGGAACCAGGTCCGCCTGCAGGTCGTCAGGCGTCGGGCCGAAGCCGAGCAGGGTCATGCCGCCGTCGCTGGGGGCCACGACCTTGAGGCTCGCGCGCAGGCGGGCGTAGGCGATTTCCTCCGCTCCGGCGGCCAGCACCAAACCGGCGAGGACCAGGGCCCCCGCGGCCAGCAGACGCGGCGGCGCCGCCCTCCGGCGGCGCTCCAAGGTTTCCGCCAGGAACGGGAGGACCGCGGTCTTGGCGGCCAGGCCCGCGCCCCACGCCGACAGGGCCAGCGGCACGAACGACGGCAGGCGGTAAGAGAAGAAGAGGTCGTATTGGAGGCCCAGGGCCAGCGCGGCGCATTCGGCGGCCGCCAAGGCGGCGCCGAGAAGGCCCCCCGCGAAGGCGTGTCCCAAGGCGTAGGCGCAAAGGAACGAGCTGACCAGCAGATCCAGGCAGGCCCCCGCGCAGAAGCCGCGCAGGGGGGCCGTTCCAGCCCACACCTCGGGAGCCTCCCCAGCCCCCAGGACCGTCCCCCGCCAGCCCGGGCTGACCGCGGCGCTGATCAGGGCGGTGGCCGCGGCCAGGATCAGGAACTGCAGGGCCGCCGCGGCCAGCCCGCGCCGGGCGCGGGAGGCCGCGGAGACCGGGAACGGCTCCTCGGCCTCGCGCGTCGCTTCGGCGCGCAGGCCGGCCCCGGCGGAGGCGCCCAGCACGACGGCGGCCAGCGGGAGGCCCGCCAGGGTCCAAAGGACGAGGCCGGCCTCGACGGCGGCGGCGGGCCCGTAGCCGGCGCGGGGCGCGACGAGCAGGGACAGCGGCGGCACCAGGACGAAGCCCAGCGCCAGGCCGATCAGCGTTAGGCGGTTCTTGCGCAGTTCCAGGGCGATCAAGGCGGCGTTCATCGGGAGCCTCCGTGCAGCGAGAGCAGGGCTTTAAGCGCGTCGGCCGGCGTCAGGGGCGAGTCCTCGGCGGCGTCCAGGCCCGCGGCGAGCAGGCGGCCCCGCGCGGCCGCGTCGAGCACGGCCCAGGACGCGAGCGGTCCCTCCGCGCCGAGGGGGACGGCCCCCGCGGGCGCGGCGAACCCGGGAC
>JAJXTZ010000117.1 GCA_021783355.1 bacterium | reverse complement strand
GGCCAGCACGGCAATCAGGATCGCGAGCTCCAGGACGATCAGGCCCAGGCAGACGGCGAGGAAGGTCGTCATGGAGGCCATCGTACCAAAATTGATAGGATGCGGCCATGCCCGAGACGCGCACCGACTGGTCGGCCACCGTCCATCTCCCGAAGACGGATTTCCCCCAGCGCGGAGACCTGGCGCGACGCGAGCCGGAGCTGCTGAAGGCCTGGGAGGGGGAGGGGCTCTACGCCCGCCGCCTGGAGCGCCAGAAGGGCCGCCCGCCGTTCGTCCTGCACGACGGCCCGCCTTACGCCAACGGCCGCATCCACATCGGCCACGCGCAGAACAAGATCCTCAAGGACATGACGGTCAAGGCCCGCGCGCTCCTGGGCCACGAGACGCCGTTCGTCCCGGGCTGGGACTGCCACGGCCTGCCCATCGAGACCGCGCTGCTTAAGGAAAAAAAGATGAGCAAGCGCGGCGTGACCGACGTCCCGGCCTTCCGCCGCGACGCCGCCGCCTTCGCCGAGCGCTTCATCGCCCTGCAGCGCGACGAGTTCAAGCGCCTGGGCGTCCTGGCCGACTGGGACGCGCCTTACACCACAATGGCGCGCCGCTACGAGACCGCCATCCTGCGCGCGTTCCGCCTGCTGGTCCAGAAGGGACACGTCTACCGCGGCCTCAAGCCCGTGCTCTGGTGCCCGACCTGCGAGACGGCCCTGGCCGACGCCGAGGTCGAGTACCAGGACAAGACCTCGCCCTCGGTCTTCGTCGCCCTGCCCGTCGTCGAGCCCCTGGTCCCGGAATTGAAGGGGGCCGAGCTGCTGGTCTGGACGACGACGCCGTGGACCCTGCCCGCCAACCGCGCGGTCGCGTTCAATCCCAATCTGGAGTACGCGCTGGCCGCCTTCGGCGGGCGGCGGCTGGTGGTCGCGGCCGCGCGCCTGGCGGCCGTCGCCGAGATCCTCGAATTGGGCGCGCCCTCGGTCCTGAAGACCTGGAACGGGGCCGACCTCGCCGCGCTGGCCCAGCGCTACGCGCTGCCCTACCCCGCGGCGTCGGGAGCCGCCGGCGCGACGGTCACCGCCGACTACGTGACGGCCGAGGACGGAAGCGGGCTGGTCCATACCGCCCCCGGCCACGGCGAGGACGACTTCGCGACCGGAATGCGCGAAAAGCTCGAGATCTACAACCCAGTGGACGGCTCCGGGCGCTACGACGGCACGGTCCCCGAGTTCCTGCGCGGCAGGCACATCCTCAAGGAGGGCAACGCCCTCGTCGTCGAGGACTTGAAGGCGCGCGGCCTCCTGCTGGCGAGGAAGGACATCGTCCACTCCTACCCGCACTGCTGGCGCTGCAAGAATCCGGTGGTCTTCCGCACCACCGAGCAGTGGTTCCTGCGCCTGAACGAGGAGCTGCGCGGGCACCTGATCGCGCAGATCGACGCCGCGCGCTGGGTGCCGCCGGAGAGCCGCAACCGCATCGCGGCGATGATCGAGAACCGCCCCGACTGGTGCCTGTCGCGCCAGCGCGTCTGGGGCGCGCCGATTCCGGTGCTCTACTCCGTGTCCACCGGCAAGCCGGTGCTCGACGACGCCGTCCTGCAGGCGGTCGAGCGGCACGCGTCGTCCCACGGCCTGGACTTCTGGTTCGAGCGCTGGGGGGAGGAGCTCAAGGCCTCCGACTGGGCGTTCCTGCCCCCGCACCCGGACCTGGCCGCGGGCTTCCGCCGCGAGACCGACATCCTGGACGTGTGGCTGGACTCGGGCGTGTCCTGGCTGGCGGTCCTGGGCGAGGACGCCGTCGCGGACTTGTACCTGGAGGGTTCCGACCAGCACCGCGGCTGGTTCCAGAGCTCGCTGGTGATGTCCGCGGCCCTGCGCGGGAAGGCCCCGTTCAAGACGGTGTTCACGCACGGCTTCGTGCTGGACGAGAAGGGGCGGGCGATGCACAAGTCCGCCGGCAACGTGGTGGCTCCCGAAGAGGTGATCTCCAAGCACGGGGCCGACGTCCTGCGCGCCTGGGTGGCGCTGGCCGACGTGCACCAGGACACGCGCATCTCCGAGACCCTGCTCAAGGTCCCGGCCGAGGCCTACCGGCGCGTGCGCAACACCCTGCGCTACCTGCTGGGCAACCTGTCCGGCTTCGAGCCGGCGTCGGCCGTCGCCTACGAGGAGCTCCCGGAGCTGGAGCGCTTCCTGCTGCACGGCCTGGCGCAGCTGCAGGCGCGGGTGCTCGACGACTACCGCGAGTACCGCTACCGCGACGCCGCCCGGCGCCTGATCGACTACTGCTCGTCCGACCTGTCGGCGTTCTACCTGGACGCCACGAAGGACCGCATGTACACCTTCCGCGAGGACGCTCCCGAGCGCCGCGCGGTGCAGACGGCGCTCTCCGAGGTGTTCGCGCGCCTGTGCGCGCTGCTCTCCCCGATCCTGTCCTTCACCGCCGACGAGGCCTGGCGCTTCTGGGACGCGCGCCCCGCGCCCGGCGTCTTCCTGTGGGACCTGCCCGCGGCGCCCGCGCGCTGGACCGACGCGGCGCTGGCCGCGCGCTGGGACAAGGCCTTGGCCGCCCGCGCCGTCGCGCTGAAGGCGCTGGAGGAGGCGCGCGCGGCCAAGACCATCGGCAAGTCCACCGAGGCCAAGGTGGTCCTGAGCGGACCGGCCGAGGCCCTCGAGCCCCTGAAGGGCCTGAACCTGCCGGAGCTGCTGATCGTGTCCGAGGCGGAGCTCGCCCCCGGCGGCGAGGCGCTGGCCGCCGCGGTCTCCAAGGCCGCCGGGACCAAGTGCCCGCGCTGCTGGCGCTGGCAGACGGACGCGGGCTCGGTCCCCGAGGCCCCGGAGCTATGCGGACGCTGCGCGCGGCAGCTGTAGCCGCGATCCTGGCCGTCGACCGGGCCACCAAGCTCTGGGCGATGCGCGACCTGCGCCTGCACGGGCCGGTCCGGGTCCTGCCGTTCTTCGAGCTGTCCTATGTGGAGAACACCGGCGCGGCCTTCGGCGTGGGCTACGGCTCCAACGCCTTCTTCGCGGTCGTCTCCGCGCTGCTGATCGTCGTCCTGCTGCGCTTCCTGCGCAAGTGGCCCCAGGACGACGCCTGGCTGCAGTGGGGCGGGACGCTGGTCCTGGCCGGGGCCGTCGGCAACCTCTACGACCGCCTCGCGTACCGATACGTGGTGGACTTCCTGTACCTGCACCACTGGCCGGTGTTCAACGCGGCCGACTCGTGCATCACCGTGGGCGCGCTGATGCTGGCCTGGGGCCTGCGCGACGACGCTCCGGCCGCTAAGGCGCGAGCTTCTTAAGCCCGATCAGGCCGGCGGCTCCAATCAGGATGCCCAGCCCGATGCCCACCGGCCCGAAGAACGAGCCCACCATCATCCCCAGGAAGCCGCCGACGATCCCGGTGCGGATATCGGCCTTGTGCTTGGCGATCCACTTGGAGATGGCGCCCGGGGACGACGCCGCGGGCGCGTTGGGGTCCACGTCCAGGCCCGGGACCGACGCGGTCAGGCCGCCGTCGCCGCCGGGTTGCGTCTGGGACGGGGGCGCCGCGGGGGCCAGCGCGGCCTCGCAGGCCGCCTTCAGGTCGGGGTCGAGGTTCGCGCCGCTCGGGGCGGCGACCACGGTCCCGCCGCCCGCGGTGGCGCCGTTGAGGTGCGCCGCGTTGCAGGCCGGGTCGCTGCCGCACTGATTGGTGGCCTTGAGCTGGTCCAGGGCCTTGGTGTCCGGGCCCGAGGATTTCTTCGCGGGAGCCGCGGCCGGCGCCGGAGTCATCAGCGTCCTGCAGGCGGAGACCAGCAGGGAGTGGTCGTTGCCGAAATCGGACAGGGCGAGCTGGGGGCCGACCTTCCCCAGCCAGCGGTCCAGCACGGCCTGCTTGTCCGCGTCGGTCTTGGCCCCGGCCAGGTCGCGCTCGAAGGCGGCGAGATCGTCCTTGCCGAGGTGGGCGCGGATGATGCTCTCCAGCGTGGGACCCGCGTCCGGCGGCGGGGTCTTGGCGCCGGGGGTCCCTTCCGGCCCCTGCGACACGCCGCCGGGGGTCTTCGCGGGGACCTTGGCGCGGTACTCCTCGGTGACGCGGTGCGCCAGGACGAAGTCGTCCTTGTTCACGGTCTTCATCGCGGCGTCGTAGGCGGCGTCCAGGGAGAGGCCCTGCGCGTCCTTCAGGGACTTCAGCGCCGCGCGCTCCTCGGGCTTGAGCGCGATCTCGTAGGGGTCCTTCTGGCCGTACAGGGGGATGGGCTTGAGGAAGGCGTCGATCTTGGCGGAGTCGGGCTTGGGGGAGAGCAGGGCCTCGTACCCGGCCCGGTCGCCGGGGCGCAGGTCGGCGGCCGCCTTGGCGCGCGCGTCCTTCTCGACGCCCTCGCGGGCCGCGGCGTCCGCGGCGGCTTTGAGCGCGGCGGTGTAGTCGCTGTAGTCGGAGAAGGTCAGCCACTTGCTCTCCGCCAGGCTCAGCGGCGCGGTCGCCGGCGCGGGGGCCGGCGCGGGGACCGGCGGGGGAGACTTGGCGGGGCGGCGGGCCGGGCGCTTGGCCACCGGCGTGCCGGTCGGCTTGCGGGGGCGGCGGCGCGGGCGCGGGCGGGGATGATGGACCGCCGTGGGGGCGGAGACGACCAGATAGGTGCCGGGGGCCTGGAAGAAATGCTCGGGCGTGGGCGTCTGGGACCAGCCGGCCGCGCCCTTCTCGAGCACCTTGCCTCCGTCCTTGCCCAGCGCCAGCGTGAAGGCGGTGCGGCGGCTGGCGTAGACGATGTGGATGCCCTGCCCGCGGGGATTGGGGCCGCGCGAGGTCTCGACGAGCTCGTAGAGGGGGGCGGAGCCCGAGTCCTTCCAGCCGTCCCAGACCCAGTCGCGGTCCGTGCGGTAGCGCGCCTTGTCCGCGCGGGACAGGACCGTCTTCTTGCCCGCGTCCTGGAGGTTGACCCAGAGCTCGCGGCTCTTGCCGCCGCGGTCCCGGACGATCAGCGCGTCCCAGGGGCCCTTCGCGTAGTCCGCGCTCCAGGCGCCGGGAGCGGGGGCGGCCGCCGGCGCCTTCGCGGCGCGGGCGGACGCGGGCAGGAGCAGGGCGGCGAGGAGGGGCAGGCTGTGGCGCATCAGTGGTCCTCTCGTTCGGGAATCCTCTATCCAAAGGAGGGTAGCTCGCGGCGCGCAGCCGCGCAAGCCCCCCAAGGCCCAGCCGCGTCTGGGCCTTAAGACCTATCCAGCAGGGCGACGAGCTCCACGTGCGGGGTCTGCGGGAACAGGTCCACCGGGCGCACGCGCTTGAGCGCGTAGCCGGAGTGGGTCAGGTACCCCGCGTCGCGCGCGAAGGTGGCGGGGTCGCAGGAGACGTACACCAGCCGCCGCAGCCGCTTGTCCGTCAGGAAACGCCGCACCGGCTGGGAGAGGCCGATGCGCGGCGGGTCCACCACCGCGGCGACCTCGCCGGCCAGCTCGGCGGCCAGCTTGGGCAGGACCGCCTCGGCGCGCCCCGCGCGGAAGCGGGCGTTCTTGACGCCGTTGCGCTCGGCGTTGCGGTAGGCGTCCTGCACGGCCTCGCGGTTCTCCTCGACGCCGACGATGCGCGGGAAGGAGTCGGCCATCCACAGGGTCAGCGTGCCCACGCCGCAGTAGAGGTCCAGGCCCATCGCGAAGCGCTTGGCCCCGTCGCGCAGGGCGGCCTTGGCCTCGTCGTAGAGGATCTCGGCGGCCGGCGTGTTGACCTGGAGGAACGCGCCCGGCGAGACCGCGAACTTGAAGCGCCCCATCGTCTCCTCGATCTCGCGCGCGCCCCAGAGGCGGCGCCAGTGCTCGCCGAGGACCACCGAGGTGCGCTCCGGCTGGTGGTTGACGTGCAGGCCGATGACCTCCGGGTGGCGGGAGCGCAGCTCGGCGGCGAAGGCCTCGCGGTCCGGGAACTCGGGACGGGTCACCACCAGCGCGACGATCGCGCGGTTCTCGGCGTTGGTGCGGATGTACAGGTGGCGCAGCCAGCCGCGGCCGGTCTTGCCGTCGTAGAAGGTCCAGCCGCGCGCGGCCGCCATCGCCTTGACGGTCAGCGCCACGCGCACGGAGATGTCCGGTTGGATCGGGCACTCGCGCATGTCCACGATGGTGCGCGAGCCCGCCGAGAAGAAGCCCATCACCGGGCCGTGCGGGCCCTCGCCGAACGGGATCTGCACCTTGTTGCGGTAGCCCCAGGGCTTGGGCGCGGGGCGGGTCTCGGCCGTCAGGGACTCGGCGTCCGCGAACTTGCCGATGCGCTTCAGGCAGTCCACCACGATCCCGCGCTTCTGGGCCAGCTGCGCCTTGTAGTCCAGGTGCTGCCAGCCGCAGCCGCCGCAGGACGGGCCCGGGCGCGAGGGCGCGGCGTGGTGCGGGCAGGGCGGGTCGATCCGGTCCGGGCCCGGCGTCAGCACGCGCAGGATGCGCGCGCGCGCGAAGCTGGCCTTGGTCTCGAAGACCTCGACCTCCAGGCGGTCGCCGGGCGCGGCGTGGGGGACGAAGACCACGCGCGCGGAGTCCTCGGCGCGGGCCAGGCCGTCGCCGGCCGGGGCCATCGCCTCCACCTTCACGGTCAGCCTCTCGCCGGCGTTCATGCGGGGATGGTACCAATTTTATAGAATCCCCGCATGACGACCGCGCGCCGCGGACTCGCCGTCCTGGCCGCCGCCCTGCTCGGGGCGTGCGTGCCGTACCCGGGCGCCTTGCCCGACGGCGGGGGCTCCTCGGCCCCGACGCCGGAGTCCTCGTTCGGCGCGATCTCCGGCGCCTTCCCGGGGCTCGACGCCGGCGCGGCCGACCAGCAGAGCCTGCACTTCGACGTGAAGGCCTACGGCTCCGACGTGGCCGCGGCCGTGTCCTCGTCGGCCGAGCAGGACTACCAGAACATCATGACGGACACGGGCCTGTACTCGTTCCAGCCCAAGGGCCTCTATCACATCGTGATCTACGGCTCTCAGGACGAGTACCGCAAGAAGACCGGCCAGCCCGACTGGTCGGCCGGCGTCTGCGTGGGCAACGCGATCTACACCTGGGTCTCGCCGCGCCTCAGCGGCGTGCTGGCCCACGAGATGACCCACCTGATCTGGTTCGAGTTCATGGGCGGGAGCCTGTCGCCCCAGCAGCGCTGGGTCAACGAGGGGCTCGCCGTCTACGAGGAGTCCAAGGCCGCCAACCGCGGCAACGAGCTCTTCGCCGCCCTGCTGCCCGGCCTGCGCGCCGCCCCGCTGCCGATGGACCAGATCGAGAACCTGGCCCCGAACACGGAGCGCGCCTACGACGCCAGCCTGTGGTACGCGCAGGCCGAGAGCATGGTCCGCTTCCTGATCGAGCGCGGCGGGCGCATCGGCTTCGCCCAGTTCCTGACCGCGCTGCGCGACGGGCAGACCTTCGACCAGGCCGTCTCCGCCGGCTTCCCGGGCCAGTGGCGCGCGCTGGCCGACTACTACGCGGACTGGAAGCGGAGCCTGTCGTGACCGGGCCGTCGTCCGGCCCGGGGCGGCGCGTGATCCTGCCCGTGCGCGGGATGCAGGGCGAGGACTGCGCCGCGCGGGTGAGCGCCGCGCTCGAGCGCCTGAAGGGCGTGGAGCGCGCGGAGGTGGACCTGCCCTCGCGCACGGTGGCGGTGGACTTCCGCCCCCTGCCCGGGCGCCTGGAGGTCAAGCACCTGCGCCGCGCCGTCGAGCGCGCCGGCTACGACGTGCTGGGCCAGAGCGAGACGCGCGCCCAGGCGGAGTCCCTCAGCCTGCTGGCCCAGCAGGAGGAGCAGCGCCGCCTGATGACGCGCCTGCAGGTCTGCCTGGTGCTCTGGGTCCCGCTGCTGCTGGCGCGCCGGTTGAGCCTGTCGCCGTACACGGCCCTGCTGATCGCGGTCCCGCTGCTGGCCTGGGGCGGGCGCCACTTCCACGAGGGCCTGGCCCGCGCCGCCCGGCGCCGCCGCGCGGACCTCGACGCCCTGGTCTCGCTGTCGGCGTGCGCGATGTTCGCCTGCGGGGCCTACGCGGTCGCCTTCCCGGAGACCCTGCCCCCGTCGGGCCGCGCGCCGCTGTGGGGCCCCCTCGGCGGGCTGCTCGCGCTCTCGACGCTGGGCCGCTGGCTGGAGGCGCGCACGCGCGGCAAGGCCGGCGAGGCGGTGGTGACGCTGATGCGCCGCGCGCCCAAGACCGCGCGCGTGGTCCGCGACGGTGCGGAGCGCCTGCTGCCCGTCTGCGAGGTGCTCCCCGGCGACCTGCTGCGCGTGCGCCGCGGCGAGCAGATCGCCGTGGACGGCACGGTGGTCTCCGGGCGCTCCAAGGTGGACGAGTCGCTGGTGACCGGGGACGGCCCGTCGGTGGAGAAAGCCCCGGGCTCGCGCGTCTGGGGCGGGACGCTCAACAAGGACGGGGCGCTGGAGGTGCGCGCGGCCCTGGCCGGCGAGGGCTCGGCGCTGGCGCGCCTGGTGGCGGCCGTGCGCGGCAGCCAGGCCGTCAAGCGCCCCCGGCCTCGCGACGCCGACGGCTTCGCGGCCTGGCTGCTGCCCGCGGCG
>JAJXTZ010000116.1 GCA_021783355.1 bacterium | reverse complement strand
CGCCGCGGCGGCGGGCGCGGGAGCCGGGCCCGAGAGCTCCCCCAGGAAGCGGCCCGCGCAGAACTGCCCGGGACCGAGACTCGCGCGCCGGCACGGCCGCCCCAGCGCCGACAGGACCAGCGCGACCTCGGCCCCGCCCGCGCCGGGACGCTCGAAGCGCGCCGCCAGGCGCGACGGCTCCGCCTGCAGGCTGAAGGGGCCCAGCGCGCCCACGGCCGGCTCGGCCCCCAGGCGGTCCAGCCAGCGCCCCACGCGGGAGGCGCCCTCGGCCGTCACGCAGGAGCCCGCGGACAGGGGCCCCGGACGCAGGACGCCTGGGGCAAGGGCCAGCAAAAGCAGCGCCGCGGCGCGGACGCGGACGGACACGGCGTCAGTGGCGCTCAGTGGGCCTCCCGCCTTTCGGCGCTCGCGGTGGCAAGCAACGCTGATGCCAGGGCCCCCCGCCGCGGGAGCCGCGCGCGGCGTTTTTGATAGACTCTCCCCAATGTCCATCCCCACCACGCCGCCGTCGGGCTTCCGCGACTTCCTCCCCGAACAGGTGGCGCTGCGGCACGACTCGATCGAGACCATCTCGCGCGTGTACCGCTCCTTCGGCTTCCAGCCGATCGCCACCGCCGCGGTGGAGGACCTGCAGGTCCTGCTCGGCAAGGGCGGCGGCGAGAACGAGAAGCTGATCTTCAAGCTCCTCAAGCGCGGCGAGGCGCTGGACCGCGCGCAGGCGGAGAAGGCCGAGCTGGCCGACCTGGGCCTGCGCTTCGACCTGACCCTGCCGCTGGCCCGCTACTACTCGAAGCACGGCTCCCTGCTCCCACACCCGTTCAAGGCCTTCCACCTGGGCCCGGTGTGGCGCGCCGAGCGCGCCCAGAAAGGCCGCTACCGCGAGTTCACGCAGTGCGACGTGGACATCATCGGCGCCGACTCCTGGGGCGCCGAGGTCGAGGTCATCGGCGCGATCTGCGCCGTGTTCGAGGCGCTGGGCGTGGCGCACCCGACGGTCCTGCTCAACGACCGCGCGCTGATCTACGCGGTGCTCGACAAGGCCGGCGTGGCGCCGGAGCAGAGGACCGCCGCCTGCGTGATCCTGGACAAGCTGGACAAGGTCGAGCGCGGCCGCGTCTTCGCCGACCTGGAGGCCGCCGTGGGCGCCGCGCCCGCCAAGGTGCTGGAGACCCTGCTGATGTCCGAGACGCCGGACCGGGCGGCCCTGCGCGCGGCCGCGCCGGACGCCGTCGCGGGCCTGGAGAGGATCCAAGCCGCGCTGAAGGCCGGGTCCAAGCACCCGGACCGCTTCGTGATCTTCCCGAGCCTGATGCGCGGCTTCGACTACTACACCGGCCCGGTCTTCGAGTTCCGCCACCCGTCGCTGTCGGGCTCGCTGGGCGGCGGCGGGCGCTACGACCGGCTCACCGCCAACTTCGGCGGCCAGCCGGTGCCCGCCTGCGGCGGCTCCATCGGCTTCGAGCGGCTGATGCTGATCCTGGAGGAGGAGGGCCGGCGCGCCGCGGGCCATGCCCCGGACGCGGTGGTGACCGTCTTCTCCGACGACCTGCGCGAGCGGTCGCTGGCGGTGGCCGCCGCGCTGCGCGCCAAGGGCCTGAGCGCGGACGTCTTCCCCGGCGCGGCCAAGCTCAAGCACCAGTTCAAGTACGCGGACCAGAAGAAAGCCGCCTACGCCCTGGTGATCGGCCCCGACGAGGCCGAACGCGGCGCCGTCCAGGTGAAGACCCTGGCCTCCGGCGAGGAGTCGGCGATGAGCTTGGACGAGGCCGTCGCCAAGATCGCCGCGCGCGCGTAGCGCCCGTGAGCCGCGCCTTCGTCAAGGAGGACGCCTCCGGACCCGACGAGGACCCACCCGAGCGGCCCGTCTCACCTCATCCCAATTACGCGACGCCCCGCGGCGCGCGACTTCTTCACGAGGCCGAGGCGCGCCTGGCCGCCGACCTCTCGGAGCTCTCCGGCAGCCAGGACGACCCCGCCCGCCGCAAGCGCAAGCGCCTGCTGGAGCGCGACCTGCGCTACGTCCGCGCGCGCCTGGAGTCGCTGATCCTCGCGGACCCCGCCGCCGCGCCCCGGGACCAAGTCCGCTTCGGCGCGCGCGTGACGCTGACCGGCGCCGACGGCGCGCCGCGCGTGCTGCGCATCGTGGGCGAGGACGAGGCCGAGGAGGGCGGCGAACTGGTCCCGTGGACCGGCCCCTTCGTGCAGGCCCTGCTCGGCCTCAACCCCGGCCAGTCGCTCGACTGGGACGGCTCCGGCGGCCCGGAGCGCTGGACGGTCGCCGCGATCGAGTACTAGGTCGCGACGCTTCGCGCGCGACCCAGACGCTCAGTGGAAATTCCTAAAGCGTCTAGAGCAGGCGGCCTTGCTCGGGCCGGACCTCGATCGACTCCTTGAGGAGCTCAAGGTCCGCGGCGGTGTCGATGTCGGCCTGCGAGGATGCGTCGTCCAAGGGGATTTTCACCGCCTCTCCCCAGTGGCGGCGCACGGAGGAGAGCGCGGTGTCGTCGCCGACCAGCCGGCGGATCTCACCGAAGAGCTCGCGCGGGTAGGCGGTCGGGTGGCCCTTGGCCGGGCCCTCGGGACCGGGATAGATCGGGAAGCAGAGGCGGCCCGACAGTTCGAACTCCGAGAGGACGCGGTCGATGAGCCACGGGCGCACGCGCGGCATGTCGCCCAGGAGCGCCACCACGCCGGGCGCGTCGGCGGGAACCTCGCGCAGTCCCGCATCGAAGGTGGACGCCTTGCCGCTGGCCCACGCCGGGTTGAACACCACGCGCAGTCGCGGGTCCTCCAGGCCCTCGATGGCCTGAAGTCCCGCCTCCGCCCCGGCGCCCAGGACCACGATGACCGGGTCCAGGCGCGAGGCCAGTGCCGACTCCACGGCGTGGCGCAGGACCGGGCGGCCGTCCACGGCGGCCAGCATCTTGGGGCCGCCGGAGAAGCGCCGTCCGCGCCCGGCCGCGAGCACCAGGCCCGGCACCTTCACCCCGCCCTTGCGCTGGGCGGGCGACGAGCCCGCCGGGCGCAGGCGCGCCGGGCGTCCGCCCTTGCGGCCGAAGCGCACCGCCAGGATCTCACAGGCCACGGCGAGAGCGACCTCCTCCGGCGTCTGCGCGCCCAGGTCCAGCCCCGCCGGGGCCGAGAAGGCGCCGGGGCGGGGCTCCACGCCCTTGTCCTTGAGCTCGGCCAGGAGCTTGGCCGCTCGGCCCGCGGCGCCCACCAGGCCCACGTAGCGCGCCGGGCTCTGCAGCGCGCCCTTGAGGGCCCGCCCGTCGGCCGAGTGGCTGTGCGTCATCACGACGACGTGCGTGTCGGCGTCCGGGCGAGCCGCCTCGCGGGCCTTGTCCCAGCCTCCCTCGACGAGCTGCCAGCGCGCGCGGTCCCACCCCTCTGCGTGCAGGCGGCCGGGCCGGTGGTCGGCCACGGTGACCAGGAAGCCCAGTCCGTCGAGCAGGCCGGCCAGGCGCCGCGCGTCCTCACCGGAGCCGATCAGCAGGGCCTTGCCCATCGGGACCAGCGGCAGGCGCAGGACCCGGCGCAGGCCGCCGCGCGCCGCCTCCTCGTCCAGCTCCGGCTCGCCCTCGGCGTAGCAGTTCTTGGCGGCCGGGTGGTCGGGCGGCAAATGGCGCCGGCGCCCGGCCTCCTCGCCGGAGACGGTCAGCTCCACCACCAGGCCCTCGCCGCGCAGCAGCGCTTCGCGCGCCTCGCGCAGGCGCTCGCGCAGGTCCCCGGTGACCGGCTCCAGCCAGATCTCGGCCCTCCCGGCGAGCCCGCCGGGACCGAACAGCGTCTCGTCCTCGTCCAGGTCCAGTTCCGCCAGCGCCGGAGCCTGGCCGGACATGATCCTTTCGGCGGTCGCGCGCAGGGCGTCCGGCAGCGAGGACAGCGCCCGGGCCCCGGGCGCTCCGGCGGCCGCGTCGTCGCACAGCAGGGCCATCGCACCGGAGCGCTCGTGCGGCGCGCCGTCCAGGACGAGCAGGGTGGCCAGCACGCCGCGCACGCTCAGAGGGTCCGCGGAAGCCAGTTCTTCCAGGGCGCGCAGGGCGTCCAGCGCCTCGTGGGGGCGGGGAGCTCCCATTCATGGATTCAACCATATTCGCCTCCGTCCGGGGACATATATTAGGAAGCCGGCCTTGAAAAGGACGCGGGCCCGGGGTACAATCCCGGCGTGAGACTGGACGACAGCGCTCTGCGCAGCCTCGTGGCGCTTTTGGACGACGAGGACCCCCGCAGCCTAGCGCTGGTCCGCCGCCGCTTGCTGGACGCCGGGGCCGCGGCCCTCCCCTTCCTGGACGAGGCCGGGGGCGGCGAGGACCCCGCGCTGGCCGAAAGGGCCGGGGCCATGGCCGAGGAGCTGCGCTTCCTGGACCTCAAGCGCGAGTTCCTCGCCCTGTCCGCCTCCCGCGCCCCGGACCTGGAGGAAGGGGCCTATCTCCTGTCCCGCTTCGCGCGCCCGCGCCTGGCCCCCGCCCCGTACCGGCTCTGGCTGGACCGCGTCGCCGAGGCCGTGGCCGACGACCTTCCCGAGGACGCGACCGTGGGCGAGTCCGTGCGGCGCCTGTCGTCGCATCTGTTCCAGTCCCTGGGCTTCTGCGGCAACGAGTCCAACTACTACGACCCGGACAACAGCTGCCTGACCCGCGTCATCGACACTCGCCGCGGCATCCCGGTGACCCTCTCCGTTCTCTACCTTCTGGTCTCCAAGCGCCTGAAGCTCCCGGTCTACGGCGTCGGCGCGCCGGGACATTTCCTCCTCGGCTACCGCGACGAGGGCGAGCCTCTGTTCCTGGACGCCTTCCGCCGCGGCCGCCTGATGGACGCGCGCGAGGTCCGGCGCATGCTTGTGCGCAACGGCTACGAGCACCGCGCCGAATACCTGCGCCCCGCGTCTTCGCGGGGCGTCCTGGTCCGCATGATGCGCAATCTCCTGTCCATCTATCAGAAGACCGGCGCCGCCGCCCGCGCCGAGCGCCTGTCGCAGCTGGTCGAGATCGCGGTGACCGGCCGCGAGCCCGGGGAGGAGGCGTGAAGGCCGCGGCTCTGGCCCTGGCTCTGGCCCTGGGCGCGGCCGGCCCGGCGGCCGCCTTCCGCCCGCTGACCCCGCCCGCGCCTGAGTTCCCGAAGGGCGCCGCCTGGCTCAACGCCCGCGGCCTCTCGCTGGCGCGGATGCGCAAGCGCAAGGCGGTGGTCGTGGCGTTCCTGGACCCCGCGGACTTCCACTCCCTGCGTCTGCTGCCCGTCCTGGAGTCCTGGTTCCACCGTTACGCGCTGAGCCAGTTGATGGTGGTCGCGGTGCTGACCCCCGACCTGGAGATCCAGAAGGATCCGCTGTGGACCCGGACCCAGGTCGAGCGCCTGGGCATCGACTTTCCGGTGGTGCTGGACTCCGACCGCGCGCTCTGGGACGCCTATCAGACCCGCGGCTGGCCGGACCTGTTCCTGGTGGACCGCCGCGGGCGGCTGGTCTACGACCATCTCGGCGAGGGCTCCTACGCGGTCTTCGAGTCCCAGATCCGCGAGGCCCTGGGCGAGCTGGTGGACGCCGAGGACCTGCCCCCGGCCGTGAACCCCAAGGAGCCCCCGTCCCGGGACTGCGGCCCCGTCTCCGCGGACATCGCGATGGGCGGGCGCGCCAAGTCCGCGCCGAAGGACCTGGACCGGGACTTCGCCCTGCGCCGGCTCCTGCTCACCTCCGCCCGCGCCGGCGAGCTGGCCACGCGCGGCAAATGGACCCTGGAGCCGGACGGGCTGAGCCTGGCCCAGGACAACGCGCGGCAGGGCGCCTACGTGCGGGCCGTCTACCTCGGCGCGCAGGCGATGGCCGTGCTGTCCCCTCCCCCCGGCGGGAGCTCCCGCTTCTTCGTCAAGCTCGACGACCAATGGCTCTACGACGGCATCCAGGGCCGGGACGTGCGCTTCGACGACGACGGCCGTTCGTTCGTGACCGTGAAGAGCGAGCGCCTGTACGACCTCGTGCGCTGGGCGGACAAGCGGCCGCACGAGCTGGCCGTCATCCCCGAGCGCCGCGGATCCGGGGTCCGAGGCTTCTCCTTCGCCGACGCCTGCCTGGCGACCGACCTGCCGTGAGGAGCGCGGGGGCCGGCGTCGCGGCGGTGGACGCCCTGCCGTTCCGCGCCGAGCTCACCGAGTCCTTCGAGATCGCCGGAGGCGCCGCCCACGCCCACGAGGGCGTCTTCGTGCGCCTGCGCCTGGCCGACGGCACCGAGGGCTGGGGCGAGGCCGCCCCGCTGGCCGCCTTCAACGGCGAGACCCCGGCCGGCGCCTTGTCCGCGATCCGCCGCGCGGGCCGCGCGTGGCTGGGACGCGACGCCGCCGCGTGGCGCGCCCGCCTGGAAGAGCTGGAGGAGGCCCTGCCCCGCGGCGCCGGCGCCGCGCGCGCGGCGCTGGGCATGGCGCTGCTGGACGCCTGGACCAGGCGCGCCGGCCTCCCCCTGCGCGCGCTGTTCGGCGGCGCGCGGACGAGCGTCACCAGCGACGTCACCGTCACGCTGCTGCCCCCGGACGCCGCGGCCGCCGCCGCGCGGCGCATCCGCGCGCTGGGCGTGCGCACGGTGAAGATCAAGGTCGGCCGCGACCCGGCCGACGACGCCGCGCGCGTCGCCGCGGTGGCCGCGGTGGACCCGGGCTTCACCCTGCTGCTCGACGCCAACCAGGGCTACGGTCCCCGCGAGTCGCTGGACCTCCTGCGCCGCCTGCGCGCGAAAGGCGCGCGCGTGGCGCTCTTCGAGCAGCCGGCGCGCGCCGGGGACTGGGACGGGCTGGCGCGCGTGGGACGCCTCGGGCGCGTGCCGGTGGCCGCCGACGAGTCCCTGCGCGGCCGCGCCGACGCGCTGGGGCTGGCGCGCGCGCGCGCCGTCTCGGTCCTGAACCTCAAGTTGATGAAGATGGGGGTCCTCGAGGCCTGGGACTGCGCGCTGATCGCCCGCGCCGCGGGGCTGGGGCTGATGATCGGCGGGATGATCGAGACCTCCCTGGCGATGGCCTGCGCCGCGCATCTGGCCGCGGGGGTCGGGGGTTTCCAGGTGGTGGACCTGGACACCCCGCTCTGGCTCAAGCGCGACCCGGGGCGCGGCGTGCGCTTCGGTCGCGGCGGTCTCTACGACCTGTCGCGCGTGCGCGCCGGGATCGGCGTGGTCCCGCGCCTGCCGCTCATCCCAGGCCGAGCAGACGCTTCCACCACGGCCGCGGCGGCGGGGACGGCGCGACGGCCGCGACGGCCTCCTCCTCGGGCTTGAACGCCGGCAGGGTGAAGTAGAAGCGCGTTCCTTTCCCGGGCTCGCTCTCGAACCACATCTGGCCGCCCTGGAGTTCCACCAGCGACTTGGCGATGGACAGGCCCAAGCCGGTCCCGGTCGCGTGCCCCTCCCCCGCGGAGAGCTGGATGAACTTCTGGAAGATGCGCTCCTGCTCCTTCTTCGGGATGCCCGGCCCGGTGTCCGAGACGCCGAAGACCAGCCAGCGGTCCGGCTCCGTGCGCGAGCGCCCCACGGCGGCGACGATCGCGCCCCCGGCCGGGGTGAACTTGATCGCGTTGGACAGGAGGTTGACCAGGACCTGCACCGTCCGGCGCGGGTCCAGCCAGCCCTCGGGCAGGTTCGGCGCGGCGGACAGGGTCAGGCTCAGCGTCTTGCGCTCCGCCCACGGACCCAGGCTCTCCACGGCCTCCGCGGCAATCTTGCGCGGGTCCGCCCGGCGCGGGCGCACGGCCATCATCCCGGACTCGATCTTGGAGAAGTCCAGGATGTCGTTGATCAGCCCCGCCAGGCGCTGGGTGTTGTAGACCGAGTTGGCCAGGATCTTCTTTTGGCTCGCGTCCAGCCCCTTGCCGATCTCGCCGTCCAGGATCTCCAGCGAGGCCTGGATCGAGCTCAGCGGCGAGCGCAGCTCGTGGGCGATGTGCGCGACGAAGTCCCGCTCGGCCTTCTCCAGCTGGCGGTGCTTGGCCAGGTCGGTCAGCGTCATCACCATGCCCACGACGCGTCCCGCCTCGTTCTGCACGACCGCCCATGAGGCGCGGATCGTGCGCTTGACGCCGTCGGCCCCCGCGACCTGGATCGCGGCGCTCGGCGGCTTGTCCGGCGCGGCGTCGATGTCCGAGGCCAGCGCGACCACGCGCGTCTCTCCGGCGACGGAGATCAGGGGCTTGCCCGCGGCCGCGGCCAGATTCGCGCCGTAGATCTCCTCGGCGGCGGGGTTCATCAGCAGGACCTTCCCCGTGCCGTCCACGACGATGATCCCCTCTCCCGCGTTCTCCATCACCGAGCGCGTGCGCTCCTGCTCGGAGACCAGCAGGGCCTGGTCCCGGCGCAGGACCTTGGTGGCCTCGATTACCTTCTGCTCGATCTCGGTGCGCAGCTGGCGCATGATCAGGTCGTAGATCCTGGCCTGCTCGTCCGGGTCCCGGGCCACTTTCTGGATCAGGAGCCGCAGGGAGACCTCGATCGACTGTCCCTCCAGGCTCCGGCGCACCGCGGCGCCGCCGTCGGCGTCCGCCCGCCCCGCCCAGGCGCCCGCGCCCGCCCCCACGCCGGGTCCGGCCCCTGCGCCCTCGACGCCCGGCGTCCC
>JAJXTZ010000115.1 GCA_021783355.1 bacterium | reverse complement strand
CGCGACGCGGCGGCCTGCCGCGCGCGGCGCGACCAGGTCCTGCGCCGCATGCGCGACGACGGCTTCATCGGAGCCCCCGCGCTGGCCGCGGCGCTGGCCGCGCCGCTGGACGCGACCCCGCGCGCGCCGGAGGCCGACCGCCGCGACGACGCGTACTACACGGCCGAGGTGGTGCGCGAGCTCCTGCCGCGCTACGGCGGCGAGGCCCTGTACCGCAACGGCCTGTCGATCTACACCGCGATGGACCCGCTGCTGCAGAGCCTGGCCCAGAAGGCGGTGAGCCGCTCGCGGCACCAGGCCGCGCTGGTCGCGCTGGACCCGCGCACCGGCGACGTCCTGGCCCTCTCCGGCGGCCGCGACTTCGCCAAGAGCCAGTACAACCGCGCCACGCAGGCCCGCCGCCAGACCGGCTCCGCGTTCAAGCCCTTCGTCTACGCGGCGGCGCTGCAGATGGGCCTCACCCCCGCGACCATCCTGCTGGACCGCAAGCGCACCTTCCGCGGCGCGGACCGGGAGTGGACGCCGGACAACGACGAGGGCGTCTTCCTCGGCACCGCCACCATGCGCGTCGCCCTCGCGCGCTCGCTGAACGCCGCCACGCTGGACCTGCTCCAGCGCGTCGGGATCAAGCGCGTCCAGGACCTGGCGCGCGCCTGCGGCATCGAGAGCCCGCTGCGCAACGACCTGGGCCTGGGGCTCGGCGTCTCGGAGCTGGGCCTGCTGGAGCTGACCGCCGCCTACGGCCCCTTCGCCGACGAGGGCCGCCGCGCCGAGCCGCGCCTGGTGACCGCCGTGACCGACGCGAACGGCGGCGTGCTGGAGGCCCCGCCCCCCGAGTCGACCATCGTCCTCGACCCCGCGGTCGCCTTCGTGATGACCTCGATGCTGGAGAGCGTCGTGCGCGAGGGCACCGCCCGCTCCCTCGCGCGCCTGGGCTTCGACGCCCCCGCCGCCGGCAAGACCGGCACCACCAACGACGGCCGCGACGCCTGGTTCGTCGGCTACACCTCGTCGCTGCTCGCCGGCGTCTGGGTCGGCTCCGACGACAACCGCCCCCTGCGCCTCTTCGGCGCCAGCGACGCCCTCCCCGTCTGGGCCGCCTTCATGCGCGAGGCGACGGCCGACCACCCCGCCGAGGACTTCGTCCAGCCGCCGGGCGTCGTCCGCGTGCGCATCTGCCCCGACTCCGGCATGCTCGCCCGCTCCGGCTGCCCGCACAAGCTCGACGAGGTCTTCGTCGCCGGCACCCAGCCCGAGCAATTGTGCGCCCTGCACCGCGGCGGCCTCATGGGCTGGCTCGACCGCCTGACCCGCCCGCGCTGATACCGCCGGACTTGCGCGCAGGCGGAATCAGCGCCGCCATCCGCCCCGCTAATTCGGGGCCGATCCACTCCAGGTACGCCGGTCCTCCGCTCGTGTTGCGGATGCGCATGGTGACCATCGACCACGGCGGCGTCTTCGGCCCGGTCCACGACCACAAGGGCCGCCCCGGCATCGTCGACATCCTGCAGGGCGTCGTCACCGGCCGCCGCGACGGCGCGTCGAAGAACTACGGCCCGGCATTGGGCTGGCCCGAGGACGGCAAGACCCTGCACTGGCCGGAGAACAAGGGAACGGTCCCGACCGTCGAGTTCTCGGTCGACAGCGTCCGGGCGGAGTCAGCGCCGGACCGCGGATCCGGGGGCCCGCGCCTAGCGGACGTCGAGCTGGAGCTGGGTGGGCTCGTCGGGCGCGTCCGCGCCGGAGACCGGCTCCAGGCTGAAGAAGCGCTTCGCGTCCACGCCGCGCGCGGTCAGCGCGGCCTTGACGGCCTCGGCGCGCGACAGCGCCAGCGCGCGCATGTCGGCGTCGTTCGCTCGCCACCGGGCGTCCAGGTCCGCGCGCGCCTGGGCCGCGGAAGACGCCGAGGCGCCCAGGGCCTGAGACGCCAGGCTCAGCACGCGGGACTCCTCCTTCGGCGTGAGCGGGGCGGAGGAGGCGTTCTTCCCGCGCAGGCGGCGCAGGAGCTCCCGGTCCCCGCGCGCCAGCGCGTCGGCCTTCGTGGCCGCGCCGCGCACGCCGACCAGCATCTCGGGCTTGTCGTTCAGGAACTTGGCCACGGTGTCGAGCTGGGCCCCGAGGGACGCGTCCAGGGTCGACGCGCCCGCGGGGAACGCGACCTGGCCCATGTCGCCCTTCGAGCCGGCCAACGCGCTCAGCGCGGAGAACGGGGAGAGCGCCGCCTTCACGACCAGGTTGCCCAGGGTCTTCATGACCGCTCCCAGAAGGTGGAAGCTCGGGTCGTCCAGGCTGCCGTCCACCGGCACGGTCAGATCGATGACGCCGTTGCGGTCCTTTAGGATTGCCAGGCCCAGCTTGACCGGCGCCTTAGTGGCGTCCGGGCTGTCCACCTTGTCGCCGAAGGTCATCTGGTCGACGACGGCGTGGTTCTTCGTCATGATGCGGCGGCCGTCGATGCGATCGTCCAGGTCGAAGCCGAAGGAGCCCTTGTCGATCTTGTAGCCCGCGTACTTCCCGGAATAGGCGGAGAAGAGCGGGAGCTGGATATCCTTGCCCGTCACCTTGGCCACGCCCCAGGCCGCGGCGGTCGAGAGGCGGAGCGTCCCGTCGAGCCCGACGGGCGCCCGCTCGACCTCGGCGGACGCGGAGAAGGTCGCCGTGGAGCGTGAATCGTTGGCCAGGTCGGACAGGTCGGCGCGCGCGCCGGTCACGTTCAGCGCGAACGGCGGCGCCACGGAGTCGTCGCGGACCAGCACGCGGCCGCCGCTCAGCGCGAAGCGCTTGAGGCTCACCTTCCACGCCGGGCCGGGCCGCCCGGGCGCGGCCGGCGGCGCGGAGGGCTCCGTCTTCGCGGCGGCGGTGGAGGCGAAGAGGGAGAGGCCGGCCGCGGACTCCACGTTGGTGCGGCCCGACTTGTCGCGCGCCAGGCGCAGGAACGGCCGATCCAGCCGCACCGCGGCGATCGAGACCGAGCGCCGCTTCGTGGACAGCCTCGCGCCGTCCACGGCGAACCGGGAGAACCGCACCAGCGCGCCGCCGCGCTCCGCGCCGGAAAGCCTGAAATCCGAGACGGACAGGGACGCGTCGGCGTCGGCCGCGCCCGCGGCGTAGCTCGCGTGCAGCTTGGCGCTCAGCGCGCCGCTGTCCAGCGTCATGCGCGTCGGCGGCGGCGCCAGCGGCGAGAACGGTGCCAGGGGCAGGGAGGCGACCTGCAGGTCCACGCCCCCGGAGAGCGGCTGGGGCGAGACGTACGCGCGCAGGCTCACCGTCCCGCTCGACGCCACCGGCACCTCGGCGCGCAGGGTGACCTTGCCGTCGGGCGTCCCCAGCCCGGCGGCGACGGTCTCGACCTGCGCGGGGCCGACCGCCAGAGAGAACGGCCCGCGCGGCTCCTTCTCAGGCACGGCCTTGAGCCGCCACAGCAGGCCCTTCACGGAGACGCGCGCGTCCTTGAGCGTCGCGGTGACGACGCCGCTGTCCAGCCGGATCTCGTAGTCCGACGAGGCGCCGAGCCGCCCCGCCTCGAACGCCACCGGCGCCCCCGGCGCGGCCGTGGAGAGGCGCGTCAGGTCCAGCTCGGCCACGGCCACGCGTCCGGACAGGCGCGCGGGCCGGACCGTCAGCGTGCCGTTCCAACTCAGGCTCTCGCCGCGGTTGGTGCGGGCGCGCAGGTCGTAGCGCCCGCCGTCGTCGGGGATCGTGCTCAGGTTCTCTAGCCGGAAGTCGATGGGCCGGACGGAGACCTTCTGCGGCGCGCTGGGCAGGAGGCTGTCGAACTCCAGCGCGCCGCTCTGGACCTCCAGCGCGCCGATGATCACGCGCGGGATGAACCCGGGCCCGGAGGGCTTCTTCGCCTTCTCTCCCTTGGGCGCCTTGGGAAGGACGTCCAGCACGCTGGTCCCGTCCTTCGCGACGACCAGGGTCAGCTTCGGGTCGACCAACCGGATCTCGCGCAAGCCCAGCGCCAGCCGGAAGACCGCCAGAGGGTCGAGCGCGACGGAGAGTTCCCGGCACGAGGCCAACTCCCCCAGGGTCTCATGCCGCAGGAACAGCCCGTCCGCGCGCCAACGCAAGGTGAACGGGTCGAACGAGACCTCCCTCGCGCCGGCCGAGAACCCGGGCAGGGAGCGCGGCACCGCCGCGAACACGCGGCGCGTCAGCGCCGGCACGCCCTTCCAAGCGACGGCCGCGAACAGCGCGTAGGCGCCCAGAGCCCACAGCGCCCTCCGGCCCCAGCGCGACGACGGCAGCCTCCGCCAATCCATATGCTGATGCTACCACTTCCGAAGAGGGGTCGCCGCGCTCACCCTCGCCCATTCCTCGCGCCCGGCGGAGCCCGCGACGGCTTCGCCGTCGGAAACCCCACAGGCCACCCCTCGTGCGCCAGGATCCGGTCCAGCTCCCGGTCGTCCAGAATCACCGCCGCCAGCGTCATCTCACCTGACCCTACCCCCAGAAGTAGGCCATGAGTCGGTTTGGACTCTTTGCCGCCCCGCGCTGACTCAGGCGGACCGGACGGTGAAGGACTCGAACATCCCGGCCAGGCACTCACGCAGCGCCGGCTCGGGGAGCCACGAGGGCGAGCGCGCGAAGTCCTCGTCGGCGCAGCCGGTCGCGCGGAACTCCTGCAGGACCCAGCGCCGCGCGCCGAGGGCTCGGAGGTCGGCGGCCAGGCTCAGGAGCGAACCGGTCGAGTGGACGCGGGGATGGACGGTGGTGCGGAACTCGCAGGGCACGCCGCTCTCGACCAGGAGGCGCGCGCTCTCGCGGGCCTTCGCGCCGGACCCGGGGGCGCCGCAGGCGCGGGCGTAATCGTCGAACGGGGCCTTGGCGTCCATGCCCACCCAGTCCGCCAGGGGCAGGATGCCGCGCAGGCGCTCGGGGTAGGCGCCGGAGGTGTGCAGGCCGACGGCGAAGCCGAGGGCGCGGACTGTGTCCATCGCGGCGGGCAGGGCGTCCTGCAGGGTGGGCTCGCCGCCGCTGAAGACGACGGCGTCGAGAAGGCCCCGGCGGCGGCGCAGGAGGCCCAGGAGGCGCTGCCAGCCGTCCGGCTCGCCGTCCCCCGCCGGGATCAGGTGGGGGTTGTGGCAATAGCCGCACGACCAGGGGCAGCCCTGGAGGAAGACGACGGCCGACAGCCGGCCGGGCCAGTCGCCGCTGGACAGCGGGACCAGGCCGCCGACCGCGAGGCTTACGCCTCCGGGCGGCACGGCGTCAGCGGCCCGCAGGCGGACTCGCGGAAGTGCAGGCGCTCCGCGTACTCCCCCTTCTTGCCGATGTTGAACGAGGAGACCGGGCGATGGTAGCCCATCACGCGGGTCCAGATCTCGCAGGGCTGGCGCTCCTCGTCCTTCAGCACGACGGCGTCGTCGCGGTGGCTCATTCTCTCTCCTTTTCGGCGTGCGGGGTCAGGCGGCCGGGGCGTCCACCTTGGCGGACGCCAGCGCGCGGCGCTTCTCGGCGATCAAGGCCTCGTCGCAGCGCGGGCAGAACTCGTGCGCGCCGGCCAGATAGCCGTGCTTCGGGCAGATCGAGAAGGTCGGCGTCACGGTGATGTAGGGCAGGCGGAAGCGCGTGAGCGCGCGGCGCACCAGCGCCTTGCACGCCGCCCCGCTGGACAGCCGCTCCGTCATGTACAGGTGCAGGACCGTGCCCCCGGTGTACTTGCGCTGGAGCTCGTCCTGCAGCTCGAGGGCCTCGAACGGGTCGTCGGTGAAGCCCACCGGCAGCTGGGAGGAGTTCGTGTAGTACGGCGTCTGGGGCGTGCCCGCCTGCAGGATGCCGGGGAAGCGCTTGCGGTCCTCCTTGGCGAAGCGGTAGGTGGTGCCCTCGGCCGGCGTGGCCTCCAGGTTGTACAGGTGCCCGGTCTCCTCCTGGAACTTCACCATCCGCTCGCGCACCCGGTCCAGCAGGCGCGCGGCGAACTCCCGGCCCCAGGCGTCGGTCAGGTCGTGCTCGTCGCCGGTGAAGTTGCGCACCAGCTCGTTGATCCCGTTCACGCCGATCGTCGAGAAGTGGTTGCGCAGGGTCCCCAGGTAGCGCTTCGTGTACGGGAACAGCCCCCCGTCGATGTACTTCTGGATCACCTTGCGCTTGATCTCCAGGCTGCTGCGCCCCAGCTCCATCAGCTCGTCCAGGCGCTTGAACAGTCCCGCCTCGTCGCCCTTGAACAGGTACCCCAGGCGCGCGCAGTTGATCGTCACCACGCCCAAGGACCCCGTCTGCTCTGCCGAGCCGAACAGCCCGTTGCCGCGCTTGAGGAGCTCCCGCAGGTCCAGCTGCAGCCGGCAGCACATGGACCGGATCATGTTGGGCTTGAGCTCCGAGTTCACGAAGTTCTGGAAATACGGCAGGCCGTACTTCGCCGTCATCTCGAAGAGACGGTCCGCGTTCTCGCTCTCCCACGGGAAGTCCGCGGTGATGTTGTAGGTGGGGATCGGGAAGGTGAACGCGCGCCCCTTCGCGTCGCCCGTCATCATGACCTCGATGTAGGCGCGGTTGATCATGTCCATCTCGGCCTGCAGGTCGCCGTAGGTGAACGGCATCGCCTCCCCGCCGATGACCGGGGCCTGGGGCTTGAGGTCCTCGGGGCAGGTCCAGTCGAAGGTCAGGTTCGTGAACGGCGTCTGCGTGCCCCAGCGCGACGGGACATTGAGGTTGTAGACCAGCTCCTGCACGCACTGCCGGACCTCGCCGTAGGTCATCGCGTCCTTGCGCACGAACGCGGCCATGTAGGTGTCGAACGAGGAGAAGGCCTGCGCCCCGGCCCACTCGTTCTGCAGAGTGCCCAGGAAGTTGACGATCTGCCCGACCGCGCTGGACATGTGCTTGGGCGGCCCCGCCTCCACCTTGCCGGGCACCCCGTTCAAGCCCTCGGTGAGCAGCGTGCGCAGGGACCAACCCGCGCAGTAGCCCGACAGCATGTCCAGGTCGTGGATGTGGATGTCCGCCGCGCGGTGCGCGGCGCCCACCTCGGGCGGATACACGTGGTTGAGCCAGTAGTTGGCCACGACCTTGCCGGACACGTTGAGGATCAGCCCGCCCAGCGAGTAGCCCTGGTTGGCGTTGGCGTTGACGCGCCAGTCCAGGCGCTCCAGGTACTCGTCGATGGAGGCCCCCACGTCGATGAGGGTCTTGCCGTCCTGGCGCAGGGTCTTGTGCTGCTCGCGATAGACGATGTAGGCGCGCGCCGTCTTGAAGCGCTCGGCCGCGAACAGGACCTTCTCCACCTCGTCCTGGATGCGCTCGATGGCCGGAGGCTCGCCGTGATGCTTGGCCCGCAGGAGCGAGACCGCCTTGCCGGTGAGCGCCTCGGCCTCGTCCGGGCCGAACTCGCCGGTCGCGGCCCCCGCGCGGCGGATGGCGGACAGGATCTTGGCGGGATCGAACGGGGCGGTGCGCCCGTCGCGCTTGACGACGGACGATAGACGGCTCTCCATGGCGAAATCCTCCGGAATGAGGGTGAACGGCGCGCGCGAGAACAACAACGCACCACTTCGACCACTTCGCGTTATCGAGTGCCGTTAAACATCGTTTAGATGCATGATTTGCTAATGCTTCGCCGCCGGAAGGGCGAAGCCGCGCCCCGTCGCGATCGTGCACAGCGAGCGGTACAGCCCGTTGAGCAGGCTGAAGACCTGCACGTCCATGGTCACGTCGTAGATCCCGGCCAGGTCCGGGCGGGCCCGGTGCAGCGCGGCCAGCGCCTTCTTGTAGCCGCCGTCCCCGTAGGCGCCGCTGACGCTGGTGGAGTTGAGGCTGAAGGCCAGCGGGATGGAGAGCCCGCGCTGGCAGGAGCGCCCGCTCACGAAGCCCAGGGGCCGCGCCCCCGCGGGCACGTCCCGGGGCGTCATCGTCGGGAAGGACAGGGGCCCCGTGGCGTCGTAGAACAGGAGCAGCCCCCCCGTCGTGATCAGGCCCGGCGCGGCGCCGGACTCGTCGCCCTCGCCGATGGCCGCGGCGGACGCGGACAGGAGGAGGAGGCAGGCGGCCGCGGCCGCCAGGCGCCTCACGGCTTGGCGACCTTCCCGGTCAGCACCGTGCACACGCGCGTGTAGAGCCCCAGCAGGTAGGCGTTGGCCTTCATGTCGGAGCGCACGTCGTAGAGGATCCCGTCGCGCCCTTTGAGCGCGTCCTGCACCGCGGACGCGTACGACGAGTCGCCCCAGGCCACCAGGTACAGCGCGCTGCGCGAGCAGGACTTGCCGGTCACCAGCGGGTCGTCGGGAGAGGCTTTCACGTCCGCCGGGGACGCGGAGCGGTAGCCGCGCGGCAGCTTCACGTCGGTGTAGAGGATGCCGCACGCCGACGACGCGGCGGCCAGGACGGCGACCAGCAGGAGCCGGGGGATTCGCATGCGCCAAGCATACCGCCCGCCGGCGCGGGCGTCAAGCCGCCGCGGGCCGCCGCGGACCGCGCCCCCCGGCCCATGCTAAAATCTTGCCCATGCCCGCGACCCCTCATCACGAGACCCATTTCACGGCCGGCGAGACCGTCCGCGACCTGGTGATCGGCATGGCCGACGGACTGACCGTGCCCTTCGCGCTGGCCGCGGGGCTGGCCGGCGCGATCGCCGCCTCGCGGCTGGTGCTGACCGCGGGCCTGGCCGAGATCGCCGCCGGCGCGATCGCGATGGGCCTGGGCGGCTACCTGGCCGCGCGCAGCGACGCGGAGCATTACGCGTCGG
>JAJXTZ010000114.1 GCA_021783355.1 bacterium | reverse complement strand
CCCCCCCGCGCGCCAAAGGCGCAGCGCCTCGCCGCGGCGGCCGCGGGCGGCCAGCCCGCGCAGCCGCGTCCCCAGCGCCGTCAAACCGTCCAGCTCCCGGTCCGCGGCCGCCTCCTCGGCCCGCTCGGAGGCGCCGAAGTCGGCGGCCATGCGCCGGGACCTGGCCTCGCGCTCGCGGATCTCGCCCTCCAATCCGGCGAGCTCCCGGCTCATGTCCGCGCCGGCGGCAAGATGGTAGTCGAGGGCGCGGCCGTAGTCCTCGACGTTGTCCCGCAGGGCCTTCTGGACATAGGCGTGGGCCAGCCAGCGGGCCGACTCGCGGTAGGAGTCCTCGATCGCGTTCATGCCGCGGGACACGGCCAGAAGGCCTCCCGTCAAGACGAGCAGGAGGGCCGCGACCGTCCACGTCAACCGGCGTCGCAGGGTCATTCTCGCGGCCATGGTATCATATCCCCCGTGAACGAGCGCCTGACCGCCGTCTACGAGGTTCCGGGCCCCGCGGACGAGGCCGCGCGCCTGGCCCGCGCGATCGCCTTCGAGGAGACCGTCGAGGTCCCGCTCGACTTCCCGCTCAAGGACGAGATCCGCGACCAGGTCGTCGGACGCCCCGCCGGCCCCGTCCCGTCGGAGGAGGGACGCTTCCGCGTGGAGGTGGACTTCCCGGCCGCGCTGGCCGGCGGGGGCTTGGGCACGCTCCTGAACCTGGTCTTCGGCAACGCGTCCATCTGGCCGGGCGTGCGCCTGACGGACCTCCGTCTCCCGGACTCCCTGTTGGCCCGACTGAAAGGCCCGAACTTCGGCGTGGAGGGCCTGCGCCGCCTGCTCGGCGTCCGGGACCGCCCCCTGCTCGCCACCGCGCTCAAGCCGATGGGCTCCACCGACGCGGAGCTAGCCGCCGCGGCCGCGGCTTTCTTCCGCGGCGGCGGGGACCTGGCCAAGGACGACCAGAACCTCGTGGACGCCTCGTTCGCGCACTTCCGCGCCCGCGTGGGGCGCATCGCCGAGGCCGCGGCCCGGGAGAGCGCGCGGGCCGGGCGGCCGTGCCTGTACCTGCCGCACCTGTCCGGGCCGCAGGAGGAGCTGGAGGCGCGCCTGGAGTTCGTCCTGGGGCTGGGCCTGCGCGGGGTGCTGGTCTGCCCGGCCATCGTCGGCCTGGACCAGGTCCGGCTCCTGGCCGAGCGCCGCGCCGCGGTGTTCATGGCCCACCCGGCCTTCTCCGGCGCCTTCTACGCCGACCGGCGCCACGGCCTGGAGATCTCCCTGTATCTGGGCACGCTGGCGCGCCTGATCGGCGCCGACGTCACCGTCTTCCCCAACGCGGGCGGGCGCTTCGCGTTCACCGCGGAGGAATGCCGCGCCATCGCCGGGCGCGCCCGGGCCCCTTTGGGGAGCCTGGCCCCGGCCTGGCCGGCCCCCGGCGGCGGCATGAGCCTGGCGAGCGCCCCGGCGATGGCCCGGGACTTCGGCGCGGACGCCGTCTGGCTGGTGGGAGGGCGCCTGCTGATGAGCGAGGGCGGCCCCGAAGGCGGGGCCCGGGCGTTTCGCGCGGCGATGGCCCGGGCTTTCCCGGCCTAGGAAAGCTCCTCCGGCGGACTCATTGACGCCGCCGTCGGGTTATTGCTACCATCCTCACTCGCCGTCATCCGACATCAGGAGCGACTTTCCCGATCAATCCCCGAGGCAGATTCCAGTATCAGCCGCGCGAAACGCGCGACTACACGCGCATCAATCAGTCGATCCGGGCACAGACGGTCCGCCTGATCGACTCCGACGGGACCCAGATCGGCGTCCGCCCCATCACCGAGGCTCTCGGGATCGCGCGTCAGCGCGGGCTCGACCTGGTGGAGATCGCGGCGAGCGCCAATCCTCCGGTCTGCAAGATCCTGGCGTACTCGAAGTTCAAGTACGAGCAGGAGAAGAAGGAGCGCGAGGCGCGCAAGAAGCAGAAGGCGGGGCTCCTCAAGGAGCTGCGCTTCCGGCCGAACATCGGTCAGCACGACCTGGACGTCAAGGTCAAGCAGATCGAGGAGTTCATCGACGCGCACGACAAGGTGCGCGTGACGGTGGTGTTCCGGGGACGCGAGATGCAGCACCGGGACCTGGGAATGAAGCTTTTGCTGTCGATCCAAGAGAAGCTGGTCGCAAAGGCGGCCGTCGAACAGGCGCCCCTGCCCGACCGCAACCGCCTCGTGATGACGTTGATCCCTAAGCCGCACTAGTTGAGGAAGTCATGCCCAAGATGAAATCCCACTCCGGCGCGAAGAAGCGCTTCCGCAAGACCGGCACCGGGAAGTTCAAGCACGAGCACCCCGGCCAGCGCCACCTGATGGCCCCGCTCGGCGGCAAGCGCCGCCGCTTCCTGCGCGGCAGCTCCACTCTGAACAACACCGACGCCAAGACGATGCGCCGGTTCCTGCCCTACTAATCGAGGTCTCCCATGCGCATCAAGTCCGGCGTCACCACCCGCGCCCATAAGAAAAAGTTCTTCAAGCTCGCGAAAGGCAACTATTCCGCCAAGCGCTCGCGCTGGCGGATGGTCAAGCAGCAGGTCGAGGCTTCGCTCAACGAGGCCTACAAGGGCCGCAAGGAGAAGAAGCGCGACTTCCGCTCCCTCTGGATCGAGCGCATCAACGCCGCCTGCCGCCAGAACGACACGACCTACAGCCGCTTCATGAACGGCCTCAAGAAGGCGGGCGTCACGCTCAACCGCAAGATGCTCTCCGAGATGGCCGCCCGCGACGGCGCGTCGTTCAAGAAGCTCGTCACGATCGCCTCGGGCGTCTAATCCCCCGGCCATGGAGCCGACGAAGACCCTCGCCGCCTGGCAGTCCGAGTGCGCGAAGGTCCAGTCGGCCCTGGCCGAGGCGGGCGTCGAGACCGCCGCGGACCTCCCGACCCTCGAGGAGGTCCGCGTCCGTTTTCTAGGGCGCAAAGGGGCGCTCACCGAGCTGCTGAAGTCCCTCAAGGACCTCCCCCTGGAAGACCGCAAGGCCTGCGGCCCTCAAGGCAACGCCCTGCGCGGGTCCTTCGAGGCCGCGCTGGCGGCGGCGAGGGCCCGACTGGAGGACGCCGCCGACGCGGCGTCGCTGAAGAAGGACGCGGTCGACCTCACCCTCCCCGCGCTGCGCCCGCCGCGCGGGCGCCTGCACCCGCTGACGACGACTCTGGACGCGATCGCCGGCATCTTCCGGCGCCTCGGCTATTCGTGGGCGGAAGGGCCGCAGATCGAGGACGAGTTCCACAACTTCTCCGCGCTGAACATCCCCGACGACCACCCGGCGCGCGACACGCAGGACACCTTCTATCTGCAGGACCTGCCGCGCCTGCTGCGCACGCACACCTCCAACGTCCAGATCCGCGCGATGGAGAAGTCGAAGCCGCCGATCCGCATCGTCTGCCCCGGCCGCGTCTTCCGCCACGAGCAGATCGACGCCACGCACTCGGCCGTGTTCCACCAGGTCGAGGGCCTGGTGATCGACGAAGGCGTCGGCTTCGCCGACCTCAAGGGGCATCTGCAGGCGTTCCTTGAGAGCCTGCTGGGCTCGTCCACCAAGACCCGCTTCCGCCCGTCCTACTTCCCGTTCACCGAGCCGTCGACGGAGGTCGACGTGAAGTGCTTCTTCTGCCCCGGCTCCGGCTGCCCGGCCTGCAAGCACACGGGCTGGATCGAGATCTTGGGCGCCGGGGTCGTCAACCCGGCGGTCCTGCGCGCGGTCGGCTGGGACCCGGAGGCTTGGTCCGGATTCGCGTTCGGCATCGGCGTGGAGCGCGTCGCGATGCTCACGCACGGCGTGCGCGACCTGCGCGACTTCTACGCCAACGACCTCCGCTTCCTGCGCCAATTCGATGAAGATCTCGTCTAGCTGGCTCAAGACCCATCTGGAGCACGGCCTGTCCACGGCCGAGCTGCAGGCCCTCCTCCTCAAGCTCGGCTTCGAGGTCGCGGGGATCGAGCGCAAGGGGCCGCAGTTCTCCGGCGTGGTCGTGGCCAAGGTGCTGGCCAAGGACAAGCACCCGAACGCCGACAAGCTTTCGGTCTGCACGGTGGACGACGGCGCGGCCAGGTACAGCGTCGTCTGCGGCGCCCCCAACGTGGCCGCCGGCCAGACCATCGCCTTCGCGCGCATCGGCGCGGTGCTCCCCGGCGACTTCAAGATCAAGAAGGCCAAGCTGCGCGGCGTCGAGAGCCAAGGCATGATCTGCTCGCGCGAGGAACTGGGCCTGTCCAAGGACGCGGACGGCATCTGGGTGATGGGCGAGGGCCCGAGCCTGGGCGCCGACGTGGGCTCGCTCCTGGGCCCGGCCGACGACATCCTGGAGGTCGAGGTGACCTCCAACCGCCCCGACTGCCTGTCCCACCGGGGCCTCGCGCGCGAGCTCGCCGCGGCGCTCGGCCGAGAGCTCAAGCCGCTGTCGTCCTCCGTCGCCGAGACCCTGGCCAAGACCCTGCCGGTCGAGGTCGAGGACGCGGCGGCCTGCCCGTTCTACGGCGGGCGGCTCATCGAGGGCGTGAAGGTGGGCGAGAGCCCGGCCTGGCTCAAGGACCGCCTGGAGTCGATCGGCCTGCGCCCGATCAACGGCGTCGTCGACGCCACCAATTTCGTCCTGCACGACCTGGGCCAGCCGCTGCACGCCTTCGACGCCGATCGTCTCGCCGGCGGGCGCCTCATCGTTCGTCGCGCGAAAGCCGGCGAGACCTTCTTGGCCCTCGACCACAAGTCGTACGCGCTCCCCGAGGGTCTTCTGGTCATCGCCGACGCCGAGAAGCCGGTCGCGCTGGCGGGCGTCATGGGCGGCGAGGAGTCCGCGGTCACCGAGAAGACGACCCGCGTCCTGCTCGAAGGCGCGTACTTCCATCCCCCGGAGGTCCGCAAGTCCTCGCAGAAGACGCGCCTGCGCTCCGACTCCTCCTACCGCTTCGAGCGCGGCGCCGACCCCGACGCCGCCGTTTGGGCCGCGGAACGCGCCGCGTCGCTGATCTTGCAGCTGGGCGGCGGCCAGGCCGGACCGCTGAACGGGCTGCCGAAGGTCCGCGTCTCGTCCGGGAAGAGGATCGAGACCTCCGCCGCGCGGATCAACTCGATCCTGGGCGCCGAGTTCTCCGGCGACGAGGTCGTCGGCTCCTTGAAGCGCATCGCCAAGGATTTCTCGGGCGACGCGTCCAAGTTCGCCTTCACCGCCCCGTCGTGGCGTCACGACCTCGCGACGGCCAACGACCTGGCCGAGGAGGTCGGGCGCTTCCTGGGCTACGACCGCGTCCCCTATCGCCTGTCGCCGCTGACGCCCCGCGCCGCGACGCTCACCGCCTCCGAGGCCGCCGCGCGCCGCGCGCGCGCGCGCCTGACCGCGCTCGGCTTCTGCGAGGCCTACAACTACGACCTCCTCTCCGAGAAGGCGCTGGCCGCCGCGCGCCTGTCGTCCGAGGGCCTGCCGCGCGTCTTGAACCCCCTCTCCGAGGACTGGGCGCTGCTGCGCCCGTCGCTGCTGCCGGGCCTGCTGAAGAACGCGCAGCACAACCTCAGCCACGGCGCCGACGCGGTGCGCCTGTTCGAGGTCGGCAAGGCGTATTCGCGGAAAGGCGGCGAGGTCGTCGAGCAGTGGCGCGTCGCCGGGCTGCTGCTGGGGCCCGTTCTCGACGCGCGCTGGCAGTCCGCGCGCGCGCCGCGCGCCGGCTTCCCGGACGCGAAGGCCGCCGTCGAGGCCCTGCTGGACGGCGCCGGCCCGCTCTCCTGGGAGGCCCCCGGCCAAGGCCAGGCCGGGACCTGGGTCTGCGACCCCGTCTTCCACCCCGCCAACGCCCTGCGCGCCTTCGCCGGCGGCCAGCCCCTCGCCTCGCTGGGCTGGCTGCACCCGCGCGTCGCGCGCGCGTTCGATCTGGAGCGCGAGGGCGTCGTGCTGTTCGAGCTGAACCTGGAGCGCCTGGCGGCCAAGCCCGCGCCGCGCGCGAAGTTCCGCGCCTACTCGCCCCTGCCGGTCTCCCGCCGCGACCTCGCGCTGGTCGTGGACGCCGCGCTCCCGTACGGGCGCCTGGAGGAGACGGTCCGCGCCTGCGGCGTCGCCGAATTGCAGGACGTCCTCCTCTTCGACGTCTACGAGGGCAAGGGCGTCCCCGAGGGCAAGAAGAGTCTCGCGATCCGCCTGACCTTCGGGCGCGACGACCGCACGCTGACCGACGCCGAGACGGCCGGCTTCGTTCAGGGCCTCGTCGCCGCGCTGAAGGAAAAGCTCGGCGCCGAGCTCCGGAGCTAGCCGGTGATCGGCCCGCTGCAGAGCCTCAAGCAGCTGGAGGGCCTGGTCAAGCAGGCCTCCGAGGCCCTGCGCCGGATCACCGTCGAGAACCGGACGCTCAAGGAGAAGCTCGCGCGCCTGGAAGGCGAGCACGCGCGCGCCAAGGAGGAGCTGCGCGAGGCCAAGCTCGTCCTCGCGCGCCACGAGCGGCTGCGCGGGCGCCTGGCCAAGCTCTCGGAGAAGCTCGAAAGGATCTCGTGAACGAAAAAGTCGACATCCAGATCGGCACGCGCCGCCTCGTCGTCGAGATGGAGGGCCTGACCCCCATCGAGATCAACGGCATGGCGCAGAAGGTCTCCGACCGCCTCGCCGAGCTGCAGACCCAGAACAAGACCGTCGCCGACACCTCCAAGATCGCGCTGCTGGTCGCGCTCTCCTTCGCCGCCGAGCTGGAGAAGGAGCGCTCCGCGCACGAGATGACGCGCCGGATGCTCGAGAACAAGGCCGACCAGCTCTCGCAGTCCCTGCGCGAGTCGCTGGAGGCCGGGGCCCGCCCGGACGGCGCGTGAGCGAGCTGTTCTCGGCGGGCGACGCGGGCCTGCCGCTGGCGGCGCGCCTGGCGCCGCGCGAGCTGGACGACTTCGCCGGGCAGTCCCACCTGCTCGCGCCCGGCAAGCTCCTGCGGCGCCTGGTGGAGAGCGGGCGCTTCACCTCCGCCCTGTTCTTCGGCCCGCCCGGCTGCGGCAAGACCACGCTCGCGCGCCTGATCGCCGCGCGCGCCGGGGCCGAGGTGGTCGAGCTCAACGCGGTGACCGCGGGCGTCGCCGACATCCGCAAGGCCGTCGAGCAGGCCAAGTACTCGGCCGCGAGCCTGGGCCGCAGGACCCTGCTGCTGGTCGACGAGATCCATCACTTCAACCGCTCCCAGCAGGACGCGCTCCTGCCGTCGGTCGAGCGCGGCGACGTCCTGCTCATCGGCCTGACCACCGAGAACCCGGGCTTCTACGTCAACGCCGCCCTGCGCTCGCGCGTGACCGCCTTCGAGTTCCTCCCCATCCCCGAGGAGGACCTGAGCCGTCTCCTGGACCGCGCCTGCGCCGACGCCGCGCGCGGCGTGGCCGCGCTCCAGGTCGTGCTGACCCCGCAGGCCAAGTCCCACCTCGCGCGCCAGGCCGGCGGCGACGCGCGGCGCCTGCTCAACGCCCTGGAGATCGCCGCGCTGACGACGACGCCCGACGCCTCCGGCGAGCGCCGCGTGTCCCTCGCCGTGGCCGAGGAGTCCATCCAGAAGCGCCAGATCCGCTACGACAAGAAGTCCGACGACCATTACGACCACATCTCCGCCTTCATCAAGTCCATGCGCGGCTCGGACCCCGACGCCGCCGTCTACTGGATGGCCAAGATGCTGGCCGCCGGGGAGGATCCGCGCTTCGTGGCCCGCCGCATCCTGATCTGCGCGGCCGAGGACGTGGGCAACGCCGACTTCCGCGCCCTGCTCATCGCCCAGGCCGCCTTCCACGCGGCCGAGGTCCTCGGGATGCCCGAGGCGCGCATCCCGCTGGCGCAGGCCGCGCTGTTCGTGGCCTGCGCGCCAAAATCCAACGCCGCCTACCTGGCCGTCGACGCCGCGCTCGCCGAGGTCCGGACCGGCCCCGCCCGCGAGGTGCCCCTGCACCTGCGCGACGCGAGCATGGACGCCGAGGAGCGCGGGCACGGCAAGGGCTATAAGTACGCGCACGATTTCCCCGGCCACTGGGTCGCCCAGCAGTACATGCCGGACCCCAAGCGCTTCTACGAACCGACCGACCAGGGCGACGAGAAGCGCCTCGCCGAGCGCCTGAAGTCCCTGCGCGCGGGCGGCTGACCCGCCGGGGTTCCTCCGCGGGAGTGAATCGCCAGACTCCCGCTCGCGGCGAACAAGACCGGCGAGGCGCGCGTGCGCGACGGCGCGCGCCTGGTCCTGCTCGAGCTCGGCGTCGGCGCGGTCAACGGCGCCGTGATCGGCCTGGTGACCGCGATCGCCGCCTATCCATGGAAGGGCAACCCGTGGCTGGGGCTGGACCCGGCGCAGTCGTCGGGCACCTTCCTGACGACCGTCACCGACGCCGTCGGCTTCTTCTCCTTCCTCGGCTTCGCGACGATCGTCCCGAACCGCTTGCTCGGGCTCTGAAGTCTCGCCGGGACGCGCCGAGCCGGATTTCCGCCCTTCACCAACGCGCGCCGAGCCCGGCCGGGTTCCAGTACAGCGCGTTCGCGCCCTTCGACAGCGCCGTCCCCGCCCCGCCCATCGCCAAGGACCGCGCGTCCGGCGCGACGCCCAGGAACGCCGCCGTCTCGACCGCCCCGGCGGCCGGGGCGGCTAGCGCGAGCAGGGTGGCGAGCCTCAGGGTCCTCATGTCACTTCACGACGCCGACCTTCCCGGTCTTGCGGATGTCGGCCTGCCCGGCCTTATGGACGACGACGACGTACGAGTAGACGCCCGACGCGACGCCGGAGACGTC
>JAJXTZ010000007.1 GCA_021783355.1 bacterium | reverse complement strand
CGTCGCGCGGCCCGCGTGGCGGGCCGCGACGGTGTGGCGCTACGAGCGGACCGCGGCCGCGCCCGCGCCGACGCCGAACCCGACCGCGCTGGGCCAGGACGACGGGCGGCTGTGGGTGGCGGATTGGGGCGGCAGTGTCGTCGCGGTGGACGCGTCGGACCCGCGCCGCGCGGTCCTGCGCGCCGCGCCGGCTCCCGGCGGCTCCTACCACCCGACCGCGATCGCCGTCGGCGGCGGCGCCCTCTGGACGCTGGACGCGGCGCAGGCCCGGCTGCTGCGCGAGTCCGCGCGGGACCCGGACCGCATCCTGGGGATGCGGCCGAGCCCCGGCCCCGCGCCGACCGCGCTGGCCTTCGACGGCGGAACGGTGTGGTCCTACGACGCCGTGGACCGCACGGTCACGCGCCACGGGGGGGACGACGCGCCCGAGAAGTCCTTCTCCCTGCCCGACGAGGCCGTGCCCAACGCGATGACCTGGGCGGACGGGCGCCTGTGGGTCCACGACGCGAAGTTCCGCCGCATCCTGATCTACTCGGTCGGCGGCAACGCCCTCACGCGCGTGGCGTCCGAGCCCGACCCGGGCCCGGGCGTGCTGGGCCTCGCGGTCTCCGGGACCGGCGCCGCGCGCCGCCTGTTCGTCCTGTACGGCGCCGAGGGCGGGCGCGCCCGGCCGGAGATCGTCAGCTATCGCGTGCGCAGTCTGCTGCCCTTTGCCCCTTTTTAACAATCTCTTAATCCGTCTGAAACGCCAGTAAGGTACAATCGCACAAGACGCGCCAGAGACCGCTCAACATGACCCGACACCGGTGCCGTCCGACGCGCGCCATCGCCGCCGCTCTCCTCGCGGCGGGCGCGCTGTTCGCCTCCTGGTCCCGGCCGACCGCCGCGGACGCGCAGTCGGTCCAGGTCTACCTGAACACACTGTTCGTGGAGACGGGGCTCAGCAGCCTGGGCCTGTGCACGCGCGTGACCGTCAACGGCGTGGTCCAGTTCCAGTGCCCGACCAGCGCCGGCAGCGTCGACTGGCCCAGCACCTACGGCAACATCTCCAACGACCCGGAGATCCAGTTCGAGACCGACGGCGCGAACCGCTGCATCTACCCCGCCGGCACCGACAGCAACGCGAGCCTGATCCCCGGGACGGTGGGCTACAACGTCTGCAACGACCAGGTCTACCTGTGCACGCAGGTGGGTCTGACGATCCCGCCGCCCGCGACCAGCACCGATCCCAACCCCCAGGTCGCCATCGACAAGGTGGAGTTCGAGGTCTTCCGCTACATCGACGGGTCCAACCCCCTGGACCCCGCCTCGACGCCGCCGCTGAGGACCTTCGCGATCGACGCGCCCGGCACCGCGACCTACAACACCGCGCCTTATTGCTCCGGGAGCGCCTGCACCCTGCCGGACTCCACGCACGCGTACTGCGTCCTATGGGACGGCTCGCAGGCGATCCAGGGCGAGTTCGGCAAGATCAACGGCCAGTACGGCTTCCGCGCCACCGTGCAGACCAACCAGGTCGGCGCCAGCGGCAACATCACCATCTCCCAGACCCGCGCCTACCCCGCGGGCGCCACGCTCGACTCCAACGCGACCTCGGTCTCGCAGAAGCCGCTCACGGTGGACGTGACCGACGTGCACGTGATCCGCTCCACGCCGACCGTCGTCGGCCAGATCACCGGCGTCTCGGCCGAGCCCTACAACTTCACCTACCGGCTGTCTAAGGACGCGCAGATGTTCCTGACGGTGGAGTCCTCCACGCCGCCGTACCAGACCATCCGCGGCGTGGTCCCGGGCCTGCAGCGCACGGGCGAGGGCAATCTCTCCAGCCAGAGCACGCCGCCGCTCCTCAACGGCGACTCCTGGGACGGGCGCGACAACAACGGCAACTTCCTCCTGCCCGGCAACTACCTGGCGGTCTTCCAGTCCGACTCGAACGACCAGTACACGAATTACCCGAGCTTCACCGACCTGTCCTTCGCGACCACCCGCCAGATCGCCATCGACCCCCTGCAGATCACCGACATCCGCGTGCAGCCCCTTCTGGGCGGCTCCACCTCGCTGGCGGTCCTCTCCTATCAGTTGACCGAGCCGGCCACCGTCTACGTGGACGTCTATCCGCCGGGGACCCAGTTCTGCCCCGGCGCGAGCGACCAGGGCCTCAACGACGTCAACAACCCCGCGCACGACTCCGTCTTCCCGGCCAAGAACTTCGGCGCCAGCCTGACCGGCTGCAGCGCCAGCGGCGGCCCCAACGCGGCGGTCCAGCCCCTGCGCGAGATCGCGCAGCAGCAGGCCTCGCGGCAGTCGGTGATCTCCTTCTGGGACGGGCGCGACTCCAACGGTACCCTGATGGACGACGGCGACTACGTGTTCGTGATGTACGCGTCCCTGCCCTCGCAGGCCGGCAACGCGTACCTGACCCCGGGCTCCCCCGACCGGCGGATCTGGACCTCGGTCGCCAAGCAGGGCTTCTTCTCGGTCCTGCGCGGCCTGGTGGGGATCACGCAGGTCACGCCGAACTCCACGGTGATCGGCTCCAGTCCGGCGATCGCGGGCCTGAGTCCGTTCACCTTCCGCTACCAGCTCTCGCGCGACGCCAGCGTCTCGCTGAAGATCTACGACTCCTCGGGCCTGAAACTGGTCAAGACCGTGGTCAACAACGAGACCCGCCCGGGCCTGTTCAACAACTCCGAGTCCTGGGACGGCACGGACGACTCCGGCCTGACGGTGGCCTCCGGCACCTACCTGGCTCAGATGACGGCCGTGGACCCCAGCTTCCCGGCGAAGGTCTCGACGACGACGGCCCTGTTCCCGGTGAACCTCTTCCGCATCACCGACCTCTCCGTGTCGCCCCTGCTGTCGGGGACCTCGGACCAGGTGACGCTGAGCTACCAGCTGTCGCAGCCGATGTTCGTGTCGTGGAACATCTACCCCGCAGGGTCGGTCGTCACGGACAGCACCGGGGCGTGGCCCCCGTGCGCGTCGCAGAGCCCCCCGGCGGCCTGCACCAGCGCGTCGGTGCTGTCTCCGAGCGGCGCGCAGATCGCTCCGGTGGTGAGCTTCCACGGCCTGCGTCCGGGACGCCTCAAGATCTCCGAGTATTGGGACGGACGCGACACCAACGGGCTGTTCGTGCCCGACGGGAGCTACGTCTACACCCTCGTCGCACAATCCACGACCACGCCGCCGACCTTCGCCTCAGACCGCGTCTACGGCAACGTGACGGTCGCGCGCGGCTCGATCATCTTCACCAGCTTCAACGTGACGCCGGACGTGCCTCAACTGGTCAACTCCAGCAACACGATCACGCTGGATCCATACACGGTCACCTACGGCCTCTCGCGGCAATCGTCGGTCACCGTCCAGATCCTCAACACGGCGCTGCCGCCGCAGGTGGTGCGCACGCTGGTCTCCGGCTCCGTGCGTCCCGGCGGCATCCTGCAGACCGACGTCTGGGACGGACGCGACGACAAGGGCAACTTCCCTCCGTCCGGCTTCTACCTGGTGCGCGCCGTGGCCCAGGACGTGGCCTCGGTGCTGACCTCCGGCTCGACGGCGCAGCTGACGGTCTCCTACGACCCGCTGCGCATCTACGACCTGGCGATCACCCCCTTGCAGCCGGGCACCGGCGGGGCGGTCCTCTCCTACCAGGTCTCGGAGCCGATGAAGGTCGCCATCAAGATCTACAAGCCCGGCACGGCCTTCGACCTGTCGGGCAATCCCTCGCCGCCGGATTCGGTGTCCCTGGTGCGCCGCATCGTCGGCATCCGGCCCGCGCGCACGCCGATCCAGGACGTGTGGGACGGCCGGAACTTCCAGCTGGCCCAAGTCCCGGACGGGAACTACAAGTTCAAGATCGTGGCGTCCACCGATCCGACCGCCATCGACGACATCACCGGGGACATCCTCAACCCGTCGGTCCTGGCCGAGGACCGCCTGATCGACGACATCCCGGTGGCGCTCAACGGCTCCGCCGATCCCGTGGGGGATTTCAAGAACAACACCTTCGTCTATCCGAACCCGATCACCGGACCGACGGGGACCTTCGAGATCTACACGCCGTTCCACGCGCGCGTCGTCCTGAAGCTCTATGATCTGGCCGGCGATCTGGTGCTCGACAAGGACTTCGGCGACCAGGCGGCCAGCTACCAGGCGGGGCCCGTCACCTACGTCTGGCCCAAGACGAACGGCAGCGGGCGCACGGTCGCGCGCGGCCTCTATTACGCGGTCATCCGCGTCGAGGAGACGGAGGGCGGGGCCAACGTCCTCCAGACCGTCAAGAAGGTGCTGATCCCGTGAGGACCCGGGCGAGCGCCGTCCTGATCGCGTTGGGGCTGGGACTGGGGGCCGCGCCGGCGCGCGCCCAGGATTCGGGCGCGGGCACCAGCGCCGCCTCGTTCCTGAAGCTCGGCCAAGGCTCGGCGCGCGCGATGGCCTTGGGCGGGGCTTACGTGGCGCTGGCCGAAGGGTCCGACGCGATGACCTGGAACCCCGCGGGGCTGGCCCAGACCCAGCAGCGCGAGTTCGCCTTCTCATACTTGCGCTACGTGCAGGGCTTGGACTCCCCGCTGTACCTGGGCTACGCCCAACCCATGGGACGCACCACTTGGGGCGCGAACTTCGGCTACATGAGCGACAACGGCTTCGACGTGCGCGACGCCCAGGGCGTGCCTCAGCAGAACGCGAACGTCAACGTCCGCGACGCTTACGGGGCCGTGGGCTTGGCCCGCTCGTTCTGGTACGAGAAGCTCTTCCTCGGCGTCTCGGTGCGGGAGATCCACGAGGACATCGCCGGGTCCGCGCACAACACCCTGGCCGGCGACTTCGGCGCGATCCTGAAGCCCACGGGGATGCTGTCCCTGGGCTTTGCCGTGCAGAACTTCGGGGCCAACCCCGCGGACGTGGCGCGGGTGACCCGCGGCGGGGCGGCGCTGCGCTTCAACGATTTCCTGACCGCCTCGGCGGAACTGAGCAAGGCCTCGGACACCGGGGCGCAGATCGCCCTGGGCGGCGAGTTCCAGCTCCCCGAGGAGTACCTGGACGTCGGCCAGCTGACGATGCGCGTCGGCTACCGCAGCGTGGACAGCTACGGCCAGAGTTTCGATTCCCAGCTCAAGGACCTGAAGCTCGACCAAACCAGCGGGCTGAGCTTCGGCTTTGGCGTCTACACCTCGCAGGCTTTCGGCTACGGGGTGTCCTTGGATTACGCGTTCGTTCCTTATGGCGCGCTGGGGACCGTGGACCAGATTTCCTTCAAGCTGAAATTTTAACGGCTTTTTAATGACGGCGTCTTGACACGAATTTTTACGGCTGTTACACTCACCCGCATGCGGACACGATCAGAACGCCGGAGACTAAGAGGAAAGAGGGGGCAAACCGTGGTGGAGTATCTCCTGACGACCCTGACGTTGGTCACGGTCTTCGCGGGGATGTTCGGTTTCCTCCAGGGGCAGCTGCGCAACCTCTTCCAGATCGCCGGCATGAAGATCCTGACGCCGTACTTCTGACGTGAACTCGAGAGAAGGAGAAACTTCGACCATGGAATTGTACCAGGTGGGGGCGTGGATGAAGACGAGGATCGCCGGGCGGCTCGCGAATCGGCGCGGCCAGAACACCGTCGAGTATCTGTTGATGCTCACGGTGGTCGTCGGCGTGGTGCTGGTGGCCGGCGTGGCGCTCAAGAAGTTCATGCCGACGCTGTTCAACAACATCCAGCAGATGATCACGGGCGCGGCGAGCCAGATGGGCTCGGGCGGCAACTGACGGCGGCGTCCGTCCCGGCCCCGCGCGGGGCCGGGACGGGGGGCCGGCGCGAGGAGGAGACGTGAGAAGTCCGAGGCGGCGGGAGTCGGGGCAGGTCGTCGTGGAGATGCTGCTCATCCTCCCGATCTTCCTGGGCATCGTCTTCACGATCATGGAGATCGGTTATGTCTCGTTCCAGCTCATCGTCCTCAACCACGCGACCTACGAGGTCGCGCGGATCGGCGGCATGACGTGGCTTGCGTCGACGGGCGGAAACGGGGGGATGAACGACGTGATGAAGCGCATCCTTCCGGCGGCGACGGTCGATTGCGTGCAGGAGCCGACTCCTTCGGACCCGCAGGCGGGCCAGCCGAACTACGACCTGGTCTGCACCTCGCGGGAACAGGTCAAGCTGATCTTTCCCATCAGCAGCATCATCCTCGCCAAGCCCCGGGGGACCGGGACGCGGCTGCTGATGGCGACGGTGCGCATGCCGATCGAACAGCCGTTGCGGAAGTGACGACGGGACACTCAACCAGGAAGAGACAATGGAAAAAAAAGGCGTGATGATCCCGATGGTGCTCGCGATGCTCGCGGCCGTCTTCTATCTGATGGTCCTGTCGAGCAAGCAGCGCGCCTTGGAGAGCGACTACCAGAAAGCCAAGGTCCTGGTGGCGACCGTCGACATCCCGGAGCGCACCGTCCTGCGCCCGGACATGGTCACCACGATGGACATCCCGCGCAAGTACATGCAGCAGGATTCCTTCGAGATCAAGACCGAGTCGGACATGAAGCTGGTCATGAATCTGGTGACCCGCACCCGCATCCCCAAGGGCGACCAGCTCACGCAGTCCTCCCTGGTCTCGCTGTCCCCGGAGTCCGGCCTGAGCGTGAAGATCCCTCCGGGCTACCGCGGCGCGATGGTGCCCATCGACCCGGAGATGAAGGCCCTGATCAAGCCCGGCGACCGGGTGGACGTGCTGGTCACTTTCGACGCGATGATGAACGACGGCCGCAAGGAGAAGGTCACCGCGACGATCCTGCAGAACGTGCTGGTCATCGCCGTGGGCACGAACCTGGGACAGGGCATGAGCGCGGCTGAGTTCAAGGGATTGGCAAAATCGGAGGCCAAGACGGCGGCGTTCTCGGAGAAGGCGACGCTGAGCCTGGCCCTGAACCCGACCGAGGCCCAGTACCTGGCTTTGTCGCTCAACCAAGGCACGCCCACGGTCATCCTGCGCGGCCTCGGGGACGTGGAGATGCATCCGATGGAGATGGCCAGCTTCAGGAAGCTGTTCCGCTGATCGGCCGTGAAGAGCCGCCTCTGGACCCAGGAAGACCCGACATCATGAAACGACATCTCTGGCTGGCGTTGGCGCTCCTCGCGACTCTCGCGGTCAAGGCCGCGGCCCAGCCGCAGGATTCCCTGATCGCGGTCTCCGCGGACATCGTCGAGATCTCGGGATCCTATGAGAAGGACTTGGGCTTCTCCTGGACGCCGTTTCAGGCCGGAGTGAACTTCGCGGAGAAGGCGATCCCGACCGGAGCGATCATCAAGGTCGGCGATTTCGCGCGTCAGACTCAGCTGCAGACCTCCTTGAAGATGCTGGAGACCGAGGGCAAGGCCCAATTGCTGTCGAATCCCAAGGTGATCGTTCAGGCGCAGTCGCAGGCCAATTTCGTGGTCGGCGGCGAGCAGCCGTATCCCACCGCCAACGGCAACGGCACGGTGACCACCGATTTCAAGAAGTTCGGCGTGATCCTCAACGTGGTGCCGGTGATCAACCCGAACAAGAAGGACACCATCCGCGCCGAGCTCCAGCTCGAGGTGTCGAACGTGGACTTCTCCAAAACCGTCCAGGTCGGCAACACCTCGGTGCCTTCGGTCGTCACCCGGCAGATCCAGACCGCGGTGGAGGTCAAGAGCGGCGACACGCTCGTGATCGGCGGCCTGAAGTCCAGCACGAAGAACATCTCGACCACCCGCATCCCCTTCATCGGGCACATCCCGCTGATCGGGCTCCTATTCACCACCAAGACGGTGACTGAGACGCAGGAGTCGCTGTTCCTGTTCATCACGATGGAAATCGTCAAGTAACGACATGGCAGAGTCGCCCGCAGGCGCCGAGACCGTCGTCCCCACCTCCATCAAGGAGCCGGGGCGGGTCGTCGTCTTTACGGGGCCCAAGGAGGGCGTCGGCAAGACCACCGCGTGCCTGAACCTGGCCCTGGCCTGGGCCGGCAGCCAGAACCGCAAGGTCGTCGTCGTGCACATGGACCCGCTGTGCCGCAATGACCTGAGCTTCGTGCTGGGGCTCAACCCCCCGTCCTTGGCCAGCATGAGCCAGTTGGTCGGCGAGAACCCGACCGGCGGCCTCGGCCGCCTGCTCAAGGGCCGCATCCCGATCTCGCAGTGGGGCGTGGGTCTGCTGCCCCTGGCCTCGTCGCGCCAGGAGTTCCTGCGCCTGTCGCCGAACGTCGTCGTCAAGATCCTCGGGGCCCTGGCGGAGAGCTACGACCTCTTCTTGGACGTGGACCCGTTCTTCCCGATGCAGATTTTCTCCTTCGACATGGCGGACCTGATCTATTGGATCTGCCTGCCCCAGCGCTCGCACTTCGAGGCGACCTACGCGCTCTTCAACGAGATCAAGGCCCTCCATTTCCCGCTGGACAAGTTCGAGGTCATCGTCAACCAGGCCAACCTCCCCGGCGCGCTCGCCCCGAAGGAGGTCGCGCGCTTCTTCAGCGCGATGCAGAAGAACGTGCTCGCGTACATGCCCTGGGAGGACCTGATCCCCGAGTACGCGAACACGCAGAAAATCCTGGTCGTCGAGCAGATGCAGAGCGACTGGGTGAAGTCCCTGCGCGTCCTGCTGGGCCGGACGATGGAGGTCAAGTCCTCGGTCAAGTCCTGGGAGAGCTTCCTGGGGGCGGAGGAGTTCGCCGCCTCCGCGGACCTCCTGTGGAAGCCGACCGCCCCGGTCGAGGCCTCCGAGGCGCCCAAGGCCGCCGCGACGACGGCCGCGGCGGCCGGGAACGTCCCCGATTTCTGGGACGACCTGAAGTCCAAGATGCACCGCCTGGTGGTCGGGGCGATGGAGACCGAGCACATCCGCATCTCGGACGACCCCAAGCAGAACGAGGACAACCGCTCCAAGGTCGGCCAGATCATCGACAACCTGCTTCAGCGCGAGCAGGGCCTCGCGCTGTCGCGCGCGCAGCGCGAGCAGTTCGTCGTGGAGCTCGTCGACGAGATCCTGGGCCTGGGCCCGCTGCAGCAGCTGCTGCGCGACCCGACCATCAACGAGATCATGGTCAACGCGTTCGACAAGATCTACATCGAGCAGAAGGGGCAGCTGGTGCTGCTGCCGATGCGCTTCCGCAACGACGAACAGGTGGTCCAGGTCATCAAGCGCATCGTCGCTCCCGTCGGCCGCCGCATCGACGAATCGGTCCCGCTGGTGGACGCCCGTTTGAAGGACGGCTCGCGCGTCAACGCGATCATCGCGCCGCTGGCGGTCTCGGGCCCGACGCTGACGATCCGGCGCTTCTCCGCCAAGCCCTTCACCGCCGACCAGCTGATCAAGTTCGGCTCGACGACGCCGACGATCGTGGAGTTCCTGCGCGCCTCGGTCATCTCGAAGAAGAACATCCTGATCTCCGGCGGCACCGGCACCGGAAAGACGACCTTCCTCAATATGCTCTCCAACTACATCCCGGGCGGGGAGCGCATCATCACCGTCGAGGACACGGCCGAGCTCCGCCTGCTGGCCGAGCATTGGATCCGCCTGGAGTCGCGCCCGCCGAACATCGAGGGCAAAGGCGAGATCACCATCCGCGATCTGATCAAGAACTGCCTGCGCATGCGCCCCGACCGCATCGTCGTCGGCGAGTGCCGCGGCGGCGAGTCCTTGGACATGCTCCAGGCGATGAACACGGGCCACGAGGGGTCGCTGGCCACCCTGCACGCCAACACCCCGGGAGACGCGATCTCGCGCCTGTCGGCCATGTGCCTGATGGCCGGCACGGACCTGCCGATGAACGTGCTCATCGAGATGATCTCCTCGGCCGTCAACCTCTTCGTCCAGATCACGCGCTTCCCGGACGGCAAGCGCCGCACCACCTGGGTCACCGAGTGCGTCGGTCGCGACGGCATCCAGATCCTGCGCAAGAACATCTTCCGCTTCATCCAGACGCACGTCGACGAGAAGGGCAACAGCTACGGCTACTTCACGGCCTGCGACTACATCCCGCGCTTCTATGAGGAGTTCAAGCTGAAGGGGCTGGAGATCCCGACCGAAGTCTTCATGAGCGAGCGGACGAAGAAGAAGAAGGGCCTGCCCAACGCGATCGACGAGCTGATCAAGCAGGGCATCCCCTGCTCCGAGGACGCGGAGGCCGTCGCCGAGGCCCAGGGAGGCGCGCACTGATGCGCGGCGCCCTCCTCGCCGTCCTGCTGGCCGCCGCGGCGTCGCCTGCTTGCGCGCAGCAGCTCTTCAACCGCCAGCAGCGGCAGTTCCTGGGCGGCAAGAGCAGCGGCGCGGAGACCCACGTCCAGATCTTCTATCATTACTTCAAGCCCGACCGCGACCCCGGGCTCCAAGTTCCGAAGTGGGTGGACCAGACCCTCGGGCCCATGCTCAAGCACCCGGTCTGGCAGGATCCCGACGAGGGCATTCTCAACGAGGCGCAGCTCTGGCAGGCGCCCGTCTCCGTCCTGTACGAGTTCTTCGAGCTGGTGCGCAAGAGCTACCCGCCTTCCGACGGCGGCCAGTATGTCCAGCCCGGCTCCCTGATCCACGACTACGCGGACAACCGGATCCGCTTCCAGATGTCCCTGGACCGGATCGTCCGCGCGCGGCTGGGCGACTCGCTGGGCGGGCGCGGCCGCGCGGTCATCGCCTACTTCACGCTGATCAACCAGCAGATGGACAGCGTGATGGACGGCCTGATCAACGGCAAGACCGACCGCTACCGCAACGCGGTGATCGCGATCGGGGCGCTGAGCAACGGGGCCTTCGAGGTCCTGCAGGACCCGCCGCGCGGCTACGCCCCCCCGTCCCATCCGGACGCGAACGCGCGCCTGCTGGCGCTGGTCTTCTTCCTGCTCGGCATCTCCTGCGCGTTCTTTGCGGCCTTCAGCGTGGGGACGCTCAACGAGGCGAAGATCCGGGACGGCGTCGACCGCTACAAGGCGAAGGCGAAGGAGTGGGCGCACGAGTACGAGCGGCAATTCATCGTCATCAAGGTGCACTACCTCGTCGGGATCCCCGCCGCCCTCGGACTGCTCTTCGGCGCGCTGACCTTCAACATCTTCGGCCTCCTGATCTTCGGGGGCTTCGGCGTCTACGCGGGCCTGATCCTTCCCGGCTGGCTCCTGCGCAACATCCGCTTCCGGCGCGGCATGAAGTGCGAGGGCCAGCTGATGGACACGATGATCCTGATGTCCAACGGGCTGAAGTCTGGGATCGACCTGATCGGCTGCATCGAGATGGTGACGCGCGACTGCCAGCCGCCGATCTCGGAGGAGTTCGGCCTGTGCCTGAAGAACTATCACCTCGGCACCAGCATCGAGAAGGCCCTGGTCGGCGTCGAGGAGCGCGTCCAGAGCCGTCTGCTGTCCTACATGATCAAGGCCATCGTGATCCAGCGCTCGGTCGGCGGCAACCTGACCAAGATCTTCGATCGCATCGTGGAGAACATCCGCGAGGAGTCCAAGCTGGTCGAGAAGACCGCGGCGATGACCGCCCAGCAGCGCATCCAGGCGATCGTCGTCGGCGTGATGCCGTGGATCATGCTGATCATCATGTTCGCGTTCCAGCCGGGCCCGATGAGCGAGTACTACTTCTCGCCGCTCGGGGTGTTCACGCTGCTGTTCTGCACGGTCTGGATCTCGATCGGGATGAAGATCGTGAACAAGCTGGGGGACATCAATGTCTGATCCGGGCCCCATCGACAGCCTGACGCGCTACCTTCTGCTCGGGGTCGGCCTCGTCGGCTCGGTCGCGTGCTACACGGCGTGCAGCCGCCTCTTCGCGCCTCCAGGCGAGGGCGACGAGAGCGACCTCGGGAAGTTGGCCAAGAAGGAGGTCGGCACCTCGTCGGCGTTCTCCAGCCTGAACCCGCACGGCAGCCTGATCGACCGCCTGGACCTCCTCCTGCTGCGCGTCCTGCACCTCGACGTGAAGCTCGAGGAGCTCCACATGATGATGGGGCGGCCGGAGAAGCCGTCGCCGCTCGACATGCTGCACCTCAAGGAGTTCTTCGCCGCGGCCTTCGGCGGCCTGGCCTTCCTGGGAACCGGTTCCTGGCCCCTGCTCCTTTTCGGCGTGGTCGGGTTTTTCGTCCCGGATTCCATCTTCAACGGCCGCATCCGCACCCGCCAGCAGGCGATCATGCGCAACTTCCCGACGATGGTGGACCTGATGGCGCTGACCATCGAGGCCGGTCTCGACTACATGTCCGCGATCGAGCGGATCCTCAAGAACATCCGGCCCGACCAGCGCACCGAGCTGGAAAAGGAGCTGGAGAAGGTCATCAACGAGGTCCAGCTCGGCTACTCGCGCCGCGACGCCCTCCAGCGCCTGGCGATGCGCACCGGCGTCCCCGAGATCCGCTCTTTCGTGGGCCTGATCATCCAGTCCGACGAGCTCGGGACCAGCCTGGTGGAGCTGCTGCGCAACTACGCGGCCGACATGCGCTTCCGCCGCCTGAACAAGGCCGAGAAGCTGGCCGCGCAGGCCGCGACCAAGATGCTGATCCCGCTCTTCATCTTCATCTTCCCGACCGTGTTCATCATGATGCTGGCTCCGATGATGAAGAGCCTGGTCCAGGGAGGCCTCGGATTCTGATGCGCACGAGCGCCCTCGTCGCCCTGCTCGCCCTGGCCGCCGCGGCGGCGGCGGCGCGCGCCCAGGACATGCCCAAGGTCAAGGACACCGAGGGCCTGTTCCTGGACATGTCGAAGCTGAAGCTCGGAACGATCAGCTCCGACGACGACAAGAAGAAGTACATCTACACCATCCAGCTGGAGAAGGCGCGCATCACCCGCTCCACGCTGAAGATCGTCTATGAGAACGCCTTCGACCTCTACCGGCAAGGCCAGTTCGAGGCCGCCAACGAGCTGACCCGCAAGATCCTGGCCATCGACCCCGGCTACGAGGATGCCTCGATCCTGAACCGCGCGACGATGGACCTCAAGGGGTCCGTGGCGCCGCGGGCCTCGGAACGGCGTCTGCTCGACGACCGGTTCGAGGAGGGGATGTCGTTGTACCGCCAGGGGCGCTTGGCCGAGGCGTCCGAAAAATGGGACGAGGTGGTCAAGCTCTCCCCGGGCAACCTTAAGGCGCGCTACTGGCTGAGGAAGGCCAACACCGAGATGGCCGACGAGCACTTCCGCCGCGGTCAGCGCGCCTACCGCCAGCACCGCCTGCACGAGACTCTCGACCAGTGGTACGCGGCTCTCGTCCTTAATCCCCGCTACCCGCACCTGACCCGCGCGATCGCCAAGGTCGAGGCCGAGGCGCGCGAGGAGGACGCCAACGAGAAGCTCCAGGCGGCTCTGAACCTCTACAGCCAAGGCCTGGTCCTCGAGTCGCTCAAGATGCTGGACAAGGTCCTGCAGGACGGCCCGGGCAACGTGAAGGCGCAGAAGCTCCAGGCCGAGATCCGCGCCGAGGTCGCCAACCAGCACGTCGCCGAGGGGCGGCGCCTGTACGAGTCCCGGCAGTACGATCAAGCCGTCTCCGAGTGGAAGGCGGCGACCGACTACGGCTACGACCCGAAGGCCGCCGACCAGTTGATCGCGCGCGCCAAGGAGCAGAAGCTGCGCGAGGCGGACGCGCGCCGCCGCGCCGCGGACGCCGCCAAGAAGCAGGAGGCAGAGACGAAGAAGCGCCAGGAGGATCAGGCCAAGGCGGACGCGCAGGCCCAGCAGAAGGCCGCCGACGCCAAGAAGGCCGCGGACGCTCAGGCGGCCTCGCAGGCCGAGGCGCCCGGCGGGCCGGCCGCCCCCGCGGTCCCGGCCGGGACCAGCGACAGCGCCAGGAAGCAGTCCCAGCAGGCCTACCTCGAGGGCGTGATCTTCTTCCAGCAGAACAACTACGAGAAGGCCCGCGAGAAGTGGCTGCTCGCCAAGCAGCTGGACCCGAGCAACACCGACGCGGTCGCGGGCCTGGCGCGGATCGAACAGCTCTACGGCGCGGGGCAGTAGCATGCGCCTCTCCGCGAAATGGTTCATGTGGTTCGCGGCGATCGGCGTGTACGTGATGTTCCTCGGCGGCATCTTCTACTACAACCTGTTCAAGTGGACCTTCGACGAGAAGCTCAAGCAGGAGTCGATCGACATGGTCCGCCTGTACGCGCCGACGATGATCGACGGTCTGGCGCGCAGCCAGGGCGCCATCACGATGCCGGAGCTGGACACGGTCACCCGCTTCTCCAAGGACGACCGCGTCGCGTCGCTCCTCTACCTGAACAAGTACGGCGAGGTCCGCTGGTTCAAGGACCCGACGATGATGACCAAGTCCTTCGACGACTTCACCAAGCAGGTGAGCCTGCCGACGGACGCGATCGAGCAGGCCTGGCTCGCGAAGACCCCGATCGTGCGCGCGGTGCCGAACATGCCCCTCTACGACATCGCGATCCCGCTGGCCCTGCGCGGCGACGTCCTCGGCATCCTGGACATGCAGGTGAGCCGCGAGGGCGTGGTCAAGGTCATCGACAAGGCGATGCACAAGTACGCGATCGGGGCGGTCGGCGTGCTGCTGCTGCTGGGCATCCCGCTCTATTTCTTCCTGCACCATTTCGTGATCAACCCCCTGCTGAACCTGCGCGACTCCGTGGAGGCGATCTCGTTCAAGAACCTGGACCTGAAGTTCTCCGCGGGCAGCGACGAGATCGGCGACCTGGCCGCCGTCCTGCGCATCTTCCTGTCCAAGGTGAAGGCGGAGATCGCCAATTCGATGGTCAAGGAGAAGCAGCGCGGCGTCGCGGAGGCGCGGTGGTGGGAGTCCATCCTGAAGGCGGTCGTGACCAAGAACCACCGCGCGATCGTCGTCGACGAGGACAACACCGTCCTCTACACGAACTTCTCCGTCACCGGCACCGTCACCGCCGACGGCAAGCTCCACCTGCTCGACGTGATTGACAGCCAGCAGCAGGACGTCCTGCGCCTGGTCAGCGTCGCGCTCGACAACCCGAACCAGGTCAAGGAGGCGGACACGATGTTCCGCTCCGAGCCCTGCCACGTCAAGGCGATCCACCTCGACGAGGACGGCGAGACGAAGCGCACCCTGATCGTCCTCGAGCCCAAGACCGCGAGCGCGCGCATCTGACGGCCGCCTCCGCGGCCCTTGCGCTCGGTGCGCAGTTCTGTTAATCTTGTCTAGCCTCAATCGCTATAAGGAGACAGGCATGAGCTATCGAGTGAAGCGGATGGATCCGTACTGGATCAAGAACCCGATCCTTCCCGTCGTCGCAATCGCCGGCGTCGTCGCGGCTCTGCTGTTGATCGGCCGCGGGATGGTCGTGCCCGCCGTCGTCGCCGCCGTCGTCGGCGGTCTCGCGGTCTTCTTCTCGACGCAGCCGGCCGTGTCCGCGGTTCTGGGCACGCTGGGCCTGCTCGGGGGCTTGACCACCTTCCTCATCGTGCCCAGCACGCAGAACGCGGGGATGTCGCTGCCCCTGCGCCTGCTCTCCTCGATCCTCTTCACCCTGTTCTACACGGTGCTGATGGACGGGGTCGTCCTGCTCGTCGCGGTCCTCTACAACCTCTTCGCGGGGGCGATCGGCCTGGGCGGCGTGAGCTTGGACCTGGAGGAGGACGGCGGCGGGTCCGAGGCCGAGGCCTAAGGCCCGGATGCGCGTCAACGTCGTCTACGCCTCGCGCGAGCCCAATCGCGCGGCCGTCATCCTGGAGGCCCTGCAGGGCGCCGGGATGTCGGTCACCGTGGCCCAGCGCGCCAAGGAGGTCCACGGGCTCCTGGCGCATCGGGGCTGCGACCTCCTCCTCGTCGGGCAGAAGCTCGTCGACGAGGACGGCGTCGAGTTCGTGAAGGCGCTGCGCACCAAGGGGCCGGCCAAGCAGCTGCCGATCGTGGCCCTCGTGGAGCACGCCGACCAGCCCGCGGCGGCGGCGGCCCCGTCCAAGCACGCGTACGCGCTCTTCGGGCGCGGCGGCCCGGCGCAGGCCGCGACCGCGCCCGCGCCCGCCAAGGACCGCGTGTCCCTGCGCCTGGCGTTCTTTCAGGCCGGCGCCGACGAGTGCCTGTCGATGAACTGGGACGCCGCCGAGTGCCTGGCGCGCGTCAAGGCCGTCCTGCGCCGCACGCAGGCCAGCGCCCCCGAGGAGCTGATCAAGATGGGGGAGATCGAGCTCAATCTCACCAGCTACACGCTGCACGTCAGCGGCAAGCGCGTTCCTCTGACCTCCAAGGAGCTGGACCTCCTGTACGTGTTCCTGAGCTCCGCCAACCGCGTGCTGTCCCGCCCCTATCTGATCGAGCGCGTCTGGGGCTACAACTATTTCGGCTCGCCGCGAACCGTGGACGTCCACGTGCGGCGCCTGCGCGAGAAGCTCGGCGGCGCGGCGCGCTTCATCACGACGATCCCCTGCGTCGGCTACAAGCTGGTCCCGCCCGGCGGGGAACTGAGGAGATGACATGACGAATCTGCCGAAGCTGCTGATCATCGACGACGACGCGCACCTGCGCGAGAGCCTGGCCGAGGTCTTGGACCTGGACGGGTTCGAGTGCCACCAGGCGGGCGACGCCAAGGACGGCATCGCCGCCGCCCAGGCCCTCGAGCCGCAGGTCGTGATCATGGACATCCAGCTGCCGGACTCCTCCGGCTTCCAGATCTGCCAGGAGCTGCGCAAGCGCTCGAAGACGGTCATCCTGATCATGATGACCGGCCGCTTCCTCTCGTCGGAGGAGAAGAAGCAGGGCTTCGAGCTCGGCGCCGACGAGTACATCACCAAGCCCTTCGACCTGGCCGAGCTGTCGGCGCGCATCAAGCAGCTCCTCTCGCGCAACGCGCCCCGCGGCTGACGGGGCCGGGCCCGCGCCGGCCCGCCGAAACAAATCCGTGCCCTCGGATCAGCCATAATCCCGGGGGACAATCCCAACATGCCCACGAAGAGACGCGGCAAGCTCGCCTATAAAATCCTCTTCTGGTTCCTGCTCATCTCGCTGGCGCCGATGGGCTTCGTCGGCTGGCACCTGGTCACGATCTCCCAGCAGTCCCTGCGCAAGGAGACCCTGGCCATGCAGGAGTCCCTGGCCGTCGGCTTCGCGGACACCGCGCAGAAGTACGTGACCACCTTCCGCAACGTCCTCACCGAGACGGCGAGCCTTGAGGACTTCGTCTCGATGAATCCGATCAAGCAGCAGCAGTACTTGAACCGGATCCTGCAGATCCATCTGGCCGTGCTGGAGCTCTCCGTCCTCAACGACAAGGGCGTGGAGGTCCTGCGCGTCGGCCGCTTCCTCGGCCCCAACCCCGAGATGCGCGACCTTCATCAGGAGGACCTGTTCCAGGTGGCGATGGGCCCGCGGGGCCAGTACATCGGCCGCTTGGAGCGTTTCCAGGGCCTCTACCCGACGGTCACGGTCTCGGTCCCCATCCTGGACACCCGCGCGCAGCCGGCCAAGCCGGTCGGCGTGCTGGCGGCGCGCATCAGCCTTAATCCGCTGTCGACGATGCTCGCGATGGAGTTCCCGGCCACGGGCAACAGCCAGGCCGCCGTCGTTTCCGCGGACGGCTTCCTGATCGCGCACTCCGACCCCAAGCAGATCTATCGCCCCGACGCGCGCATGCCCGACGGGGTGCTCAAGGTGATCACCACGCAGTCCTCCGACCGGGGCGGCGGGGAGCTCCCGCTGGCCGACGGCAAGCGCCTGCTGGCGGCCTACGCGCAGACGCGCGACCTGGGCTGGATCGTCTACGTCCAGCAGCCGATCGAAGCCGCGTACCAGTCCTCCGAGGAGATGAAGTCCCAGATCGCCAAGGTGCTGGTCTGGGTGGTGCTGGCCACGATCCTCCTCTCGCTGGCGGTGGCCGGCCACATCACGCAGCCCATCCGCATGCTCAAGGACGCCGCCGACCGGCTCGGCAAGGGGCAGTTCGAGGACCTGCCGGAACTGGTCACCACCAACGACGAGATCGGCGACCTGGCGCAGACCTTCCTGGGGATGAGCGAGTCCCTCAAGGAGAAGACGGGAGAGTTGATCCACGCCAAGCAGGAACTGGAGAAGTTCACCAAGTTCCTGGAGAAGCGCGTGGACGCGCGCACGCGCGAGCTGAAGGCCGCGCAGGACGAGCTGATCAAGAAGGAGCGCCTGGCCGCCATCGGCCAGATGGCCTCCGTCGTCGGCCACGAGATCCGCAACCCCTTGGCCGTCATCAACAACTCGATCTACTTCATCAAGACGAAGCTCTCGACCGGGCAGGAGCCGGACCCGAAGATCGCCAAGCACATCAAGATCATCGAGTCCGAGATCCAGCAGGCCAACGGCATCATCAACGAGATCCTCACCTACTCGCGCCAGCGCGAGATGCAGGTGGAGCGGGTCAAGCTGAACCACTGGCTTGAGGAGCTGCTTTCGGTGTATCCTTTCCCCGCGCACATCGTGGTGGACAAGTCCTTCGACCCGCGGGACGCGACGCTCGACATCGACGCGACCGAGATGCAGCAGGCGATCCGGAACCTGATCGGCAACGGCATCGAGGTGATGCCGCCGCCGAAGGGCGGCAGGGTGATCGTGCGCACGGCGGTCGCCGAGCCGGGCTGGGTGGAGATCGACGTCGGAGACACCGGCGCGGGCATCCCGCAGGACGTCCTCGACAAGATCTTCGCGCCGTTCTTCACCACGAAGGCGCGCGGCACCGGCCTGGGGCTGGCGGTCGTGCGCAAGGTGATCGACCGCCACAAGGGGCGCGTCGACGTGGAGAGCCAGGTCGGCGTCGGCACGACCTTCAAGCTGTTCCTGCCGACGGCGGCGTGAGGAGAGCATGAAAGGCAAGATCTTGATCGTGGACGACGACGCGAACATCCGGGAGGGCGTCGGCGACATCCTGGACGCCGAAGGTTACGCGATCGCCCAGGCCGGCAGCGGCGGCGAGGCCGTGGCGCAGGTCAAGAAGACCTCCTTCGACGTGATCCTCATGGATTACAATCTGACCGACGGCACGGGCATCGACGCGATCAAGCAGATCCGGGCCTTGAACGCCGACAGCCAGATCCTGATGATCACCGGCAACGCCTCGCTCGACACCGCGGTCAAGGCCATCCAGGAGTCGGTCGACGATTTCCTCACCAAGCCCGTCCAGCCGGACCTGCTCAAGCGCGCGATCGAGAAGTCGCTGGAGAAGATGCGGCTCAAGCAGGAGAACCGGCGGCTGATCGAGGACTTGAAGAAGGTCAACGACCAACTGTCGCGGCTCTCCGCGATGAAGTCCAAGTTCATGTCGATGGCCAGCCACGACCTGTCCAACTCGCTGATGACCCTGCAGGTGAGCTTCGAGATGCTCGCGCAGACGATCAAGCCCGACGAGGATCAGAAGAAGCGGATGCACTACATCTCCAACGGGATCGGGCAGATCTCGCGCCTGATCGAGGACCTCGTGGACTGGGCCTCCATCGAGCAGGGCAAATTCCGTCTCGAGACCAACCTGTTCGACCCCGGGACGATGGTGGAGGAAGTGGTGATCGGGCCGCAGGCGCGCGCGCAGTCGCGCGGCCTGACGCTGAGGACCGAGATCGCGGCGGGGCTGCCGACGATCAGCGCCGACAAGAAGCGCCTCGCGCAGGTGCTCAACAACCTGCTGGAGAACGCGGTGCGCCACACCCCGCGGGGCGGGACCGTCTTGGTGCGCGTGGCGCGGGACGGGGGCGCGGTGCGCTTCGCGGTGGCCGACAACGGGGACGGCATCGCGGCCGGCGAACTGAGCAAGATCTTCGAGAGCTTCTATCAGGGCGCCGGCACCAGCTCCGGCGGCCGGCTCGGCCTGGGGCTGTCCATCTCGCGCGAGATCGTGCATAGTCACAAGGGCCGCATCTGGGTGGAGAGCGCGGGGCAGGGCAAGGGGGCGACTTTCCTCTTTACGATCCCGGTCTCCTCTTGACAAATTCCGGAAAACCCGTTATTTATGCCGAGATTTGCTAGACTCGGCTGACTCCGAGGAGGAATCGCATGGCTGCGACCAAGGCTGCGCCGAAGCCGAAGAAGAGGGTAAAGGTCCTCATCGCCGACGACCAGACCCTGTTCCGGGAAGGCATCAAGGATCTGCTGGAGAACGAGAAGTCCGTGGAGGTCATCGGGGAGGCCGCGGACGGCCAGGAAGTCATCCGCATGGCCAAGAAGCTCCGGCCCGACGTGATCTTGATGGACATCAAGCTCCCGCACCTGGACGGCGTCTCCGCGACGCGCCAGATCCGCAAGGAGCTGCCGAACACCAACGTCCTCATCCTGTCCAGCTACGAGGACGAGGCGCACGTGATGGAGTCCATCCAGGCCGGCGCCAACGGCTACCTGTCCAAGATGCTCCCGGCGGCCGAGCTGGTCAACGCCCTGAAGGCCTTCGCCAACGACGGCGTGATGATCCCGCAGCAGGTGATGGGAAAGCTCCTTCAGGGGCTGCGTCAGATGTCCTCGGGCGAGGGCACCTCGCCCGTGGCCCTCACCAAGACCGAGATCCGCGTGCTGGTCCTCCTGGGCTCCGGCCTCTCGAACAAGGAGATCGCCGCCAAGATGGACTGCTCCGTCAAGACAATCAAGAACCACTTGAACGCGATCTTCCAAAAGCTCGAGGTCAGCAACCGCACCGAGGCCGTCGTCAAGGGCATCGAGATGGGGCTGATCTCGCCGGAAGAGCCGAACTGATTCCCCTCCCGCCGGGGCCGGCGACGGCTGCGGCGGGGCGGGGCGGCGCATGACCCGAGAGGAATTCGTCGCCCAGCTGGAGCGCGGGGCCGCGCAGGCGCCGTCCCTGCCGGTCACCTCCACCCTGCTGCGCTGGACCGCCGAGCAGCTCAAGCGCGGCGAACCGGCGTGGTGGAAGGCCATGTCCAAGGCCTGGGAGAAGCGTCGCTTCGTGGCGTGGAGCGACGCGTGGGGCCTGTACCTGACCGCGCTCCATTTCGAGGCCCTCAACGACGCGAACTGCCCGCTGGTCCCGTACTTCCCGTCCTGCGGGGGCACCGCGGAGGCGGACCCGTCGCCGGGGCTGGCGCGCTTCCTGGCGGCGCCGCCGCCTTCGTTCCACGAGAATCTGCGCACGCGGCACCGGCGCACCTTCGTCGCGGCCCGGGCGCCGCTGTGGATCGCCCCGGCCCAGCTCTTCTTCCAGCGCAAGCGCGGCCTGCCGTTCTACCTGGTGGAGGTCAACGCCGGCGCGGGACTGAACATGGCCGCCGACGCAATCCGCCCGCAGAAGGGCTTCGACTCGGAGCTGATCGCGGCGCGCATCGGCCTGGACCCCGAGCCGCTGGACATGAGCGACATCGGCCACCGGCGCTGGCTGACGGCGGGCGTGTGGCCGGACAACCTCGCGGCCATCGGGGAGCTCGACCGGGCGATTGACGCCGTCCAGGAGCGGTCCAAGAGCGAGGCGACCTTCCTCCAGCTCGCCGCGTGTCCGCCGGAGAAGGCCGCGGCGTTCGTCGCCAAGAACATCCCGGCCGACGACCCCGACGTGGGCCTGCTCCTCTTCAACATGGGCACGACGGTGCGCATGTCCGACGAGGAGTACGCGGCCTACGCGCAGGGCATCGCCGGCGTGCTCAAGGCCTGGGGCGACCGCGGGCTCTGGGTGGAGGTCGAGAACGTCCGCGGCGAGACCTTCTCCACCACCTATCAATTGCGGGTCAACCGCCTGGTCGGGGGCGTCCCGCGCAGCCTGGTGATGGCCAGCTTCGACCTGGGGACGGCCAAGCACGCCTATAGCGAGGCGAGCGAGACCTTCCTCGCCGTCCAGTAGCGGCCGGCTTCCTTTCATATATCACCGAATTTTAACCGCCGCGACCTTGATTTTTCATCGGCGAGGGCTATAATTCGGGTATGCCGACGATGAGTCCGCGCGCGCCCGTGAGCGCCGCGTGAGGCGTCTCCTGCGCTCGCGCGCCGGTCAGATCGTGATCCCCGCGATGCTGATCTTCCCGACGCTCTTCCTGTTCGTCTACCTGATTTACGAGACGGCGAAGCTCTCGCGCGAGAAGATCCGCCATCAGTTCGCGATGGACGCGGCGGTCTTCGTGGAGACGGTGCAGTACTCGGACTTCCTCAACCGCACCGCGTACATCAACGGCGCTTTCCCGATGCGGATCTTCGCCGAGGCCTACTCCGACCAGTTCACCGCCATCTGCGAGGGCAAGACCACCCAGAACTGCCAGGAGAAGCCCTACCGCGACGTGCTGTACGACAACGGCGCCTTCCCGCGCAGCCAGAGCGGCAAGACCAGCTATTCCGACGAGCCGTCCTGGGACATCGCCTACAACCCCGGCGTCGCGGCCGGAGAGAGCAAGAACGGCGCTCCGCCGACCCTGCCCGAGCCCTTCGAGCTGCTGACGCTGAAGAACGCCGAGGATTACTACCAGCAGTACGAGGTCGCCAGCGAGATCTACAAGTTCTACGTGCAGATCTACTCCCTGCTGGGCTCGGTGGAGGCCGGCCAGAAGACGGTGCTCTTGAAGCTGACGCAAGGGCACACCTTCCTGAGCAAATCCTATTGGCTCAACACCGGGGACGCCGCCGACGCCGGGCAGCTGGTCGCCAATTACTCCAACGCCGTGGGGGACTTCTCGGCGGCGCTGCACCCGAAGTGCCTGCACCGGATCAAATACTGCGGCAACAAGCTCACCAGCGGCCTGCAGATCATGCAGGCGGTCTGCAGCTCGCCCGACGAGGGCATCGACCTGGACAGCATGAACCTCCCGGGCTGCGAGGACGACGGGGGGGGCCTCTTCCAGTTGGAGTGGGTGGACCCCAGCGCCATCGACGTGTTCCGCCAGACCAATTCCGACGGGTACCCGGGGCTGTCCTTGACCATGAACTGGGCGGTGCCGCAGAAGAACTACTGGAACGTGGATTTCCCGGCCCTGCTCTCGCAGAAGTACCCGCGCGGAGACCTGCACACGACGATCTCGCTCATCGGCGATCCCGCGACGCACCCGTCGGTGTGGCCGGACCCCACGCCGAAATTCCAGGTGAGGCAGTTCCCTTGATCGGGCGCATGCTCCGCAAGTCCTGGTCGCACCGTCCCGGCGCGGCGCGCCCGGAGGAGGGGCAGGCGACCACCGAGGTGGTCCTGCTCTTTCCGTTGTTCATGTTCTTCCTCTTCGCCTTCGCCAAGCTCTTCGCCCTGCTGATCCTGGTGCAGAAGCTGGAGATCGCCTCGTACTACGCGGCGCGGCGCTGGCAGCTGGAGTCGCATCGCGCGGCCGGCTGCGAGAGCTGGGACACCGGCACGCTGGAGAAGGACATCAACGATAAGACGCTCTCGTACCTGGGCTACGGGACGGCCACCGAGAAGTTCCTGGACCTGACCGACTCGTGCAAGGTGACCTCCGAGTGCACGGAGGGCAAGCCCGGGGTCTCGGTCCAGCGCACCCAGGTGTGGAACGTGGTGACGGTGACCGCCTGCACCAAGCCCTTGAACATGCCGTTCTACAAGACCACCGGCTTCGTCTTCTGCTCCACCAAGTACGTCCCCAACCGCGACCGGCCGATCGCCTTCGTCCTCCCCGGTCTGCAGGATTCGTCCGGGTCGGCGCCGGACCCATGCGGGGGGTAATGAGGATGCAAATGCGGTATCATAAGCTGACCCCCTCTTCACCGACGCACATCGAGGTTCATCATGTTCTGGGCTAAACTGAGGCTTTTCTGGCAGCGCTGGTGGCTGCCCATCGTCGTGGTCGTGGGGATGGCCGTCGCCATCCTCATCCCGATCTGGTACATGTCCGGGATGGAGGCCAGCGTCCGCAACTACATCATTGGGATCAACGTGGCCTCGCTGCCGTGGGGGATCCTGCAGACGCTGGTCTTCGTCGGTTTCCTGTATCTGCTGCAGTACGGCGGGGGCTTCGCGATGTTCCGCAAGTCCAAGATTGACAACGCCGCGGTCAACGTCCGCTTCACGGATGTGATCGGCAACGAGGAGGCCAAGCACGAGGCCTGGGAGGTGGTCCAGCTCCTGAAGGACCGCGCCATGCTCAAGCGCGTGGGCGGCAAGATCCTGCACGGCCTGCTGATGATCGGCCCTCCCGGCTGCGGCAAGACGATGCTGGCCAAGGCGATCGCGACCGAGGCGGGAGTGCCGTTCCTGTCCACGTCGGGCTCGGAATTCGTGGAGATCTTCGTCGGGGTCGGGGCCAGCCGCGTGCGCAAGCTGTTCAGTCAGGCGCGGCAGTACGCGCGCGCCTACGGGGCCTGCATCATCTTCATCGACGAGATCGAGGTCTTGGGCCGCACGCGGGTGGTCTACGACGCGTTCGGCGGCGGGCAGGAGGGAAACTCCACGCTGAACCAATTGCTCGTGGAGATGGACGGCCTGACGGACTCCGACGTGCCGGTCGTGGTCATCGGGGCGATGAACATGGAGGAAAGCGTGCTGGACCCGGCGCTGACGCGCCCCGGCCGCTTCGACCGCAAGATCCGCATCGACCTGCCCAACCTGCCCGAGCGCCAGCGCATCTTCGAGTACTACGCGAAGAAGATCAAGATGGACCCGGCCGTGGACATGGGCCGCCTGGCGCGCAAAGCCATCTATAAGTCCCCGGCGCAGATCGAGAACATCCTCAAGGAGGCGGCGCTGATCGCCGCGCGCGACAGCCGGGAGATGATCACCTACAAGGACGTCTCCGCGGCCATCGAGCGCATCGAGTTGGGGGTCGCGCACCGGGTCTCGATGACGCCGAAGGAACGGCAGATGAAGGCCTATCACGAGGCGGGCCATCTGATCATCACCTACCTCTGTCATCCGCTCTACGATGTGTTCAAGGCCTCGATCATCGAGCGCGGAGACACGCTGGGCGTCGTGCACCCGGTCTCGCGCGAGGAGTTCCACGTGATCGACCGCGAGTCGGTCTTCGCGACGATCAAGATGTTCCTCGGCGGCTACTGCGGCGAGAAGGTCAAGATCGGCTCCACGACCGTGGGGGTCAGCTCGGACTTCGCGGTGGCGATGACGCGCGCGCATGACATGGTCTGGCGCTTGGGGATGGGCGACAGCGGCCTGGTCGGCGACTTCACGCAGATCCCGGCCACGCAGCTCTCCGACGAGCTCAAGAAGAAGCTCAACGACGACACGCAGCGGATCCTGATGCGCGCCATGAAGGAAGTGGAGGAGACCCTGCGCTCCGAGGAGGAGATCCTGGACCGTTTCGCGGCGGAGCTCCTCAAGCGCGAGGAGCTGGACTACGACGAGATCGTCGCGATCTTCGCCGAGTACGGCAAGGCCCCGCGCGCGCTGGCCACCGGCCCGCTGGCGCAGTCCCTGACGCCTCCGGACCCCCTGCCGATCCCGGCCGCCGCGTCCAAGGCTCATCCGCCGGCGCCGCCGCCGCCCGCGCCGCCGGCGGCGGGTCCGCAGACCCCGCCCCCGGGCCCGACGATCTGAGTCCGGGGCTTTAAGGCTTGGCCGCGGCGGCCGCCCGCCGGGGCAGCCAGTCCTTGAGCCAGTAGTCCAGCTCGGCTTGATAGGCCTGCCGGATCTCGGGGTCTTGCACGCGGGGGTCCGACTGCGAGCCGGAGACCACCCGCCCGGAGTCGTCCAGCACCCCGTGGAGGTAGTACGCCTTCCTCAGGCGCCCGTGCAGGTCCGCGCGGAAATACTTGGTCTCCACGGCGTGCTTCGTCCGCGACCGCCAGCGCAGGTACACCCACTCGGGCCGCGCCTCCTTCTTCCCCCGGGCGGACTTCGCGAAAGCCACGGTCAGGATGTGGCGGAACCCGTCGCCGGCGACCTCCTTGACCTGAACCGGCGTCTTGGTCTCCGGACCGATCGAGGACGCGAACAGGGGCGGGAACTCGCCGGCTCGCCCGGTGCTGATGGCCACGGCCACCAGCCGCGAGAAATCGGCGTTCGTTCCGGCGTCGGCCGCGCGGGAGTCCAGACACGATGCCGCGACGAAGGCCGCGACGAGGGCCGCGACCGTCGCGCGTCCGGCTCCGTTCCTCGGTCCTTTCACGAGAATGCGGTCACGGCGTCGTGCAGTCGTATAGCGACGCCGCCTTGTCCGCGAACACGCAATTCTTGGTCATCGCGGCGCCGGCTTTGGGAAAGTTGCTCAGGAATCCCTTGTAGTAGTCCGCGGGAGGTTTCGCGGCGGGATCGATCTCGAGGCCGTCGGTGCTCTGCCACAGGACCTTGCCCGTGCTCACTTGGCTGCAAACGAGGGCGGTATGAACGGAGTCGGCAGGAAGATTGCTGCTGACGGTCACCGGACTGATAAGTCCGAATAGGAACCCGCCCACGTTCTCAGCGGTGCTGGCCGACTTTTCCGCCGACGAAGATTTGGACCCCGCCACGAGCATGAAACAGATCGTATCGCCGCCGGTCGCTCGTTGAATGATCCTGAGGTCGGCCTCTTGCGGCGCGTACTGGCTCCAGGAGGGCGCGGCATTCATTTTCGAGAACTCCTGCCGTACCGCGTCTCGATATTCCGGATTCGCGGCCATCGGCGGATATTCGAACGCCGGGGAGCTGCCGACGATCTGGTATTTGCGGGTCGAGGCGGAGCCGGCGCTCGCGGCATAAACCCAGCGTTCCTGATCGGAGGTCCAATGATCGTACCCGACTCCCGTCGGTTCGGCATAGACGACCTTGTAGCCCAACTGCTCGAGCGCAATTTTAATGCCCGGCACCTGATTCTCGTCGGCCTGCTTGCTGTCTTCCAGGGAAAGGACGGATTCGGTTCTGCTGCTCATCCCAGGCAGGAAGACCTGCGCCCCTCCGACGATGGCGATGTCTTTCATGGGATTGCCGTATTGCAGGGACTCGTCGGCGTGCAACTTCACGGGGGCGGCGGCGCATCCCGCGAGCTGCATAAAGGCGATGGCGCCGAAGAAGACGGCCGGCAAGCACGCAAGGGATGATTTCATGGTCTGTCCTCGTTCGCCGCGAAAATGCGTGGTTTCATGTGATTGTCCGATGCGGTCCGGCGCGCCTTCCCGGTCGAAGCTTTCGTTGTCGATCCCGTGCGGATCGGCTTGGCCTTGAGTCCATCCTGCTTCGGCAGCCACTCCTTCAGCCAGAAGTCCATCTCCGCCTGGAACTCCTTGCGGACTTCCGGCGAGTCAACGTCGGGATAGGATTTTGTGGCCGATAGCGGTCTTCCTTGCGCATCGGATGTTCCATTGAGAACGAATACCTTTTGCAGCTTCCCATTAAGATCAATACGGAGATATCTGGAAACGAGAGATCGCCCCGATTTGCGGCGCGAGCTTAGGTACACGCAGTCAGGAATCGGGTGTTTCTCGAGGTCCGTCGTGGTGGTTTCGCTCGAGTAGGCGATTGTGCATATCCGATCTTCGATCTGCACGTCCTTCGTGAGGATGGGAACTCCTGTGGGGGAGCCGATTGCCGAGGCGAGATTCGCAGGGATGATGTGCTCCTGGCCTCTGTCGATAACCAATTTAATCAGCTTTGAGAAATCGACCAGTGAGTCATGATTGCGTTTCGCTTGCCGTGAAGCATTGTCAAATTTGTCTTTGTTAAAGGATGATAAGGTCTCGCCACTGGCATTGACAGCGATTGGCGCGGCCGCAATACTTAGCGCAAGACAAAACAGCGCTTTCGCCGGAGCATCTGGCAGAGTAAGTTGGAACCTCATGATCTTCAAACATTGTAACACGATGAAGTCCATCGTCAAGGGCCAGCCCGGGGTGGGACACGTCTTGGTCGTTTTGTGTCTTCTAGTGCTGGAGGTCACTGCCCATTCCAGCGTTGTGAATGGCTCCTCACCATCTCCCCAGCCTCTTCAGGCCATAGATGCAGAAAGTGCTTATCTAGCGGTCTTGGGAATCGGCGATAAGGTCTCCGCGATACAGGCTCAGGCGGCAGCGCTGACGGCTACGGAGCAGAAGGCGCCGGATCCCGCGACGGAGAAGAAGCTTGAGAATTTAGCTGCGCAGACGGAGAGTTATTCGGGGCAGGCGGGCGCCGCGGCGGCGCAGTTCCCGCGCAGCGCAAGAGTGCAGCGCGCGGCAGCCTCTGTTTTCCTGCAGAGCGGGGATTATGAGGAGGGCCTCGCGCTGGCGGACCGGGCGGTGGGGCTGGCCGAGGGGGGCGGAGATCCCGGCGAGCTCGAGACCGCGCTGCGGGTGCGGGCGGCGGGGGAGCTCTGGGCGGGGGACTTCCCGAAGGCGGCGGCGGACGCCAAGCGCGCGCTGACGCTCAAGCCGCGCGACGTCCACGCGCTGCGCATCTACATGTGGGCCAAGGACCGGACCGCGGCGCCGGCGTCCGCGACGGCCGCGGCGTCGGAGCGGCCTTTGGGAGACATCCTGGTGGAGTCGTCGCCGCTGGACGATCCGCGGGTCAAGCTGGCGGGGCGCCGGGCCGAGGACCACCTGGCGGCGCTCAAGCAGCTGGACCAGGCGATGCGGCTGCTGGGCCTCAACGACGCGGGCGGGGCGCTGCAGGCGTCTCAGCGGGCGCAGGCCCTGGACCCTTCTCTCGGCGACGCGTACATGCAGCAGGCGCTGGCTTGGGCGGTGCTCAAGGACATGGCGCAGGCGCTGGTGGAGGTCACCAAGGCCATCGGGGTCTGGGCCCAGCAGGGCAAGACCGCCAACCTTCCGGCGGCGTACAGCCTGCGCGCCTCGTTCCAGAACGGCCTCGGCAACCCGGACGCGGCGGCCCGGGACGCCGACAAGGCTCTGTCCATCGACCCGTCGCTGGCGTCCGCGTATTTCCAGCGGGGCCGCGCGCTCCAGGCCCTGGGCCGCAAGCAGACCGAGGTGCTGGCCGCCTACAAACGCGCCGCGGACCTGAGCCCCGCCGACTATCAGGCCGCCTATGAGACGGCGGCCGACCATCTGTCCGGAGCGCCGGCGACCGGCGCCGCGGCGGCGGCGGCGGCGGGCGCGTGGGGGGGCGGTCCGTGGCGCGCGGTCCTGTCCGTCGCGGCGTACCTGCTGGCGGTCCTGCTGGGCGTGGCCGCCTGGCTGGCGCGGCGCGGGGCGCGTCCCGGGCGCGCCTCTTGGTCCGGCCCGGGCGGTCCGCAGATCGGCGCGGCCGGCGACGGCGAGCGCCGCGCGCTGGACTCCCAGTACGACATGGTCGAGAAGATCGGCGAGGGCGGCATGGGCGCGGTCTACCGCGGCTGGGACAAGGCCCTGAAGCGTCCCGTCGCGATCAAGCGCCTGCGTCCCGAACTGCAGGGAAATCCCCGCGAGCGGGAGCGCTTCATCAAGGAAGCCGAGATGGTCGCGTCCCTTCGGCATCCGCACATCGTCGAGATCTACACCATCCTCCGCGACGACGACGACACCCACCTGGTCTTCGAGTTCATCGTCGGACGCACCCTGCACGAGCTCCTCAACGAAAGCCGCGGCCGCCACCTGGAGCCGAAACGCGCCTTGGAGATCCTGCGGCAGGTGGCCGAGGCCGTGGACCACGCCCATTCCCGCCGCGTCATCCACCGGGATCTCAAGCCCGCCAACGTGATGATCGCCGACGGCGGGTGGGTCAAGGTCATGGATTTCGGCATCGCGCGGCAAGTGCAGGACTCCCTGCTGACCACCACCAACACCATCGTCGGCACGCCCACCTACATGGCCCCCGAGCAGGCCTTGGGCGCCGTCGTCCGGGAGTCCGACGTGTACGCGCTGGGCGTCAGCTTCTACGAGATGCTGACCGGAGGGCTCCCGTTCAAGGGACCCGACGAGATGCACGAGAAGCTGGACGCGCGGTTCCTGGCCCCGTCCCGACTCCTGCCCGGCCTGCCCCCGTCCGTGGACGCCGTGCTGGCCAAGGCGCTGGCGGCTCGGGCGGAGGAGCGCTACCACTCCTGCCTGGAGCTTCACGCGGCCGCGGCCGAGGCCTTGGACGGCCGCGCGACCCCCGCCCGGTCTTGATCGGGGGCGCTGGAGCCGGCCATCGGTAAAAACATGGTAAAGAGGGGGCCTTCTCTTGACAGATTTCGGAGGCGGGGGCTACACTTCGTCCGAGGCCTATGAGCGTCACTTTGACTCCGCTGGCGCCGCAATTGTCCGTGGGCAACGCGGAGGACCCGTATAAGAAATATTGGTTGGCCATCCTGGGCGGGTTCGGCCTGACCGCCGTGTGGCTGCTCGTCCCCACGATGGACACCCAAATCGGCTCCACCCACGTGAGCGTGGGCGGACCCGCCACCGATTCCAGCGCCGAGCAGAGCCTGGACTCCCCGTACAATCCCAACGGCGCGCCGGGAGGGGCCTTGGACCTCTCGATGGGCGCGGCGAAAAAGACCGGCGCCGACGCGTTCTCTCCGTCCATGCTGTACCAACCGCCGGACGCCGCGGGCGGAGTCAAGGACGGCGCCCTCGCCGGGCGCGCGGCCGGCTCCGCGTCCGGTTCGGCGTCCGCCAGCCTGGCTCAGCAGCTGAAGGCCGTGGCGCGCAAGGACGCCTCGGGGTGGGGCGGCGAGAAGGCCGTGCGCGGCTTCACCATGCCGCACCTGTCCGGCAACGGCCTCTCGGGCCTGGGCGCCGCGTCCGGCGGCTTCAGCGCGTCCGCGTCCGTGGGCGGCGTGGGGGCTTTCGGCGCGCACAACGCCCAGGTGGGCTCGGCCGCCACGCAGGGTCTTCACGACGACGGAGGCGGCCCCCTGGCGGGCAACGGCGGCCTGAGCGCGCTCAAGCATGCGGACAAGGCCTCCCAGGCGGCCGCGCGCTCGCTCAGCGCCGACGCCGCCGCCAGTCAACTCAACCGCCTGTTCGACGGCTCCAAGGGCCGCAGCAACTCCATCGGCCCCGGCGGCCAGGCCCTGGGCGGCGCGTACGCGGCCATGGACACCTCCGCGCCCAAGAATCTCAAGCTCGGCGACCCCGCGATCGACGCCAAGAAGCTGAAGGCGCCGCCCGCCACCCCGGTCCCGACTTCGTCCAACAACAACGCGGCGATGGTGCAGATGGGCCTGACCATGGTGGGGACCATCGTCGGCGGCGTGGTGGGCGGGCCGGCGGGCATGGCGATCATGATGGCGGCCTCCCAGGCGGGGCAGATGTACTCGCAGCAGCAGCAACAGCAGCAGCAGCAGTCGCAGCAGCAGCAGCAGTACATGCAGAATTTGAACAACAGCATCGTCCGCTGAGACGGGAACGGGATTTAGCGCAGGAGGACTTATGTCTCAGATGCCCGACATCAAGCCCGAGGTCAACAAAGAGCCCGGCCGGGACAAGAAGGCCGCCGGCGGCCTTCTCGCCCGCCTGTTCGGCGGCGGGGGCGGAGCCGGCGGGATCGGCGCGGGCGGCCTGGGCGGCGGCGGCCTGGGCGGCGCCGCGGCCAGCGGCGGCCTTTTGGCGACCAAGGCCGGTCTCCTGGCCTTGATCGTGGCGGGGACCACCGTGGCGGGCGGCGTCGGGGTGGTCGGCTATCGCCTCTTCGGCCCGTCGGCCGACAATTCCGGCGCGGGCAATCTCTCGCTCTTCGCGCCCCGTCCCAAGAGCGCCTCCGGCGCGTCCTCCGCGGCGCCCGCTCCGGCCGACGGGACCTCCAAGTCGCTCAACATGCTGGCGCAGGGCAACGCGTCCCTCGCGGCCGTCCCGGCCGGTGGCGCCGGCGCGGCGGCTCTCACGGACCGGACCGCGGCCGACGCTGCTCGTGTCGCGGAGAACGCCTCCAGCGGCCAGATCAACGCGTCCAACGGCGCCGAGCGGACCATGCCTAAGGGCCTCCTACACGTGCGCAAGATCGGGACCCTGACCTCCGGCGTGGGCGAAGGCGGCGGCGGGGGCGGTGGCGCGACGGCCTCGGTGGCGCCTTCCAATGGCTTCTCCCCCGGCGGCGCCGCGGCCGAGAACGGGACTCGCGGCTCTCTGTCCGCGATGAACCGCCACGGCCGGGCCAGCTTGGCCCACGGCCGCGGCATCGCCGCCCGGCGCTTCAACGGCGCGAGGGCGCAGGCCTTCGGCGCGTTGGGCGACCAGCACGGAGCGCTGTCGTCGTTCTCGGCCGGGCGCACCTACGACGGGTCCGCTCCGATCGACGCGGGCATCACCGGTCCCCAGGCCGGCGCCCCCGGCATGGGCGGCCCCGGCGCCGCGACCGGCGCGGCCCAGCCCACCAGCCTGCCCAACGGCGCCAACGACAAGACCGACATCAAGGCCCCGCCCACGCCGCCGATGAAGAACGTGACCCCGTGGCAGAACGCGATCAACACCGCCCAGGGGTTGATGATGGCCGCGACCTTGATCATGATGCTGATGGGCAAGGTCACCATCCCGTGGGCCCGCTACGCCCTCGGCGCGATTGTCATGGCCATGGGCGCGGCCATCGTCGCGCTGGGCCAGAAGATCACCTCGGGGCCCTACGGCCAGAAGCTCCAGGGCGGGGTCCTGGCGGCGGCGGGCATCGGCATCATCGCCGCTGCGGTCTTGTCCATGATGTCGGCGAGCGACAATACGCATGCCGCCAAGGACGGGAAGGTGATTATGGGTACTACCACAAACGGCCAATTCGCCGCGAGTTCGACGGGGACGGAGATGGCGCCGGCGAGCTATACCGGAGGCGGAGCCAACGGGACGGCGGTGGGCGGTGAGAGTGCCGATATGTTTGGGATGAACCCTTACGTCCTTTTGGGCGGCGGCGCGGCCTTGGTGGGCCTTGCCGGGACCATGCTCAAGCCGCCGAAATCCTATCCGTCCACCCAGTTCAACAACGGCAAGCCGCCGGACGCGAATTGGTTCGGCTACCGGGAGTTCCCGTCCCAGACGGCGCTGAAGACGATGGTGGCCTTGAAGAAGACGGCGGTCGATCCGGCCGCTTGACCGGGCCGGACCCCATGGCGTCGCCGCTCCTTGCGAGCGGCGACGCCCGTTTTCGGGGGGCGGAGCCGGTCCGGTAAAAAAACGGTAATTGCACCCCGTTTTCTTGACAAAGGACGGGGGTGGGGCTAAACTCCCGAAGGCGGGGAAAGACGGCTTTCCTCGACGATTTTCGGACAAACGAAACAGCGGAGCGATCCATGGACACTCAGAATTCCGCGACGGCCGAGGTCCCCACCTTCAAGCTGGCGAAAGTCGGCAAGGAGCGGAACAAGCGCCGTCGCGGCGGAGCGGGCGGCTGGCTCGGCGGTTCAGGGAGCGGCGGCGGCTCCGGCCTGAACCTGCTGGGCGGCTCGGCCGCCGGCACGGGCGGCGGGGCGGCCGTCGGCGTGGGGATGTCACTGAGCAAGGTCCTGATCGCCGTCCTGGTCACCGCCGGCGTGAGCGCCGGGGCCTGGCAGTACGGCCAGATTGTCTCGGGCGGCGGCGCCGCCGCCGTTGCCAAGCCCGCGGCCAAGAAGCTCTTCGATTCCGCTCCGAAGTCCTATTCCGACACCTCCAGCGTCATCAAGGGCAGCAACGCCATGCCCAACTCTCTGGGCTACGTGGAGGGCAGCCTGGACGGGCTGACTCCCGCGGAGCGCGCCAAGAAACTGGCCGAGGCTGAGGCCGCGCGCAAGGCGCAGGAGGCGGCCGACGCGAAGGCCCAGCAGGAGGAGGCCGCCAAGGAGGCGGCCGCGTCCAAGGCCTCCGATAATAAGGCGCAGCCGGGCGACACCGCCCTCAACGGCGGCGAGGGCCTGCTTAAGAAGGGGCTCAAGCCGGGCAAGTTCGGCTCGATGAGCTCCGCCTTCGGCGGCTCGGGACTGAGCGGCGGCTCCGGGCTCTCCGGGGGCATCAATCGCAATTTCGCGGGCATGTCCAACCTGGGCGCGGACCTGCCCAAGGCCCAGAGCGGCTCCATCGCGTCCTTCCGCCGCAACGCCCACCCGGCCATGTCCCGCGCGTCCCCCCGCAACGCGGGCCATTCCAACGCGCGCGGCTTCGCGCGGCGCCAGCTGGACAACGCGGCGGCGCTCTCCCATCAGGCGACGGCCCCCGGCCAGGCGGAGAACGCCGCGGAGACCGCGGGCGCGGCCTTCGACAACAACCCCGGCCAGGGCAGCGTCATCGCGGGCCCCGGCGTGGCCAGCGGCGCCGGCGTCGGCGCGACGGACGGGACCACGCCGAACAACCCCGGCGCCACCGGCGGCCCTCTCAGCGGCGGCGGCGCCGCGCAGACCTGCGGCACGGGCCAGTACATGGACGCCAACGGCTCCTGCCAGAACACCGCCAACAACAACGGGCACAATGCCACCCCGTGGCAGGGCCTGCTGGACACCGCGAAGATGCTGCTGATGGCGGCCTCGGCCATCTCGCTGTTCTTGGCGGCCGCGAAGTATTTCCAGTGGTCGTTCGTCGGCGCCGGCTTGGTCTACGCGTTGATGATGGCCCTGATGGCCATCGGCGCGATCGTCGCCGGCATCGGCGTGACGATCATGACCAAGTACGGCCAGAAGCTGCAAGGCGGCATCCTGACCGCGGTGGGCGCCGCCCTCGCCGTGTTCGCATATGCGGCGAACGGGAGTTTCAGCGAGCAGACGATCACTCAATTCGCGGCGGGGAACAGCGTCGAGACGGCGACTAATTTCCTTCTGTCGAGCGCGGTGACCGGCGGCGCGGCGGCGATGAATTGACGCGGGAGACCGACAATGGCTAATGAAAACGACGACGTCTTGAAAGCCAACCAGGGCGCTCCGGCGGCGGACATCCCGGATTTGAAGAAGAAGGACAAGGAGCGCAAGAAGGGCGGCGCGGCGTGGAGCGGCGCCCGCGGCGGCGCCGGGTCCTTCTCCGGCGCGACGGGCGGCACGGTGGCGCGCGCGGCCGCCAGCGCGGCCGGCAGCGCCGCGGAGGCCGGCGAGGCGGGGCTTTTGGGCGCGGCGGATTCCGGCGGCGCCGGGATGCTGGGCGCGGCGGAGACCGGCGCCGGAGGCGTTTGGGGCTCCATTTCCGAGTTCATCTCCGGCCTGACGGCCACGCTGGCGGGCAAGCTCGCGCTCACGGCGGCGGCG
>JAJXTZ010000113.1 GCA_021783355.1 bacterium | reverse complement strand
CGGCGGCGGTCCGCGCCGCGCCCGCCCCGGCGGGCGCGCCCGCGCCGCCCCGGCTGTCCCTGAGCCTGGCCGAGGCCGAGCGCGACGCGCTGGCCCACTCCCCGGTCCTGAGGGGCGCCGACGACGACCTGGCCGCCGCCGAGGCCCGGGCCGAGGCGGCCTTCGCCGGGCTCCTGCCGCGGGTGACGCTGGACGGCTCCTACCAGTATCAGAGCCACGTCCCGAAGGTGGCCCTCTCGCCCAACGCGCCCGCCCTGCAGTTCGGCGACCACCACCTCTACTCGGCGGGCCCGAGCGCGTCGTTCACGCTGTGGGACCGCGGCGCCCTGCGCCAGTCGTGGCTCAGCCAGAAGGCGCTGGCCTCCTCGCAGGAGGCCCAGCGCGCTCTGCTGAAGAGGCAGGTCCTGCTGATGGCCCGCCTCGACTATTTCCAAGTCCAGCTCGCGCTGGAGCAGGAGCGCTCCCTGCTGGACTCCCTGCGCCTGGCCGCCGCGCAGTCCCGGGACATCGACAGCCGCTTCCGCGCCGGCGCCGCCGACCGCATCGACTGGCTCTCCGCGCGCCAGCAGGTGCTCGACCGCCGCCGGGACCTGCGCGCGGCCCAGTCCGAGGTCTCCGGCGCCCTGCGCGAGCTCTTCGCGCTCACCGGGCGGGCCCAGGATCGGGACCTCTCCGCCCCGCTCGACGCGCGCGCCGCGCTCCCCCTCCCGGACGGGCTCGCGCCTCCCACCGTGACGCTCGCGCTCGACCCGCTCGGCGCCGTCGAGTCGGCCCTCGCCGGAGCCGCCTCCGCCCCGCTCGACGCGGCGCACCCCCGCCTGCTGGTCTACGAGGGACAGGCCGAGTCCGAGCGCCGCGCCGCGCGCGGCGCCGCCGCCGGCCGCTGGCCCGCCGTCCGCCTGACGCTGAAATCCGACTACTTCTACCCGGACACGCCGCGGCTGGACAGCGCGTGGCAGAACTCCGCCGCCGTCGGCGCGAGCCTGCCGCTCTTCGAGGACGGCCTTTCGCGCAAGCGCGCGCGGGCCGCGACCGCGCTGGCCGCCTCCGCCGACCGCCGGCGCGACGAGGCGCAGGACGAGCTGCAGCGGGACTGGCTGAAGGCCCGCGACGCGCTCGCGGCCCTGCGCGACGAGGAGGCCATCGACCGGGAGTCCGTCGCCGGGACCGCCGAGATCGCCCGCCTGCGCTACGCGTCCTACCGCGCGGGCGGGTCCACGATCCTGGACGTCGAGACGGCGGACGCCAACGCCGTGCAGGCGCGCGTGCTGGCCGCCCGCACGCGGGTCCAGGCTCTCATCCAGCTCGCCACGCTCGCCAGCCTATCCGCCGGCAAGGGGACACCATGAGCAGAAAGATCGTCGCGCTGGCCGCCGTCGTCGCGGCGGCGGCGGCCGCCGCCGTCAAGCTGGTCTTCTTCCCGGCCCCCTTCCTGTACGCGGGCACCCTGGAGGCGACCAAGGTCGACCTCTCCGCGCGCCTGTCCTCCACCATCGCCGCCGTGATCCCCCAGGAGGGCGACCCCGTGACCAAGGACGAGTCGCTCGTGCGCCTGACCTGCGACGAGACGAAGGTGGCCGCGGACCTGGCCGACGTCAATTTCCGCCGCGCCACCCGCCTCTTCAAGGCCGGCACGCTCTCCCCGGACGCGATGGACCAGGTGAACAACCGCAAGGAGGACTCCGACGTGCGCCTGGGCTGGTGCGAGGTCCGCTCGCCGATCGACGGGACCGTCCTCAACCGCTATCACGAGCCCGGCGAGCTCGTGGGCCCCGGGACCAAGCTGCTGACCCTGGCGAACATCAAGGACATCTGGGCCTACATCTACGTCCCCCAGCCGGACGTGTCCCGGCTCCACCCGGGCGAGACGCTGACCGGCTACCTGCCCGAGCTGGGCATGGAGCCGTTCCAAGGCAAGATCCTGAAGATCAACGACGAGGCCGAGTTCACGCCCAAGAACGTGCAGACGCGGGCCGAGCGCCAGCGCCTGGTCTTCGGCGTGAAGGTCAGCTTCCTGGGCGCCAACGAGCGCGAGATCCTGAAGCCCGGCATGACCATCGAGGTCGCCCTGCCCAAATGAGCGGCGCGCCGGTCTCGATCTCGGTCCGCGGCGTGCGCAAGACCTTCGGCAAGAAGGCCTTCACGGCCCTGCACGGGGTCTCCCTCGAGTTCGAGGCGGCGCGGATGCACGGCATCATCGGTCCCGAGGGGTCCGGGAAGACCACGCTGCTGCGCGTCCTGCTGGGCCTGCTGACCCCCGCCGAGGGGACGGTCGCGTACTTCCAGGGCGGCGCGCCCGTCGATTTCGAGACCCTGCGGCCCCAGATCGCCTACATGCCGCAGACGCAGAGCCTCTACGCCGACCTCTCCATCGACGAGCACCTGGAGTTCTTCCGCGACCTCTACGGCATCCCGCCCGCCGACTACGCGGCCCGGCGCGCGGAGCTGCTGGAGGTCACGCGGCTGGCGGAATTCTCCGGCCGGCCGGCGGGGAAGCTCTCCGGCGGCATGTACAAGAAGCTGGGCCTGATGTGCGCCCTGCTCCGGTCGCCGCGCGTGCTGATCCTCGACGAGCCGACGACCGGCGTGGATCCGATCAGCCGGCGCGAGCTCTGGGACCTGCTTTACCGCCTGCTCGACCAGAAGATCCTGATCCTGACGACGACCGCGTACCTGGACGAGGCCGAGCGCTGCTCGAAGGTGCACCTGATCGAGCGGGGAGTGGTGGTGGCGTCCGGCGAGCCGCGGCGCCTCCTGGAGGCGGAGGGAGCGCGCAGCTTCGACGAGCTGTTCCTGCGCCGCGCCTCCGCGCAGGACGCATGAGCGCGGAGCCGGCCGTCGAGGCCCGCGGACTGAGCGTCCGCTACGGCGACTTCACGGCGGTGGACCGGGTCTCATTCTCCGTGGCGCGTGGGGAGATCTTCGGCTTCCTCGGCGCCAACGGCGCGGGCAAGACCACCACGATCCGCGTCCTCTGCGGGCTGCTGCCGCCGACCGAGGGCGCGGTCCGGGTGGCCGGGAGGAGCTACGCCGACGGCGAGCGCGCGATCAAGGAGAAGGTCGGCTACATGTCGCAGAAGTTCACGCTCTACAACGACCTGACGATTGGCGAGAACCTGGATTTCATCGCGAGCCTGCGCAAGCTGGAGCCGTCGTACTACGCCCGCCGGCGCGACGAGCTGATGGAGCTGATTTCCTTCAAGAAAGGGCTCGGCGAGAAGGTCGGCGCGCTCTCCGGCGGGACCAAGCAGCAGGTCTCGCTGGCCGCGGCCCTGCTGCACGACCCCGAGGTCGTCTTCCTCGACGAGCCGACCGCGGGGGTCACTCCGGCGGGCCGCGACCGCTTCTGGAAGCTGATCCGCCGGGTGGCCGGGAGCGGCAAGACGGTCTTCGTCACGACCCACTACATGGACGAGGCCGAGCAGTGCGGGCGCATCGCGCTGATGCGCTCGGGCAAGCTGGTGGCGATGGACAGCCCCGCGGGCCTCAAGAAGTCCGTGTTCCCGGAGCCCGTCTTCGAGTTCGACCCCCTGGGGACGCTGAGCTTCGCGGCGCTGGCGGCGTTCGAGTCGCACCAGGCGTTCTCCTTTTTCGAGCCGTACGGCCCGCGCTTCCACGCCGCGGCGGCCGGCCCCGAGGCCTGGGCGCGCTGGCGGCCGGAGCTGGAGAAGACCTTCCGCATCCGGGAGATCGCCCCGTCGCTGGAGGACGTGTTCATCCGCGTGGTGGAGTCCGCCGCATGAGGTTCGACTGGCGGCGGGCGGCGGCGGTGGCGCGCAAGGAGTGGTTCCACATCCGGCGCGACCCGTTCACGCTGGCCCTGGCCCTGGTCCTGCCCCTGGTGATGGTGGTCGTCTACGGCGTGGCCATCGACTTCAACATCAAGGGCGTGAGCCTGGCCGTCAGCGACTCGGACGCCTCACAGGCCTCGCGCCGCCTGGTGGACACCTTCGACAGCTCCGCGTACTTCCGCATACTGCCCGCCGCCTCCCCGGCGCAAGCCGTGGAGGACGTGGTCGCCGAGCGGGCCAAGGCGGCGCTGATCATCCCGCCGGATTTCGAGAAGGACCTGTCGGCCGGGCGCGGCGCGCGCGCCCAGCTCCTGCTGGACGGCGCCGACAACGCGACCGTCGCCCCGGTCTCCCAGTACGCGGCGACGATCCAGACCATGGCCTCCGAGCGCATCGCCGGGGTCGACCTGACGCCGCCTTACACGCTGCGCACGCGCTTCCTGTTCAATCCCGAGCTCAACAGCCGCTGGTTCGTGATCCCGGGGCTGACCGTCGTGATCATGGCCATCCTGTCCATCTTCCTGACGGCGATGACGGTGGCGCGCGAGTGGGAGAACGGCTCCATGGAGCTCCTGCTCTCGACGCCGGTCGAGCCGCTGGAGATCATCGCGGGCAAGGCGGCCCCGTACGCCGTCCTGGGAGCGGTGGCGCTCTCCTTCGTCTACCTGATCGCGCGGCTGGGCTTCGGGGTGCCTTTCGCCGGGCATCTGTGGGTGTTCGCCCTGGGCTGCGCGATCTTCCTGCTGACCTACCTGGCGCAGGGCCTGCTGATCTCGGTCACGACGCGCCAGCAGACGATCGCGATGCAGCTCTCGATGCTGACCGGGATGCTGCCCTCCAACCTCCTGTCCGGCTTCGTCTTCCCGATCGCGAGCATGCCCAAGTTCTTCTGGTTCTTCACCATGCTCCTGCCCGCGCGGTGGTTCATGGTGATCGCGCGCCGCACCTTCCTGGAAGGCTCCAGCCTGCTCCAGCTCCGGGTCCCCTTCGCCGCGTTGAGCGCGTCCTGCGTGGTGATGGTCGCGCTGGCGACGCGCAGCTTCCGGAGGTCGCTGGAATGAACCGGACCCTGCTCGGCTTCATCAAGAAGGAGCTGACCCAGGCCCTGCGCGACCCGCGCATGAAGTTCATCATCTTCGTCACGCCGATCGTGCAGATGACGATCTTCGGCGTCGCCCTCTCCACCGAGGTCAAGAACATCCGCCTGGCCGCGGCCTTCTCCGCCGGCGACACCGTCCTGCGCGACGTCTACGAGAACGCGATCAACAGCGGCTGGTTCGTCCCGGCGCGGGCCGAGGGCGAACTGGCCGAGCATCCGTTCGAGATGATCCGCGCCGACAAGGCCGACGCGGTCCTGGTCCCCCCGCCCGGCGGCTTCACCCGCGCGCTGGGCCGCGGCGACGCCTCGCTCCAGCTGCTGGTGGACGCCACCAACGCGACGCAGGCCCAGGCCGTGGACGGCTACCTGAAGGCGATCGTCGCCCGGACGGTGCGCGCCGACACGGGCCTGGCGCCGCCCCCGCCCCCGATCCGCTTCGACGTGCGCGTGCTGTTCAACCCGTCGCTGGACACCTCGATCTTCCTGGTGCCGGGCGTGATGACGATGCTGATGGTGCTGACCACCATGGTCCTCACCAACATCGCGATCGTGCGCGAGAAGGAGATGGGCACGCTCGAGATGCTGATCTCCGCGCCCGTGTCCAAGTCCGAGGTGATCTTCGGCAAGACCATCCCCTACGTGATCATCGGGATGACGAACCTGCCGCTGATCCTGTCGGTGGCCGTCTTCCTGTTCCGCGTCCCGATGCGCGGCTCGCTGGCCGTGATGGTGCTGGCCACCTTCGTCTTCGTCTGCACGACCGTCTCGATGGGCACGCTGATCTCCACCTTCTGCGAGAACCAGCAGCAGGCCAGCATGGGCGGCTTCCTCTTCATGTTCCCGGCGATCATGTTCTCCGGCCTGATCTTCCCGATCCAGAACATGCCCGCCTCCGTGCGCTGGCTGTCCTTCATCGACCCCCTCTCCCATTACCTGAGCCTCCTGCGCAGCATCATGCTGCGCGGCGGCGACCCCCGCACCCTGGCCTGGCACATGGGAGTCCTGCTCGTCCTGGGCCTGGCCTGCGGCGCCGTCAGCTTCCGGCGCTTCCACACCACCCTGTCCTAGGCCCCGGCGTTGACGGATCGCGCTCCCCGGACATCCTGAAGGTCGAGCGCCTGGCCGACGTGTGGTTCGACGGCGGGACCCTGCGGCCGGAGGAGGTCGTCGTGCACTCCCGGCCCGCCGCGGTGAACGATCCATTCAAGGACCTGGCCGTCTACAAGGGCCGCGTCTTGGAGATCGAGGCCGTGCGCGAGCGCGTCCCGCACTACGATTCCAAGCACCAGGTCTCCCGCCTGGCCGCCGTCAACGACATCCTGCTCCCCGGCACGCCGGTCGAGGTCGAGATCCTCAAGCGCCCGCCCGCGAAGGGCCTGTTCCGCGGCGTGCGCGAGGACGAGGACGGGGCCTACGTCCTGCTCGAGGTCCCCGGCGCGGACGGCTCCACCACCCTGCGCGCCTACCGCGACGCGCTCTCCATCAAGACCCAGGGCTACAAGCCCGGCGCGCTGATGGACGGCGCGATCCGCCTGTACTGAGGCTCGTTCCTAGACGGGCTCGGCGGTCAGGTCGTACTCGGAGGCGGCGGTCACGCGCAGGTCCACGAAGTCGCCGATCCGGAGGTAGCGCGTCTTCGCGTCCACCAGGACCTCGTTGTCCACTTCGGGCGAGTCGTGCTCGGTGCGCCCGACGAAGGTGGAGCCTTCCTTGCGGTCGATGAGGACCTTGAAGGTCCGGCCCACCTTGGCCGCGTTGAGCTCGCGCGAGATCCCCTGCTGGAGCGCCATCACGGCCTCGGCCCGGCGCTTCTTCTCCTTGGCCGGGACGTCGTCCTTCAGCGAGAACGCGTGCGTGTTCTCCTCGTGGGAGTACTCGAAGATGCCCAGGCGGTCGAAGCGCGTCCTCTCCACCCAGTCCAGCATCTCCTCGTGGTCGGCCCTCGTCTCCCCGGGATAGCCGGCGATCAAGGTGGTCCGCAGGGCGATCCCCGGGACCTTGTCGCGGATCGCCGCGACCAGCGCCTCGGTCTTGGCCTTGGTGGTGCCGCGGCGCATGGAGGCGAGCATCCGGTCCGACGCGTGCTGGAGCGGCATGTCCAGGTACTTGGCGATGTTGGGCCGCTCGCGCATGACCTCCAGGGCGTCCAGCGGGAAGCCCGCGGGGAACGCGTAGTGGAGGCGGATCCAGCCGATCCCCTCCACGTCGGACAGGGCCTTGAGCAGGTCGGCCAGCCGCCGCTTGCCGTACAGGTCCAGGCCGTAGGAGGTGGAGTCCTGCGCGATCAGGAGCAGTTCCCGGGTGCCGGCCGCGGCCAGGCGCTTGGCCTCGGCGACCAGGTCCTCGATGGGCGCGGAGCGGTGCCCGCCGCGCATCAGCGGGATCGCGCAGAAGGAGCAGGGCCGGTCGCAGCCCTCGGAGATCTTGAAGTAGGCGAAATGACGCGGGGTCGTCAGCAGGCGCTCGCCGACGAGCTCGTGCTTGTAATCGGCCCCGAGGGACTTCAGCAGCGACGGCAGGTCGCGCGTGCCGAAGAACGAGTCCACCTCCGGCATCTCCTTGACCAGCTCGTCCTTGTACCGCTCGGAGAGGCAGCCGGTCACGATGACCTTCTCGACCAGCCCCTTCTTCTTGGCGTCGGCGTAGCGCAGGATGGTGTCGATGGACTCCTGCTTGGCGTTGTCGATGAAGCCGCAGGTGTTGATCACCACCACGGCCGCGTCGTCCGGGTCGGTCTGGTGCTCGACCTCGAACTTGTTGGCCTTCAGCTGGCCCATCAGGACCTCGGAGTCGTAGAGGTTCTTGGAGCAGCCCAGGGTGACGACGTGGATCTTGTTCTTCTTGAGGGTCTTGGTGCGCATCGGGGCGGCGGAGGCGGCGCTTCAGGGAGGCGGGCGTCCGACGGAGACATTATACCAGACGGGCGGGCCCTACTTCGCCGACGGGTCGCCGAGGACGTAGTCGAAGACGGCGGGCTTGTTCGGCGCGGCGATGAAGCCGACCGCGCCGGTCAGCAGGGGATCGAGCACGACGCGACGCCCCCAGAGGCGCGAGGCGGCGAAGCCCCTGGACTGCAGCAGGAACTTCTTCTCTCCCTCGGTGACCATGCGCGCCTCGGTCACCGTCAGGGTCTTGGTCTGAGCGTCGTAGAAGGCCTTCGTGATCACGATGTCGCCCTTGCCGTTGGTGATCTGCTGGCCGGCCAGGCGCTTCATCCCGCTGTAGAAGCCCGTGGCCTCGTGCGACGAGAAGAGCTCCGCGGCCTTGCCCTGCAGGAGGACCGTCCCCTCCTTGGGCTTGACCCCGGACAGAAGCTGGCGCCAGGCGCTGGTGATGGCCCGGCGCGACGCGTACACGCGCCCCTCGGTGGTGCCGGCCAGGCGGCCGGTGTCGCGGATCGCGTCGACGGCGTCGGTGGTGTGGAAGATCACGCCGCCCTTGCCCTTGGTGGCTTCGCCCAGCCACACCGCCTCCTCCTTGCTCAGCGGCGTCCCGGCCGCGATCTTGGCCTGGAGGGCGGCCACGCGCTCCGCGTCCGTCCCAGCCGCCGCGAGGGCCTCGGGCTTGGCCCGGAGGAGGCCCTTGGCGGCCGTGCCCGCCCACTCGGCGGCCTTCGTCAGCTTCGCGGCGTCGGCGACCGCCGCGACCGGCTTGGCCACGACCGCCGCCGGCACGAAGCTCGCCATCGCCAGCGCCGTGTTGCCCGCCACCGCCCCGCCGGCCTTGACCACCTGCATCTTCGTGGAATTCGGGTCGGCCGCGACGCTCGACAGGTGGAAGGCGCTGTTCTCGAAGCCGTCCAGATTGAACACCTTGAACAGGCTCACCGCGACCGCCGCGGTGGCGCGCCCCGCCGCGCCCGTGTTCGGGTCGCCGCCGACGCGGTCCCAGTAGGCCTTGGAGCGCGCGATCAAGCCGTCGGGGTTGCTCCCCTCGTCCGGCGCCCGCGACGCGGGCGGGGGCGCGGAAGGCGCCGCGGCCGCGGCCGGCGGCGGGGGCGCGGCCA
>JAJXTZ010000112.1 GCA_021783355.1 bacterium | reverse complement strand
CGTCGAGACCTTCCAGTGCCAGGCCGAGGTCCTCCTCCGCCCGGGCGTGCGGCGCGTGCAGGTGGACGACCCCGACCGCCGCGTGGAGGTGGGGGTCGAAAAAGTCGCGCTTTAGGGGCGCAAAACGCTGGACTCGGCCCCGGCCCATCTGGTACTTTGGACCTAATGAGTCATAGGCCTTTCGGCCCTTACTTCTTGGGCCCATCGGACTACACTAGTCTCGACCTTGTAGTCCCCGGGATCGGCCGGGGAGCATCCACCTCCGGACCTTAATCCGGGGCGGCCAGGGGAGACGGCCTTCGAGGCCGGTTTCCTCTGGTCTTTTTTCGGGCCTCCGTCCGCCCAGAAGAGTCGTTCCAGACCAAGGAGGACGCATGACGCGACGCAGACGGGCCGGGACGCCGGCGTGGCTGTTGGTCGTGGCCGCACTCGTGACGGGAGGACCGGCCGCCGCGCAGAGCGCCGCGCCCGCCCCCGGTCTCGCCGATTCCTTCGCGCTGCTGCGCGGCCAAGCCCAAGCCGCGATGGCGCGGATCAAGGCGCAGGCCGCGGTGATCCCGCCGCTGCTGGCCGCGAACACGGCCAAGGTCCAGGCCGACTTCGCCTTCACCCCGGGCCATCTCTGCTCGCCGACGGACCCGAACTTCAAGGAGTACCGCTACGCGGAGCACATCCCGTACTGCCAGCGGCACGTGACCCTGCAGATGAAGACCGAGATCGCCGCGCACTACGGCGTCCCGAGGGACACCTGGTCCAACTACGAGTTCGACCACCTAATCCCTCTGGCCATCGGCGGGGACAGCTCCGACGACAACCTCTGGCCCCAGCCGCGCGACCCCCAGAACAGCATGGACAAGGACAAGCTCGAGTTCCTGCTGTACAGGGAGATGGCCGCGGGCACCGTCACGCAGGCCGACGCCGTGCACCAGATCTACGGCTGGTTCACCGCCGCGGCGATGGCCGAGGCCGCGGCCGAGCCGCCGCCGTCGTACCCCTTCCGATGAAGACCGAGAAGGTCTGACCCCCGGGCGGACCCTCGGGTCCGCCGCCGGCTCAGGCCGGGCGCTCGGCGGACTCGGGCGGGCCGACGACCACGCACGCGCGCTCGGGCGCGGCGGCCCAGCGGCCCTTCCCGACGCGGGCGCGCGCGCTCAGGCGCACCGGGCCGGACTCCGGCGCCCAGTCGTACCAATGGTAGCCGACGGACTCCCGGCAGTCGAGCCACGGCCCCTCGCCCACGCGGAACTGGACCTGTCCGGCGCCGGCGGCGCAGACGCGCGCGGCGTAATGACCGGGGCGGACCACGTCGCCTTCCTGCGGGAAATCGATGGAGACCTCGAGGCGGGCCTTCGGAGCGGGCGCCGCCTCGGCGGCGCGCGCGGGGGAACGGCGGGACTTCGGATTCGGAATGTTCGCTTTCTTAGCCATGCGGATAGGATAGCACGGCCGGGCGCGAAAGTCTAAAAGCGCACCGCCGCCAGCGCCCCGACCCGGCCGCCGTCCAGGACCGGGGCCAGGGCCACCCGCCCCGGGCGCCCGCGCCAGCGGCGGAGCACCGCCCGGGCCGAGAAGTAGCCCAGCGCGCCGCCGACGAACACGTCGGAGGCCCAGTGCTTGTCGTCGTAGACGCGGGACAGGCCGGTCAGCGCCGCCAGGCCGTAGGCCAGCGGCGGGACGAAGGCCCGGTCGCCGTACTCGGCGGCGACGACCGCCGCCGCGGAGAAGGCGGCCGAGGTGTGGCCGGACGGGAACGACCAGCGGTCGTTGGAGGAGGACGGTCCGTTCCAGTCCCCCCGGCCGAGGTTCGCGTACGGGCGGCTGCGCCCCGCGGTCAGCTTCAGCGCCCCGACGAAGAGCTCCGAGACGCCCAGCGCCTCCGCCCCCTCCAGGGCCGTGCGGCGCAGGCGCGCGTCCGCGGCCGCGACCCCGCCCAGGTAAGCCGCCCCCAGGGCCGGGACCAGGTAGAGCCCGTCGCCGAAGGAGCGCGCGGCCGCCGCCGCGCGGGTGGCGGCGTCGCTGCGGCTGCGCCGCACCGCCTTGCGCGCGTCCAGGTCCACCCCGGCGTACAGGACCGCGGCCCCGCCGAGGACCCCGCCGGCCTCCAGCCAGTCGCGCCGACCCCAGCGGGCCGGGGAGGCGGCGATGGCGCCGGCGTCGCGCGCGGCGTTTTCCAGGTAGTCCAAGTCCAGGCGGTCCGAGGCCGGGGCCGGCGAAGGCGCGGCCGGGACGGCGGCGCGCGCTCCGGGAGCGGCGGCGACCAGGACGGCGCACAGGACGGCGCGCGTGACGCGTCGGAGGGTCATGCAGGGAAGATAGAAGTTTCGCGCGGCGCGCACAAGCGCGGTGGACGCCGGAGCGGATTCTCGCTAGACTCTCCGGCGATGCTCCCCGCGCTCGCCCTGCTGGCCCTCGCCGCGGCCGCCGCCGGCTGGACGCGCCTGCGCCGCATCGCGCGCGTCGGCTCCGCCTACAAGGCCAAGGTCCTGTGCTCGGCCCTGTTCGTGTCCGGCCTGGAGCCGGACCCGGAACGCGCGCCGGAGGTCTCCGCGGAGGCCTACCGGATCCTGCGCCTGTTCCCCGCGCGGGTGGACCGCGCCGCCGCGACGGTGAGCGCGGGACGCCCGGGACTGGCCCGCCGCGTCGCGCGCTGGCGCCCCGGGCTGGGCGCGGTCCTCGCCGACGCCCCACCGCGGCCCGCGGACCCGCTCCCGGTCCCCGGTCGCCCCGCGGACGCCTGCGCGCCCTGGCCCGCCGGCGAGGCCCCCGCCCCGGAGGCGCCCCGCGCCCTGCGCCGGGTCCTGCAGGAGGCCTTCACCGAGCCGGACCCGCGCAAGCCCCGGCGCACGCGCGCCCTGGCCGTGGTCTCGGGCGGCCGCCTGATCGCCGAGGCCTACGCTCCCGGCTTCACCGCGGCCACGCCGCTCAACGGCTGGTCGATGACCAAGAGCGCGGCCGGGGCCCTGATCGGGACGCTGGTCGGGGAAGGCCGCCTGGCGCTGACGGACAAGCGCCTCCTGCCGGAGTGGTCGTCCCCCGGGGACCCGCGCGCGGAGATCGCCCTGGAGGACCTCCTGCGCATGCGCTCCGGCCTGAGCTTCGCGGAAGAATACGCCGCCCCCCTGTCCGACGTCAACCGCATGCTCTTCCTGGAGCCGGACGCCGGCGCCTTCGCCGCGTCGCGGCCGCTGGCCGCCGCGCCCGGGACGCGCTGGAAGTACGCGAGCGGCACCACCAACATCCTGTGCCGGATCGCGCGGCGCGCGGTCGGCGAGAAGGATTACCTCGCCTGGCCGCGCCGCGCGCTCTTCGACCCGGTGGGGATGGGCAGCGCGGTCTTCGAGACGGACGAGGGCGGCACCTTCGTGGGCTCGTCGTTCCTGTACGCGACGGCGCGGGACTGGGCCCGCTTCGGCCTGCTCTTCGCGCGCGACGGCGTCTGGGACGGTCGGCGGGTCCTGCCCGAGGGCTGGGTCCGCTTCTCCACGGCGCCGACGCCGCAGTCGCCCGACGGGCGCTACGGGGCGCACTGGTGGCTGAAGCTCTCCCGCGAGCTGGGCGGAGCCACCGCCGCCGCGGCGCGCCTGCCGGCGGACGCCTTCCACGCGCTGGGGCACGAGGGCCAGTGCCTGACGGTGATCCCGTCGCGCGACCTCGTCGTCGTCCGACTGGGCCTCTCCATCGACATCACCGCCTGGGACGACGCGGCGTTCCTGGCGTCGGTGCTGGACGCCCTTTGAGCGGTCACTTTGGTATCATGAGACCCATGGCGCGGCACGCACGCTCCGGCTTCACCCTGATCGAGCTGATGATTGTCGTCGCGATCATCGGAATCCTCGCCGCGATCGCCGTGCCCAAGTTCGCCGACCTGATCCGCAAATCCAAGGAAGGCGCCACGAAGGGCAAACTGGGCGCCCTGCGCAGCGCGGTGGGGATCTACTACGGCGACATGGAGGGCCAGTACCCGGCCGACCCGGCCTCGATGACCGTCGGCGGACACTACATCCGCGAGATTCCCCCGGCCCAGACCCCGAACTACCACGCGGACTCCCCGGCGATCCTGCTCGGCTCCGCGGCGGTCGGCTTCACCGACGCCGGCGCCTGGGGCTACGACTCGGTTCCGACGGACCAGGATTACGGGACCATCTTCGTCAACTGCACGCACACCGACACGAAAGGGACGATTTGGTCCTCCTACTGACGCGCGAAACGCGATGAGCCTGCTCAAGATCGCCGTGCTGGCCGTGATCCAAGGCATGGCCGAGCTCCTGCCCGTCTCCAGCTCCGCCCACGTGGTCGTGGCCGAGAAGCTGATGGGCGTGGACCCGTCCGCGCCGGCGATGACCTTCCTGCTGGTCATGCTGCACACGGGCACTACTTTCGCCGTGATCCTGTATTTCTGGCCGCGCTGGAAGGCGCGCTTCCTGGCGGTGTCCCCGCCCGCGCGCTTGGAACTGGCCAAGCTCCTGGTCCTGGCCACCGGGGCCACCGGGGTGCTGGGCCTGCTCCTCAAGCACCTCATCGAGACCGTCTGGCTGCGCGGGCCCGGGCCCCACGAAGTCGAGTCCCTCTTCTCCAACATGCCGCTGATTTCCGGGGCCCTGGCGGCGGCGGGCCTGCTGACGGTCTGGGCCGGGGGCCGGAAGGAGGGCGCCGCCCCCCTGACCGCGGCGCGAGCGCTGCGCGTGGGCCTGGTCCAGGGCTTGTGCCTGCCCTTCCGCGGCTTCTCGCGCTCCGGCGCCACGATCTCCACCTCCCTCCTCGACGGCCTGCCCCGGGCCTTGGCCGAGGACTTCAGCTTCGCGCTGGCGGTCCTGCTGACGCCGCCGGTGATCGTCCTGGAAACGCACCGCCTGCTCAAGGCGGCGCACGCGGCGGGCCTGCCGGCCTGGGACCCGTCGCTCTTCGTCCCCGGGTTGGTCGGCATGGTGTTCAGCTTCCTGGCGGGCCTGGCCGCCCTGCGCTGGCTGTCGTCGTGGCTCGAGCGCGGGCGCTGGCGCTGGTTCGGCTGGTACTGCCTGGCGGCCTCGGCCGCCGTGGGCTCGCTGGCGGCGGTGCTCCGGTGAACCCGCTGCCCATCGAGCTGGAGAACATCCGCGTCTTCGACGTCCTGCACAACGCCCTCAGCGGGGAGCGGGCGATGGTGATGAGCGTCTCCGGCGACCGCCTGGACCTGCGCGACAAGACCGGCGCGGTGGCCCGCTACAAGTACGGGCCGCACTTCTCGCGCGTCCCCGCCGACGAGGCCGTCGCCTTCCGCGCCGCCCTGCGCGAGACGCGCAAAGAGCAGGAGAAGACCGCGGGCAAGAAGAAGCGCCCCCCGCGCTCCGTCGCCAGCCTCCTGCGCCGCCTGACGAAGAAGCGCTAGCGCGCGCGCGAACAGCCGGCGGCGTGGTCGTCCACGAAGCCGCAGGCCTGCAGGAACGCGTAGCAGATCGTCGAGCCCACGAAGCGGAAGCCGCGCGCCTTCAAGTCCTCGCTCAGCGCGTCCGAGGCCTCGGTGCGCGCCGGGACCTGGGACCGGTTCCGCGGCCGGCGCACGGGGACCTCCGCGCCGACGACGCCGCGCAGGTACCGCGTGAAGCTCCCGAACTCCCGGCGCACTTCCAGGAAGGCGCGCGCGTTCTCCGTCGCCGAGGCGATCTTGAGGCGATTGCGCACGATCCCGGGGTCGCGCAGCAGGGCGGCTCGCTCGCGCGCGCCGTAGCGCGCCACGGCCTCCGGATCGAAGCCGGCGAACGCGCGCCGGTAGCCCTCGCGCTTGCGCAGGACGGTCAGCCAGGACAGCCCGGCTTGCGCGCCCTCCAGGATCAGGAACTCGAAGAGGCGGCGGTCGTCGCGGACGGGGCGCCCCCACTCCCGGTCGTGATAGGCGATGTAGAGCGGGTCCTCGCCCGCCCACCAGCAGCGCGCCACTCCGTCGGGCCCGGCGACGGCGGCAGGTCCGGTCATTCCGCGATCAGGTAGAGGCGGTTGTCCTCCACCTTGTAGATCAACGGGGCGACGGTCGCCTTCGGGTAGCGGGCGCGCAGGCGCTTGGTCTCCGAGAGGACGAAGTCCGTCTCGCTGCCGATCTCGAACATCGGGGCGAAGTGCAGGAAGTGCTGCTCGGCGGCCTCGCGGTCCCAGCCGGCGGCGACGAGGCCGTCCACGAAGGCCTTCTCCCGCGCGACCAGGTTGACCATGCCGCAGTTGGTGTGGCCCATCAAGGCGATCGCGCGCACGCCGCCGACGGCGACGGCGTAGGACACCTTGAACTCGCTGTAGCGCAGGTTCGCCCCGCCGGCGCGCAGGATGAAGGCGAAGTTGTCGGGGATGCGCAGGTGCTTGCGGTTGTCCATGCACATGCCGATGAGGAGCTCGGCCTGCTTGACCTCGGTCAGCGGCGCGCCCAGGTTGTGGAAGCGCAGGAGGTCGCCGATCGGCCCGGAGGCGTAAGGGGCGGGGATCTGAGCGGCGGTCTCGACGGCGATCAATCGGTGCATGGGCTCATTCTACGAATTCCGGAGCTCAAGGTCCGCGATCCCCGGCGTTAGAGACGGCGCTTGGCCAGGAGGGCCTGCAAGGCCTCCGCCATCGCCCCGACGGGCTTCTCCTCGCGACGCGGCTCCGGCGCGGGGCGCGGGGCGGACTTGGCCGCGGCGCGGGCCCCCCGCGGGCCGATCACGGGCTTGCTCTTCATGCTGAGCGCGATGCGCCGGCGCTCCAGGTCCACCTCCAGCACGGTCACGCGCACGCGCTGGGAAACCTTGACCGCCTCGGCGGGGTCGCGCACGAAGGAGTCGGACAGCTCGCTGACGTGGACCAAGCCGTCCTGGTGGACGCCGACGTCCACGAACGCCCCGAAGGCGGCCACGTTGGTGACGATGCCGGGCAGGGTCATGCCGGGCTTGACGTCCTCCAGCTTGGACACGGCGCCGAACGAGAAGGCCTCGAAGCGCTCGCGCGGGTCGCGGCCCGGCTTGGCCAGCTCGGCGAGGATGTCCCGGAGGGTGGGCTCCCCGACCTCCGCGGTCGCGTAGCGCTTGATGTCGATCTTGGCGCGCAGTCCCGCGTCGGCCATCAGGTCGCGCACCGAGCAGCCCAGGTCCGCGGCCATCGTCTCGACCAGCGCGTAGCGCTCCGGGTGGACCGCGGAGGCGTCCAGCGGGTTCTTCGCCTCGCGCACGCGCAGGAAGCCGGCCGCCTGCTCGAAGGCCTTGGGCCCCAGGCGCGGCACCTTCTTGAGCGCCGCGCGGGACGCGAAGGCGCCGTTCTCGTTGCGATAGTCCACGATGCCCTTGGCCAGCGCCGGTCCCAGGCCCGAGACGTACGACAGCAGCTCCTTGGACGCGGTGTTGACCTCGACGCCCACCGAGTTCACGCAGGAGACGACGGTGTCGTCGAGCCCCCGCTTGAGCGCCGCGGCGTCCACGTCGTGCTGGTACTGGCCCACGCCGATCGCCTTGGGGTCGATCTTGCAGAGCTCCGCCAGCGGGTCCATCAGGCGGCGGCCGATGGAGACCGCGCCGCGCACGGTGATGTCCTCGTTCGGGAACTCCTCGCGCGCCGCCTCGGACGCGGAGTAGACGGACGCCCCGCTCTCGTTGACCATCACGATCGTGACGCCGGGCAGGGCCAGGGCGCGCGCGAACTCCTCGGTCTCGCGGCCGGCGGTGCCGTTGCCGATGGCAATCACCTCGGCGCCGTGCGCGGCGGCGAGCGCGCGGACCTTGCGCTCGGCCTCGGCACGCCCCCCCGCGCCGGAGTGCGGGAAGATCACGTCGTGGCGGCTGAGCTTGCCATGCTTGTCCAGGCAGACCAGCTTGCAGCCGGTGCGGTAGCCGGGGTCCAGGGCCAGCACGCGCTTGTGGCCCAGCGGGGAGGCCATCAGGACCTCGCGCAGGTTGCGCGCGAAGACGGCGATCGCGTCCTGGTCGGCGCGCTTCTTCGTCTCCAGCCGCACCTCGGTCTCCAGCGCGAAGGAGAGCAGGCGGCGGTAGGCGTCCTCCACGGCCAGGCGCACCTGCTTGGCGCAGGGCCCGTCGTTCTTGGCGAACAGCGCCTCCAGCATCGGCACGGCCTCGGCCTCGTCGAGCTCCACGCGCATGTACAGGAAGCCCTCCTTTTCGCCGCGGCGCATGGCCAGCACGCGGTGGGACGGGGCCTTCAGCGCGGGCTCCTTCCAGTCGAAGTAGTCCTTGTACTTGGCGCCCTCGGTCTCCTTGCCGGACAGGACCTTGGAGTGGAACGCCCCCTTGGCGAAGAAGACCTCGCGCAGCTTCGCGCGCGCGGCGGCGTCCTCGCTGACCCGCTCGGCCAGGATGTCGCGCGCCCCGGCCAAGGCCTCGGCGGCGTCCTTGACGCCCTTCTCCGCGTCCACGAAGGCCGCGGCCAGGGCGGCCGGGTCCTGCGCGCCCTGCGCCCACAGCGCGTCGGCCAGAGGCTCCAGGCCCTTCTCCTTGGCGATCGTCGCGCGCGTGCGCTTCTTCGGTCGGTACGGCAGGTAGAGGTCCTCGAGCTTGGCCAGCGTCGGCGCGCCGACCACCGCGGCCCGCAGCGCGTCGGTCAGGAGCTGGCGCTCCTCCAAGGACTTCAGGATCGCCTCCTTGCGCGCGTCCAGCTCCTTCAACTGGGACAGGCGGTCGCGCACCGAGGCGATCTGCACCTCGTCCAGGCCGCCCGTCGCTTCCTTTCTATAGCGCGCGATGAACGGGATGGTGGCGTCGGCCTCCAGCAGGGCGACCGCGGCGCAGACTCCGGCGGCGGGCAGCGACAGCTCTTCGGCGATGAGGGCGGGGTAGCGCTGGTCCATGGGTCGACATTCTACCAGAGACCCCCGCCCGCGTCCAATCGCGCCGGCGAGCGAGATTTGAGCGAATCTTGAACCGGCGATGCGCCGCGCTTGATTCGGCCGGGCTACCCTGGGTCGGGACGGACGGAGGGCGGATGAAACGAAGAGCGACGATCCTCGCGCTCGCGGCCGCGCTGGCCGCGGGCACGGCCGCGGCG
>JAJXTZ010000111.1 GCA_021783355.1 bacterium | reverse complement strand
ACCGGCGCCGCGCCGCGCGGAGGGCCGCGTGAACCTGCTGGCCGTGGACGCCGCGGGCGAGGACCTGACCGCCGCGCTGGAGGCGGCCGGCCGCGTCTTCGCCGTCCGCCGCCCGGCCCGCGTCCCGCACGACGAGTCCCTGCTGCCGGCGGTCGCGGGCCTGCTCAAGCGCGCGGGCTTGGACTGGGACGCCCTGGACGCGGTGGCCGCCGCGTCCGGCCCCGGGCGCTTCACCGGCATCCGCATCGGCCTGGCCTTCGCCGCGATGGCGGGACTGCGTCTGGGGGTCCCCGCGCTGGCCCTGTCGCGCCTGGAGGGCGCGGCGGAGAAGGCGGGCGGGCCGGCGCTGGCCGCGCTGACGGGCTGGAAGGGAGAGGTCTACCACCAGGCCTTCCGGCGCGGACGGCGCGGGCCCGTCGCCGCGGGGCCGGCCGCCTGGTGCGCGGCCGAGGACTGGCCCAAGACCGCCGCGGCCGCCGCCTCGCGCGGCCTGACCGTGGTGCGGGAGGACGCGGCCGCCGCCGACCTCCTGCCGGCCCTGCGCCGCCGTCTGGCGGCCAAGGACTTCCCGCCGTTCCGGCCGTTCTACCTGAAGCCCGCGGGTTATGAGAAGCCTCGCCGTTAGGCCGGCGCGGGCGTTCGACGCGGAGGCGATTGCCGCGGTCGCGCGCCGCCCGTTCGCCGCGGCGTGGTCGCGGGAGGCGTACGCGGCGGAGGCCGAGCGCACCGACTCCGTCTTCCTCGTCGCCGACGACGGCTCCGTGCGGGGCTACGCGCTGGCCCGCGTCTTCGGCGAGGACGCCCAGCTCCTGGACTTCGCCGCGTCCGAGGACGGCCGCGGGACCGGACGCGCGCTGTGGGCGGAGCTGGTCCGCGTCGCGCGCGCGCGCGGCGCCGCGCGCCTGACCCTCGAGGTCTCGGCCGCCAACGCCCGCGCGCGCCTGTTCTACGAGCGCGCCGGGGCCGCGATTGCCGGCCGCCGTCCGAAGTTCTACAATGACGGCTCGGACGCGATCCTGATGGACCTCTCCCTGTGATCCCCGCGGCGCTCCTGGCCTTCCTGCTCGTTCCGGCCTGCGCCGCCCCGGCCTCGAGCTCGGGGGCCTCGCGGCGCGCGCAGACCGAATACCTGCGCGGAACCCTGCTGGAGCGCCGCGGCGCCTATGCCGAGGCGCTCGACGCCTACGAGAAGGCCCTGGCCCTGGACCCGTCGGCGGCCTTCCTGGCCGGCGAGGCGGCGGAGCTCGCGCTCCAGCTCCAGGACCTGGGCCGCGCCGAGAAGTGGGCGCGCCGCCGCCTGGACCTGGCCCCGGGAGACGCCAAATCGCGCATGATCCTGGGCCGCGTCCTCTGGGCCCGCGGCGACGCGACGGGGGCCGAGGAGCAGTTCCGGCAGGCGCTGCGCGACGACCCGTCGTCGGCCGACACCGTGATCGCCCTGTCGCGGCTGGTCGCCGGGAGCGACCCGGCGCGCGCGCGCCGCCTGCTCCAGGATTTCCTGAAGAAGAACCCGGAGTCCGCCGCTCGCGCCCTCCTCGAGCTGGGACGCCTGGACGCGTCGGCGGGACGCCTCGACGACGCCGCCTCCGAGCTGTCGCGCAGCGTGGAGCTCGACGGCGCGTCCGCCGGCCCCGCGCGGCTGGCCCTGGCCCAGGTCTACGAGGTCAGCGGGGACACCCCGTCGGCCGTCGCGCAGTACCAGGCCCTGCTCGCCGACGACCAGGACAACACGGAGCTCTGGGCGCACGTCGGCATGCTGCAGGCCGAGATGGGCGCCCTCCCGGACGCGCGCGCCACCTTCCTGTCCCTGAAGGCGCGCCATCCCGACGACCCGGAGGCCTGCGCGTGGCTGGCCGGCGAGGCCGAGAAGGCCGGGGACTTCAAGTCCGCCGCGGCGTACCTGAAGGACAGCGCCGCGCTCAAGGACGACCCCACGCTGAATCTCCGCCTGGGCTACTACGAGCTTCAGGCCGGGGGGCTGAAGGACGCGATGGCGTCCCTGCTGGAGGCGCGCAAGCGCTGGCCGAAGGACGACCGCATCGCCTACTACCTGGCCCTCGGCTACGACGACCAGGGCGACCACGCGAAGGCGGTGGACCTCCTGCGCGAAGTGCTGGAGCTCAAGCCCGAGGACCGCGAGGCGCGCTGGCAGCTGGCCACCATTCTGGAGAAGATGAACCGGATGGACGAGGCCGAGCCCGAGTTCCGCCGCCTGATCGCCGATAAGCCCGACGACGCCCCGGCCCTCAACTACCTGGGCTACTCTCTGGCCGACCGCGGCGAGAAGCTGCCGGAGGCGGAGGCCCTGATCCGGCGCGCCCTCGCCGTGGAGCCGTCCAACCCCGCCTACCGCGACTCGCTGGGCTGGGTCCTGTTCCAGGAGGGCCGCTCCACCGAGGCCGTGCACGAACTGGCCGCGGCCGCCTCCGCGCTGGCCGACGACGGCGCGGTCTGGGAGCACCTGGGGCGGGCGCGCAAGGCCGCGGGCGACGACGCCGGCGCCTGGCGCGCGTGGCGGCTGGCGCAGGCGTTCGGCTCGCCCCAGGCGGGGGCGGAGGCCGACGCACTGCAGAAGGACCTGACCCCGGAGGCGGCCGGGGAGCTTTGGCGCGCCCACTTGGAGTCCGTCCACGGCGGCGTGCGGCGCTTCGCGGCCGTCTGCCGGGTGGAGGGCCGCGTCGGCGGCAAGGACCTCTCCGAGGAGGCCCTGCTGAACTTCCGAGCCCCCAAGGAACTGACCTTCGAGATCATGGGCCCGCTGTTCGCGCCGGTCGCCCGCGCGCGGGTGGACGAGACCGGCTTCTCGATGGACCGCTTCCCGGTCGCGGGCCTCACCGACGCGCAGGTGCAGGGCGCCGCCGAGGGGGCGCTCTCCGCGGTGGCGGCCGTCCTGGCCGGAGAACCCTTCGCCCCGGGTCCGGCGCGCTACGAGTCGGGCTGGGGCCGGCGCGACCTGGTCCGTCCGTCCTGGCGCGTGGAGATCGGCGACGGGGGGCTGGCGAGTTCGGTGACGCCGGCCGGCGGGGAGCCGATGCGCCTGGAGGACTTCGCCAAGGCGGGACGCCGGCGCGTGCCGAAGGTGTTCCGCGCCAAGGGCCGCTTCTGGAGCCTGACCCTGTCCTGCCCGGACCCCAAGGTGGAGACCGACTCCGACGCGCCGCTGTCGGAGGCCCCGTGAAGGTCCAGTGCCCGGCCAAGGTCAACCTTTTCCTGGAGGTCACGGGCCGGCGCAAGGACGGCTATCACACGCTCTCCACGCTGTTCGCCAAGATCAACCTCTACGACGTGCTGGACCTGGAGTTCGCCAACGGAGGCAAGCCGATCCTGGAGATTGTGGACGAGCTGGGCACCGCGCCCCTGTCCGCCGGTCCCGACAACCTGGTCCTGCGCGCCGCCGACGCCTTCTACCGCGCCTTCCGCGTCGGCGTGGGGGTCAAGATCGTCCTGACCAAGCGCATCCCGATGGGGGCGGGACTGGGCGGGGGGTCCTCCGACGCGGCCGGGACTTTGCTCGGCCTGGCCAAGCTTTTTCAGATCGAGCTGAACGCCGCCAAGCGCCGGACCCTGCACGAGATCGGGGTCAAGCTGGGCGCCGACGTCCCGTTCTTCCTGAAGGACGCCAATTTCTGCCGGGCCGCGGGCATCGGCGACCGGCTCCGGACCCTGACCATCCACAAGTCCCTTCCCTTCATGGTCCTGGCCTGGCCCGGCTTCCCGTCCCCGACGGGGCCGGTCTACACCGCCCTGCCCCCCCGCCGCAGGGCCGATATATTGACACGACTCTCCCAGCTTGATAGACTCGTTCGAAGCTTGAAGAGGGGACGCCCCGTCGAGGAATGGGGGGGTCTCCTCTTCAACCGCCTGGAGCAGGCGGAGCTGCCGGTCATGACGGAAGTCGCGCAAGCCCGTCGCATCTTGGAGGCCGCGGGTGCGAGGGGGGTGCGCATGTCGGGCTCGGGCTCGTCGGTGTTCGGGAACGTTTCGTCACACGTCGAGGGCGAGAGGGTGGTGAAGCGGCTCCAGGCGTATCCCTGGAAGGTCTATCTGACCAGCTGTCACGGTTAACCCCCCTTGGAGATCACGGAAGTCCGCGTCCACCTGCGCAACGAGGACAAGCTGAAGGCGTTCGTCACGGTCACCTTCGAGCGCGTGTTCGTCGTGCGCAACATGAAGGTGATCGAGGGCGAGAAAGGCTTGATCCTTTGCATGCCGTCGCGCAAGATGCCCGACGGGTCGTTCAAGGACGTCGCGCACCCGATTTCCGCCGAATTCCGGTCGCTCCTGGAGCAGAAGGTCTTCGCCTGCTACGAGGACGAGGTCAGAAAGTCTCAGGCCGCGGCCGGAACCGGTGCCCGCTCCCAGGTGGTGTAACGGTAACACAGCGGACTTTGAATCCGTTATTCCTGGTTCGAGTCCAGGCCTGGGAATGCCCGCTTTGAGAGAACGATCATGAGCCACGCGAAGAAAGGACAAGGACAACTCGCCGCGCTGATCCTGGCCGCCGGCCAGGGCACGCGCATGGAATCCTCCATCCCCAAGGTGCTCCACCACGTGGGCGGGCGCCCGATGCTCTACTACGTGCTGCGCATCGCCAACGCGCTCAAGCCCGGCGCGATCGGCGTCGTGGTCGGCCACGAGTCCGACGAGGTCAAGAAGAAGACCCTGGAGATGGCCAAGTCGGTCGGCTTCAATCGCCCGATCCAGTTCATCCTGCAGAAGAAGCCGCTGGGCTCCGGCAACGCCGTGGTGGAGTCCCTGCCCTTCCTGAGGAAGTTCAAGACCGGGATCGTGATGTGCGGCGACACGCCGCTGCTCACCTATGAGTCCATGTACAATCTGGCGCTGACCCACGACCAGCTCAAGGGCCAGGCCACCCTGCTGACCGCGCGCATCGCCAACCCCAAGGGCTACGGCCGCATCGTCCGCGGCGCCCTGGGCGAGGTCCAGCGCATCGTCGAGGAGTCGGTCGCCTCGCCCAAGGAGCTGGGAATCAGCGAGGTCAACTCCGGCGCCTACGTCTTCGAGATCGACGCGCTGATCGCGGGCCTCAAGCAGATCGGCGCCAAGGGCCCCAAGAAGGAGCACTTCCTCACGGACATGATGGAGGTGATCCGGGCCAAGGGCGGGCGCATCCACGCCTACACGACGACGAGCGCCGAGGAGGCCCTCGGGGTCAACAACCGCTCCCAGCTGGCGGTCGCCGAGCGCATCCTGAACAAGCGCATGCTCGAGCGCCTGATGATCTCCGGCGTCACCATCCGCGACCCGCAGTCCACCCACGTGGACGCGGACGTGGAGATCGGCCAGGACACGGTCATCTACCCCGGCACCATCCTGCGCGGCAAGACCAAGATCGGCCGCATGTGCCGCATCGGGCCGTTCACGCACATCGAGGACACCCAGATCGGCAACGAGTGCGAGGTCCGCTTCTCGTACGTCCTTCAGTCGCGCCTGCTGGAGAAGACCTCGGTGGGGCCGTTCGCGCACATCCGCCCGGATTCGAGCATCGGCCCCCGCGCGCGCGTCGGCAACTTCACCGAGGTCAAGGCCTCGCGCATCGGCTTCGGCTCCAAGGTCAACCACCTGTCCTACATCGGCGACGCCGACATCGCCGAGGACGTCAACATCGGCGCCGGCACGATCACCTGCAACTACGACGGCAAGGCCAAGCACAAGACCTCGATCGGCGCGAAGGCGTTCGTCGGCTCCAACGTGAACCTGATCGCCCCCGTCAAGGTCGGGCGCGGCGCCAAGATCGCCGCCGGCTCCACCGTGACCGAGGACGTCCCCGACGACGCGCTCGCGATCGCGCGCGCGCGCCAGGTGAACAAGACTTGAGGCACATGGGAACCAAGACCCTCGACCGTTCGGAGGCGCGCGTGGCCGGCAACAACAGCAGGATCTCGCCGAAGCCGCTGCCCGTGGAGGCGGCGAAAACCTTGCGCGGGCTGAAGGTGTTCTCGGGCAACGCCAACCGCCCGCTGGCCGAGGACATCTGCCGCTACCTGGGCGTGCCGATGGGCAAGTCCCACGTGGGCCGGTTCGCCGACGGCGAGATCAACGTCCAGATCGAGGAGAACGTCCGCGGCGCCGACTGCTACCTGATCCAGCCGACCTGTCGCCCGACCAACGAGAACCTGATGGAGCTCCTGATCATGATCGACGCGCTGCGCCGCGCGTCGGCCGGGCGCATCACGGCCGTCGTCCCGTACTACGGCTACGCGCGCGCCGACCGCAAGACCCAGCCGCGCATGCCCATCAGCTCCAAGCTCGTCGCCAACCTGATCGTGGAGGCCGGCGCCCAGCGCGTGATCACGATGGACCTGCACGCGGCCCAGATCCAGGGCTTCTTCGACATCCCGGTGGACCACCTGTACGCGGCCCCGATCGTCCTGGAGTACGTGAAGAAGAAGGGCTTGAAGAACCTCGTCGTCGTCAGCCCCGACGTCGGCGGCGTGGAGCGCGCGCGCGCGTTCGCCAAGCGCCTGAACGCGCAGCTCGTCATCATCGACAAGCGCCGCCCGCGCCCCAACGAGGCGTCCGTCTACAACGTCATCGGCGACGTGCGCGGCAAGACCTGCGTGATCCTCGACGACATGATCGACACCGGCGGGACTCTGTGCAAGGTCGCCGACAAGATCCGCGAGCAGGGCGCGCAGAAGGTCTATGCGGCGTGCGTGCACGGCGTGCTGTCCGGCGCCGCCCACGACCTGATCGCGAAGTCGTCCCTCGAGGAGATGATCCTCACCGATTCGATCCCGGTCCACGCGCTGGCCGGGGGGAAGCTGACGGTCCTGTCGATCGCGCCCCTTCTGGGCGAGGCGATCGCCCGCAACCATCAGGGCAAATCCATCAGCGCTTTGTTCGTCTAAGCAACAGGAGAGTATAGAGAGTCATGGAGATCACGCTGAACGTCGAAGTCCGCGAGTCGAAGGGCACCAAGAAGGAGCTCTCGACCCTGCGCGCCGGGTTTAAGATCCCGGCCGTCGTCTACGGGGGCGAGAAACCGCCCGTCATCGTCGCGCTGTCCGAGAAGGAGCTCGTCGAGGCCCGCCGCAAGGGCGGGGTCAACGCGGTCCTGCGCCTGAAGCACGCCAAGGGCGAGGAGACCGTCATGATCAAGGAGCTCCAGCGGCACCCGGTCACCGACCGGCCCGTCCACGCGGACTTCCTGCGCGTCTCCCTGACCCAGAAGATCGAGGCCAGCGTGCCGATCGTCGTCGTCGGCGAGGCCCCGGGCGTCAAGGACTTCGGCGGCATGCTCGCGCACGACCTGCGCGTGCTGCGTCTGAAGGCCCTGCCCAACGCGATCCCCCAGCGCGTCGAGGCCGACATCTCCAAGCTCGGCCTGCACGAGGCCCTGCACGTGAAGGACCTGAAGCTCGCCGAGGGCGTCGAGATCCTCGACGACGCGGAGCACGTGGTCGTGCACATCACGATCGCGAAGGTCGAGGAGGTCGCCGCTCCTGCGGCGGCCGTCCCCGGAGCCGAGGGCGCGGCCGCGGCCGAGCCCGAGTCGGCCTCCACGAAGGGCAAGAAGGACGAGGAGGGCAAGCTCGTCAAGGAGACGGCGAAGGCCGCTCCGGCCGCCGGCGACAAGAAGGATGCGGCCAAGAAGGAGCCCGCCAAGAAGGAAGGCAAGTAAGGCGCTCCGGCCGTGGCGCTGCGTCTCGTCGTCGGCCTGGGCAATCCGGGGCCCGAGTACGAGCGGACGCGCCACAACATCGGTTTCCGCCTCGCCGACCGCCTGGTCGGCGAGGCGGACGCTTGTTGGAAGGACTTCAAGGGTCTGGGCGTCGCCGCGAGGTGGGGGGACGCCTGGGTGATCAAGCCGATGACCTTCATGAACGAGTCCGGGCGCTTCGTGCGGGCCTTCGCCGACTACCATCAGGTGCCGGCGTCGGAGATCCTCGTCGTCTACGACGAGATCGCCCTGCCGCTGGGGAAGGTGCGGCTGCGCACGAAGGGCTCGGCGGGGGGTCAGAAAGGCATGCTCTCCATCCTGCGGCACCTGGGGACCGACGAGGTCCCGCGCCTGCGCTTGGGCATCGGCCCGCAGCCGGAGCGCATGGACGCGGCGGACTTCGTGCTGGCCAAGTTCAAGCCCGCGGAGGCCGACGCGCTGGAGTCGACCCTGTCGCTGGCCGCCGACGCGGCCGCCGCCGTGCGCTCCGACGGCCTGGACGCGGCCATGAACCGGTACAATCCGGCCTGAGGCCATGTCCCCCCTCCTCAAGATCGTCGTCGGACTGATCAGCTTCGTCCTCGGCCTGGGCTACCTGTACCGCCCGGACCTCATCGAGCGCATGAACGGGCTGCTGCGCGACTACCTGCTCAACGACGCGTACATCGCCCTGGAACGCAAGAAGTGGGGGATGTTCTTCCTGCTGATCGCGTTCCTCTTCTCGTACATGGGCTGGACGGGCCTGCGGCGGTGAGCGCGGACCTGGAGTCCCTGGCCCGCGCGGCCGCGGACTGGATGCGCGGACGCCGCCCCGGGGTCGAGGCGGAGGTCTTCTTGTCCCGCGACGAGGACCGCGCGCTGGTGCGGCGCGACGGGCGGCGCGAGAGCGCGGAGACCTCCGTGTCCTTCGGCGCGGGCGTGCGCGTGGTGGACGCGGAGGGGCGCGCGGGCTTCGCCTCGGCCGGCGGGGCGGACGCGGCGGCCCTGCGCGGGCTCTGGGAGCGCGCCGTCGAGCAGCTCCCGCACGCCGGCGCGGACCCCGGGCGGACCCTGCCCGCCCCGTCGCCGGAGGCCGGCGACGCGGCGCTGGCGGCGTCGCTGTGGGACGCCACGATCGGGGAGCGCCCGTGGGACGAGCTCGAGGCGCGCGCGGCGCAGGCCGAGGCCGCCGCCGCGGCCGACCCGCGCGTGCGCGTCCTGCGCGCGGAGATCTCGGAGAGCCGCGGGGAGACGGCAATCGCCTCGACGCGCGGGGTCTTCGCGCGCGAGCGCGGCTCCTCCGCGGCCGTGTCCGTCACCGCGGCCGCCGACGACGGCGCGCAGACGCAGGTCGGCGAGGGCTAC
>JAJXTZ010000110.1 GCA_021783355.1 bacterium | reverse complement strand
CGGAGCCGGGGCGCGCCGCCCTGCTGGCTGCGGTGGCGCGCGCGCGCGCCGCGGCGCTGGGCTTGACGCCGCCGCCCGCGCCCAAGCCCGAGATCAAGATCTCGCCCAAGCGCCGCTCCCCGGCCAAACGGGCGACGCGCCGGCGTCCGACAAGGAAGATGAAGAAGAAGACGGAGGCGGCGCGATGAAGACCCCGCTCCTCCTCGCCGTCCTGCTGGCCGCCGCCGCCCCGGCCTGCGCCGCGCGTCATGCGCGCCGTCCGCGCCGGGCAGCCCGCCGCGCCGAACGCGCGCACGAGCGTCCCCGTCCGCGCGCAGCCGCCAAGGCCGAGACCGCGGCGCCGTCCGCCGCGCCCGCGACGGCGATGCCGCCCCGCGACGACGCGGCGCTGGCCTCCTTCGGCGCGGCGCTCATCGAGACGCCGGAGGGACTGCTCTCCGCCGAGCCGGCCCGCCGCGCCCCGGCCGACGACATGGGCCTGCGCGCGGGCGACCTGGTCCTCTGCGCGGACCGCGCCAAGACCCTCACGCGCGCGCAGGCCGCGCAGGCGCTGGAACGCCCGGCCCCCGAGGAACGCTCCTCCCTGATCGTGCGCCGCGGGCTGGAGGTGGGAGCGCTGACCGGCGCCGAGGTCCCCGCGCCGGCGGGCTTCGCGCGCGGCCGCGACGACCTCTCCGCGCGCGAGAGGGACCTGGCCCGGGGCCTCGCGTCCCGCGCCGACGCCGCCGCGCGGGACGCGGTGAAGGCGGCCGCGCCGCTCTCCTGGAGCCTGGACGCGGGCCAGTCGGTCTGGGTCCGCTTTCCGCACGGGCTGAAGGGCGGACCGCGGCGCGGCGACGCGGTGGAGGCGCTGACCTCCTCGGGCCTGACCACGGACGCGTCGCTGGACTTCCTGGCCGTGCCGCCCGGCTCGCGCCTGCGCGGACGGGTGCTGGAGTCCTCCGACGACGGGCAGGTCCGCGCCGTGCGCCTGGTCTTCGACGAGCTGACGCTGGCCGGCGGCCACGCCTACCCGGTCCTGGCCTACGCCTCGGCCGTGACGGGCCCGGCCGCGGACCTGGCGCGGGTGGGCGAGGGCGGCACGCTGGCCGTCGCCGCGCCCCCCCCGCCGGCCGCCGGCAAGAAGCCGTCCGACGCGCCCCTGCTGGACGCGGGCGCGCGGCTGCGCCTGCGCTTCGCCGACCCGGTGACGATTTTCGAGCCGCCGTCCTACTGGCGCGCCGGCCCCGGCCTATGGCTGAGGACCGTCGTCGCCGGCGGCAAGTCCCTCTTCCAGGTCGCGCGCGTGACTCCCGGCCGCGCCGCGGCCGACGCCGGCGTGCGCGTGGGCGACCTGGTGGACTCCGTGGGCGGCAAGGATTCCGCGCGCCTCACCTTCGACGAGGCCGTGGACCGCCTGTACGGCGCGCCCGGCTCCGTCCTCAAGCTCCAGGTGGAGCGCGGCGCCTCGCTCCTGGAGCTCAAGCTGACCCGCGGCGTCCGCGTCGAGAACGGCCGGGCGGCACCGCTGCCCCTGCCGTTCCGCGCCCGCTAGGGCTGGCCCCCGGCGCCGCGCTTTTGCCAGAATGACCCCATCTCACCCTCAAGGAGGACTCACATGGCTCACGAACTCCCCGCTCTGCCCTGGAAGAAGGACGCCCTGGCCCCGCACATCAGCCCCGAGACCATCGACTACCACTACGGCAAGCACCACGCCGCCTATGTGACGAAGCTGAACTCGCTCGTCGAGGGCACCGACCTCGCCGCCAAGTCCCTGGAGGACCTGATCAAGGGCCGCGAGTCCCTGCCCGCCGACAAGAAGGCCCCCGTCTTCAACAACGCCGCCCAGGTGTGGAACCACACCTTCTACTGGAACTCCATGAAGCCCGCGGGCGGCGGCCTGCCCGGCGGCAAGCTGCTCGACGCCATCAAGGGCTCCTTCGGCGACTTCGCCAAGTTCAAGACCCTGCTCTCCGACGCCGCCGCCGGCCACTTCGGCTCCGGCTGGGCCTGGCTGGTGAAGGACGGCGGCAAGCTGTCCGTCGTCACCACCCCCAACGCCGAGAACCCCCTGGCCAAGGGCCAGACGGCGCTGCTCACTATCGACGTCTGGGAGCACGCCTACTATATCGACTACCGCAACGCCCGCCCCAAGTACATCGAGGCGTTCTGGAACGTGATCGACTGGGACTTCGCCGCCAAGAACCTGGGCTGATCGTCTTTCTCCGGCGACAAGGCCCTCCCGGGCGCGGTCCCGGGAGGGCCTTCTCTTTGTCCTCGGAACGGGCCCCCCCGCCCCGGTCGGTCTTTCGCTCCCCCGGCGCCATGGCGAAATCCCGGTTTTCGCACTACAATTGCGCTCATGACCTTCGTCCATTCCCGCGGCGCGACCCGGGACCGACCGGCGGCGATATGCCCCACCTCGGGCTTGACGCGGCGCTGATCGTCGGCGGCGCCGCGCTGCTGGCGTCCACGCTGGCCGCGGTCACCGGCTTCGGCGGGGCGGCCGTGCTCCTGCCGGTGCTCGTCGTCGCGTTCGGCGTGCGCGACGCGGTGCCGATCCTGACCGTCGCGCAATTGATCGGCAACGCCAGCCGCGCCTGGTTCAATCGCCGCGAGATCGAGGCGCGCGTGGTGGGGTGGTTCGCCCTGGGCGGCGTGCCCTTCGCGCTGATCGGCGGACTGCTCTTCGCCCGGGCGCCGCTGGCCGGCCTGACGCGTCTCTTGGGCCTTTTCCTGCTGCTCGTGGTGGCTTGGCGGCGGCTGGGGCCGCGGACGGCGATGCGCCCCCCGCTGCGCGGGTTCGCGCTCATCGGGGCCGGGGGGAGCCTGCTGTCGGCGCTTCTGGGCAGCGTCGGGCCCCTGATGGCGCCGTTCTTCCTGTCCTACGGGCTGGTCAAAGGCGCCTACATCGGCACCGAGGCGCTCGCGACGGTCGTCATGCACGTCGCGAAGCTCGTCGCGTACCGCGACTCGGCCGTGCTTCCGGCGGCGAGCATCCTCGCGGGGCTGGCGCTCGGCCCGCTGATGATCGCCGGGTCTTGGCTGGGCAAGCGGATCGTCGACCGGCTTCCGGAACGGGTTTTCGTGATCCTGATCGAGCTGACGATGACGACGGCCGGCCTGCTGTTCCTCGTCCGCGGGCGCTGACGGCGATCGCGCCTCCGGCCGGACATTTTGCTACATTGGGGCGCCGGACAAGGAGGCCTCATGAGCGTCCCGATGTTCCGCGGCAAGCGCACTCTCGGTCTGCGCCTCTGGCACTGGTCCAACTCCCTGCTGATCGCAGGGATGCTGCTGACCGTCGTCCTGCGCGACTACCTGGTGAACGTGCGCGAGCACGCCCGCATGATCCAGGCGGCCCTGCCCTCCGTCACCCCCGACCAGGCCCGCGACATCGCGATGAGCTACAAGGACGCCCTGTGGACCTGGCACGTGGACATGGGCCTCGCCCTCGTCGCCCTGCTGGTCCTGCGCGTCGCGGTGGAGTTCGCCGCCCCAAAGGGCGACGCCCTGTGCTCCAAGATCAAGAAGGCCCTCTCCCCCGAGGCCGGCCCCGACGGCAAGATGGTGGCCGCCGTGAAGTCCTCCCACGCCCTGTTCTACGCCGGCCTGACCGTCATCCTCGCCACCGGCGTCCTGCTGGCCTACGGCCGCGGCTGGGGCCTGCCGGACTCGCTGCACGGCCCGCTCCGCGAGGTCCACGAGGCGATGATGTACGCCATCCTGGCCTTCGTCGCCGCCCACCTGATCGGCGTCGTCAAGGCCGAGAAGACCACCGACCCCGGCCTCGTGTCGGACATGATCCACGGCGGCTGACCCCGCCCAAGGCCGTCAGTCGTCGTGGCGGACGGGACCGCGCGCGCTCTTGATCCCGGAGCGGTGCCGCTTGGCCTCCAGCATCCGGTTCTTGGCCTTGCGGGGCCGCGCCCGCGTCTGGCGGAAGCGCCGCTCGCGCTCGTGCTTCTCGCGGGCCGCCTTCTCGCGGGCGCGGGACTCCAGCTTCTCGGCCAGACGCAGGCGCGCCAGGTAGCGGTTCTCCCCCTGCGAGCGGGACTCCGTGCAGCGCACCCAGGTCCCGGTCGGCTTGTGGAGGAGCTGGACCGCCGTCTCCACCTTATTGACGTTCTGACCGCCGGCGCCGCCGGAGCGCGCGAAGGTCTCGAACAGCGACTCGGGCCGCGCCCCCAGGCGCGCCAGGCGCTCCGCGACCGCCGCCCACTTGTCGCCGCCGTTCGTCACGCCGCGAGTATAACCGCGGCCGCGCGCGCGCGCAAGAGGCCGCGCGGGCCATTGCGCCGCGCGCCGCCCCATGCTATCATGCGCGTCGACATGCGCGCGCGCTGGCTGGCATTCGTCGCCGTCCTCACCCTCGGGGCCATGGCGTTCCACGGCGTCGCGCACGCCGCCGTCACCGACACCGACTCCTGCCCCGCCTGCGCCGTCGGCGCCGCCCGCACCGCCGCTCCCGCGGCCCCCGTGGTCGTCCAGGTGGAGACGCCCGTCGTCGTCCTGGAAGTCCCGGACGCCCCCTCCGAGCGCCCCGCGCTCGCCCCCCGTCCCACCGCCCAGTCGCCTCCCCGCGCCTAGACGCCGTCGTCGCCGTCCGCGTCTATCGCCGCTCATCCTATGGAGGTGCACATGCATCGCCGCTTCGCCATCCTTCTCTGTCTTCTCGCCGTCCCCGCCGCGTCCTTCGCCGCGGATCAGCAGTCCGCGGGACTGCCCGAGGGCCTGATCACGCCGTCCATCCCGGGCGTCCCCAAGATCTTCCTGCCCGACTTCGGCATCGCCGGAGACCTCGCCTACGAGCGCTCCAGCCTTCCCAAGACGGACCCGCGCTACAGCGCGTCCGCCCAGCAGCCGCGCCTGCGCGACGGGCAGATCGTCGCGTTCTCGCCCATCGATCCTTACGTGAACGCCCAACTCTCCGTGGACCTGCCCGAGGGCGGCGTCGCCAACGTGGAGGAGGCCTGGCTGTACTTCGACAAGCTCCCCGGCGGCGTCGGCCTGCGCGTCGGCAAGTTCAAGCCCGTCTTCGGCCTCCTGGACGAGACCGACACCTTCCAGCTGGCGATGCTCGACCGCCCTCGCGCCCTGGCCGACTACATCGGCGACGGTTTGAACGCCACCGGCGCCCAGGCCGACTTCTACGTCCCGAATCCGTGGGGGATGAACCTCAAGGCGGACTTGGCCGCCTCCCGCGGCGACACCCTGGGCGCGACCCGGGCCACCACGGACCTGACCTTCCTGGGCACCCTGGAGTACTCCCGCGACTTCATGGGCTCCGGCTCCCTGCAGACCGGCGTCAGCGCCGCCCAGGGCCCCTCGCCGTACGGCGACTGGGAGACCTTGGAGGACCCGTACCTGCAGATCCAGTACCCGCAGACCCCGCGCAAGGTCTGGACCTGGAGCGTGGAGGGCCTGTTCGCCCAGCGCCGCCGGCTGGGGTCCCGGGACGCACGGCAGAGCGTCTACACCTTCCTGGACTACAACTTCGCCCTGCGCTACCACGCCGGCTTCCTGGTGGACTTCACCCAGGCCCCCGGCGCCTTGGACACGGCCTACCCCGGGACCTTCCCGGACGCCTTCACCGGCGCCCCCAACACGGGGACCAGCGTCAGCCTGTCCCCGAACTTCACCTGGTTCCTCTCGGACAACACCCGCCTGCGGGCGCAGTTCACCCACACCACCCCGCTGGGCGCCGAGCGCCCCGACGAGACCGCGTCGCTCCAGGCGACCTTCTCGCTGGGCAACCTGAAGCAGCTGAACTGACCGACGATACCGCTCTAGGAGAACCATCATGAACAAGCTCTCGCGACTCCTCGCCCTGATCCTGGCGGCCGCCGTCCTGGCGCCCGCCGCCGCCGCCGCGCCCATGCGCGTGGTGGCCACCACCGTCTACATCGCCTCGCTGGCCCGGACCATCGGCGGCGACAAGGTGGCCGTCACTCCGCTCTCGCCCCCCGGCTTCGACGCCGACGGTTATTCCCCGCGCCCCCAGGACCTGTTCAAGGTCCACCAGGCCAAGCTCTTCATCATGATCGGCCTCAACCTGGAGGACTGGGCGCGGGACCTGGTCAGCGCCGCCAACAACCCCGACCTGATCAAGGCCGAGATCTACCACGGCATCCCCCTGCTGGACAAGCCCGCCGGCCGCATCGACTACAGCTTCGGCGACATCCATCCGTACGGCAACCCGCACTTCCAGCTCAACCCCGCCGACGGGCGCATCATGGCGCAGAACATCGAGAAGGCCCTGGCCTACGCCGACCCGGCCGACAAGGACCTCTTCGAGAAGAACCTGGCCGACTTCGAGGCCCGCCTGGCCAAGGCCGCGGCGCGCTGGAAGAGCGAGATGGCCCCCTTCAAGGGCGACGCCGTCCTGCCCTACCACGAGTCCTGGGACTACTTCGCCCAGGCTTTCGGCCTGACCATCCCGGAGCCGCCCAAGACCATCGAGGAGAAGCCCGGCTTCGTCCCGTCCCCGCGGCGCGTCCAGGAGGTCATCACCGACGCCAAGAGCGCCGGCGTCAAGCTGGTGATCACCGAGCCCTACTACAACGTCGCCATCGGCCAGACCGTGGCCGCGGGCCTGGGCGTGCCCTGCCTGAGCCTCTCGCTCTACGACATCGGCCTCAACCCCAAGGAGACCGACTACATCTCCATGGTGGACGACGTCGTCGGCCAGGTGGCCCAGGCCCTGGGGAAAGCCCATGCCCGCTGAACTCCTGAAGGCCGAGAAGCTCTCCGTCGGCTACGGCCGCCACGCCGTCCTGCACGGCATCGACCTGACCATCGCGCGCGGGGACTTCCTCGGCGTCATGGGACCCAACGGCGCGGGCAAGACCACCATGCTCAAGACCTTCCTGGGCCTGCTCAAGCCCCTGTCCGGACGCATCACGGCCGCGCCCTCCTCCCCGGGAGGGCGCGTGCTGTTCGGGTACGTCCCCCAGCGCGAGAGCCTGGACCTGCACTACCCGCTGACCTCCCTGGAGGTCGCCCTGATGGGCCGCTACGGGCGCCTGGGGCCGTTCCGCCGTCCCGGGCCGGAGGACGAGCGCATCGCCCGCGCCGCCCTGCGCCAGACCCGCATGGACGCGCTGGCCGAGAGGCCGTACCGCAAGCTGTCGGGCGGCCAGAAACAGCGCGTGCTGATCGCGCGCGCCCTGGCCTCCGAGCCCGAGATCCTGCTCCTCGACGAGCCGACCAACGGCATGGACGTCAACTCCGAGCGCGCCATCATGGAGCTGCTGACCGAGCTCCAGGCGGAGAAGAAGACCACCGTCGTCTTCGTCACCCACCTGCTCAGCACCATCGAGACCTACGCCCGCCGCGTGGCGCTGATCACCTTCGACGGGAAGCTCCTCGTCGGCGAGAAAGCCGAGATGCTCGCCCCCGAGGTCCTGGCCGGAGCCTACAAGAAGAACAACAAAAACCTATGATCTCCCTCCTGACGGTCCCGTTCCTGCGCAACATCATGATCGCCGGCGGCCTCGTGGCCGTCGGACTCTCGCCGTGGAGCGTCTACGTGGTCCTGCGGCGCATCGTCTTCTCCGGCGCCGCCGTGGCCGAGGTGGCCTCGGCCGCCGTGGCCCTGGCCGTCCTCTTCCAACTGGCGCCGTTCCCCATCGCCCTCCTGCTGACCGTGGCCAGCTTCCTGGCCCTCTCGCGCCTGGCCGACTCCCCGGTCCTGCCGCCGGAGACCATGGTGGGCATGCTGTACGCGGGCGGCGCCGCCGCCTCCGTCCTGCTGATCGCCAAGGCCCCGCGCGGCGAGGCCGACATCCTGAACATCCTGTTCGGGAACATCCTGACCGTGCCCTCGTCCCTGCTGTGGACGATGGGCGCGGTGTTCGGCGTGCTGTCGCTCCTGCAGTACCTGGCCTCCAAGGAGTTCCTGATCTCCGCGTACGACCCGGACATGGGCCGCACCCTGGGCGTGCGCGTGGAACTCTGGAACATGATCTTCTACGGGGCGCTGGGCGTGGCCGTCGCCGTCGCCATCCGCACCGTCGGGGCCCTGCTGACCTTCACCATGCTCGTCGCCCCGGGCGCCGCCGCCCTGTGCCTGACCGGGCGGCTGAGCCGCGCGTTCAAGGTCGCCCTCGCCTTCGGCGTGCTGGCCGCGATCGCGGGCGTGGTCGTGTCGTACCAGTACGACCTGCCCACGGGCCCCACCATCGTCGCGATCCTGGTGGGGATCTTCGTCGTCAGCTTCGGGTTCGGCCGGGCGGCGCGGGCGGGCTGACCCGCCCGGCGGGGCTCAGGGCTCCAGCGTCTTCAGGAGCTTGCGCCCGTCGGCCAGGTCGCCGGGGTAGGAGGCCGGGTCGTCGGGCGTCTTGACCGCCTCCAGCGCCTTGAGCGTGCGGATCGCGTCGGCCTTGCGGCCGAAGTGCAGGTAGGCCTCGGCCAGCGGCTGGTAGTCGGTCGTGTGGTCGGGAGAGAGCCGCACCGCCGTCTCGTACTCGGCCAGCGCCCGCGTCTTGTCGCCGCCGGCGAAGCCCGGGATCTGCCAGAGCATCTCGCCGAGCACCCGGTGCGCCCCGCCGTGGCCCGGGTCCAGAGCCAGCGTGGCCGCCATCTCGCGCCGGATCGGCTTGATGAGGAAGAGGGCCTTGAAGACGCCCTTGGCCTGCCCCCAGCGCCCGAGAGCCACGCCCAGCCAGAAGTGCGCGTCGGCCGAGCCCGAGGAGAGCGCCACCGCGCGCTCGCAGTCCGCGCGCGCCGCGGCATAGTCGGCGAGCTTGTCGGTCTTGGACGCGCGGTCCTCCCCGCGCCGGATCAGAGAACGGCAGCGCCGCCAGGCGTAGGCCGAGGCTTCGGACGCCGGCAGGCCCTGAGGCGCCGCGTCGATCAGCGCCAGGGATTTCTCCAGCTCCCCGGGGCGGTCGCGGTGGAAGTAGGCCGCGTCGATCGCGGCGAGAGCCGGAGCCTGCGCCCGCGCCGGGCGCGGCGCCACGGCCAGCAGGAGCGTCCCCAGCGCCGCCAGCGACGCCGCCCGCGCCGCCCAGAGCGGCGCGCGGCGCAGGGAGTCCCGCGTGGAGCGCGCCCCGGCCCGCGCGAAGGAGACCGCGCGGTCGATCCC
>JAJXTZ010000006.1 GCA_021783355.1 bacterium | reverse complement strand
CCCCGCCGCCCCGTCCCCGAACGCGCGCGCGGGCCCGCCCGGAGGGCCGTCCAGCGCCGCGGGACGGCCCAGGGCGCCGGCGTAAGCGACGGCGTCGCGCATGGACGAGGCGCGGCGGCCGTCCATCGCGGCGGCCTGGGCGCGGCTGCGCTCGTACCCCGCGAGCTGAACCTGGGAGGCCGCCCGGGCGCGCAGCGCGGGATCGGGGGCCGTCCCCGGCCGAGACCGGCCCGGCTCCGAGCGCAGTCGCGGCAGCCCCTCCGGCAGGTAATGCGCGAGGGCGGCCCGCGTCAGATCGGGGGTCAGGTCCAAGGCCTGCGCGGCGCGCAGGACGCCGTCCCGGTAGGCGCGGACCGCCTCCGGCGCCGCGCACGGCGCGGGGCAGCCCCGCTGAATCTCGCCCACGGCGCCCACCGCGCGGCGCAGGGCCTGGGTCTCGTCGTCCTGCTCCGCGGGCAGGGTCACCACCTCTGCGGCCAGCGGCGCGCCCTGGTCCTGGGTCAGGAAACTGATCCGGGCCGCGGCGCGCGCGCGCGCCAAGTCGGCGCCGGGATCGGAGGCGCGGACGGGAGCCGCGAGCGTCAGGACGAGGATGGAGGCGAACATGGGGGTCTCCTTGGAGTGTGCCCCCGGAAGCACCCATTTTCAAGGGGAAAATGTCGTCGTCGGGACCGCTGCCCGGGGACCCGGCGTGTCGGGGATTTTTGTACCCTGACGCGGTGCTCTGGGCCTCCTGGGTCTATTCGTTCGCCAATCTCGCGACGCTCGCCCTGGGAACGGCCTGCCTGCTCGCGGCGCTCGCGCTCGTGTGGAGGCCCGCGCTGCATTCGGGAGCGGAGGCCTGGTTCCGGAGAACGGCGCGCACGCGCGGCGGGCGCGCGGGGCTCTGGGCGGCCGGGCTGGCGGTCCCGGCCTTCGCGGCCCTCGTCAAGCTCGCGATGTACGCCAGTTTCCAGCTCACCCGCGACTCGGCGAACGTCGTCCAGTTCGCGTGGAACTTCGCGCACGGCTACGGCGCCGTCAGCACCTTGTCTCCTCCCACGCACCTGGCGTTCCATTTCTCGTTCACCTCCCTCCTGCTTTCCCCGCTCCTGCGGCTTTGGGACAGCACCGCGGTCTTCGCCCTCGTCTACGGCGCCGCGGTCGGCGCGGTCATCCCCGGCGTCTATCTGCTGGCCCGACGGCGCACCAAGAGCCCGCTCCACGCGTCCTTGGCGGCCTTGCTGGCCGCCTGTCATCCGCTCTACCTGGGGATGGTCGGCACCATCATCGAGGACAGCAGTCTGGCGCCCGCGATCTTCATCTGGGGAGTCTATTTCTGGGAATGCGGGCAAACGCCGGCGGCGCTGGCGGCGGCGGCGCTCCTGCTGACCACCAAGGAGCAGGCGCCCTTCGTGCTCGCCGGGTTCGGGCTCTATCTGGCGGCGCGGCGGGAGGACCGCCGGCTCAAGACGGGACTGGCCCTGGCGGCGGCCTGCGTCCTGTGCTGGTTCGGCGAGATGGCGTTCATCGACTCGATGCGAGGCGGCGACTGGGCTCCGGGCAGCACCAGCCCCTGGACGCTGTTCCCGTGGCTGGACGTCTCGCACGGCCCCATCGCGGGATTGATCCACGGCCCGTGGCGGGCCGCGGTCAACCTCGTGACCCCTCCCGTCAAGCTCCTGACCGCGGCAAAGCTCTTTTTCTTCGCGGGCGGCCTGCCCCTGGTCTCGGGCGCGCCGCTGCTCGCGGTCCTCGTCCCGTGGCTGCCCCAGCAGCTCGCCGATTGGCGGCTTCCGTTCCACCAGCTCGGCGGCAGCTACGCCGGCTTCGTCCTGGGTCCTCTGCTCTGGGCCGCCGTCGCCGGCTACTGCGTCGCGCTGGAACGCCTGGCCCCACGAGGCCGGACCCTGCTCGCCGCCGGACTCCTGCTCGTCGCCGGCCTAGGCGCGGTGCAGTCGGCCGGGTATTACCGCCCGCGGCTCATGCCGTCGAGCTGGCGGAAGGCGGTCCCCGACGCGATGGCCCTGATCCCGCCGGACGCCAAGGTCTGGTGCGACGGCTATCTGCTGCCCCAACTCGCCCTGCGGCGCTACGTCAAGAAACTGCCGAACGCGCTGCCCGATCCCTTCTTTGAGCTGGAACCGTTCGTCCCGGACCGCGTCCTGCTGTCCGCCTACTGGCTGGCGGTCTCCGACCCCGCGACGGTGCGCCGGGTCCTGGCGACGATGAGCGCCGACGGCCTCGTCCCCGTCTTCCGCGAGAAGGACCTGGTGCTCTACGCCCCCGCTCCCCCGGCGGCCCGAGCCGCGCGCTAGGACTTCGCGGCGGCCGGCCTCCAGGCAAGTTCGCATGCCGCGTTCGAATGGACCGGAGGGGCTGCCGCGACCCGTCCGCCTGGACGCCCCCCGCGAGGGCTGATATACTGGCCTCATGCCCGCCGCGACGAGGGTCGGCGACGACTGGGTCGAGGTGCCGTTCCGGGTGCTCAAGGAGCACGAGGGGATGCGCCTGGACGCGTACCTGGCCCTGCGCCTGCACAAGTACTCCCGCGTTCGGGTCCAGAAGCTGATCGACGAGGGGCGGGTGACCCTGCGCGGGCGCGCCCCCAAGCCTTCCTCGCGCGTGGCCCGGGAGGAGACGGTCCTCATCCGCTACCCGCGCACGGCGGAGCCCCCGGTGCCGCACGAGACCATCCCTCTCCTTTATCAGGACGACGCGATCGTGGTCATCGACAAGCCGGGCGGGGTCTTGAGCCACCCCACCGACAAGATCCTGCACAACACCGTGACCACCCTGCTGACCCGCCAGCTGGGACGGCGCGTGCTCCTCGCCCACCGCCTGGACCGGGAGACCAGCGGGGCCATGGTCCTGGCCCTGGACTCGGCCGCGGCGCGCGGGCTCTACGAGCAGTTCCTGGCCCGCGAGGTGAAAAAAGAGTACCTGGCGGTGGTCTTCGGCCAGGTCTCCTGGAAGACCCGGCGCGTGGACGCGCCGATCGGCCCCGAGGGCGGCGAGATCAAGGTCAAGCAGGCGGTCGGGGCCGGCGCCCCGGCCGTGACGGAATTTTCGCGCCTGGCCCGCCGCGACGGGCTGTCGCTGGTGTCGGCCAAGCCGCGCACCGGACGCCTGCACCAGATCCGCGCGCACCTGGCGCACCTGGGCCATCCCCTGGTCGGCGACAAGCTCTACAACGGCGCGGGCGAGGCGTACATGAAGGCGGTGCGCCGCGAGCTCGCCCCCGCGGACCTGGACGCGCTGGGCGCCGACCGCCAGCTGCTGCACGCGTGGCGCCTGTCCTTCTCCCACCCGCGCGACGGGCGCCGCCTGGAGTTCTGCGCTCCGGTCCCCGCGGACTTCCCGTTGCGTCCGCCGGAGGCGTCGTGAGCGCCTACGACCCCGTGGTCAAGGACGGCACGGCCTTCGTCCTGTTCGCCTACGACGTGGGCCTGGGCATCGCCCTGGACGCCGCCGAGAAGAGCGTGCGTTCCATGACCGAGCGCGCCCCGATCCGCCACCAGCGCCGCGCGCCCAAGTACTTCGACTTCGAGCCCACGCCCCTGCGCGTCACGCAGGTGTCCACGCCCCACGCGCTGGGCGCCTTCGTCGCCACCCCGGCCGTGGAGACCGTGCTCTACGACTTCGGCGCCGTCTGCGTGACCTACCAGATCCCCCTCTCCGGACCCTTCTCCGGCCTGCGCAAGCTCTCCGAGGACCTCTACGACAACGAGGTCCTGCTGGCCGACAGCCGGCGCCTCGTCGAGGAGCTCCTGGGCGGCATCAAGACCGCGGTCACCCGCCCGCTGATCTCCGGCTTCTACGAGGACTACGTGATCTTCCAGGTCCGCGAGTTCGCCGAGCCGGACGGGGCGCGGCGTCTGCTGGCCGAGAGCCCCGCGATGCTCGCCCAGATCCTGCGCGCCGACACCGACCTGCGCTCGGAGCAGGAGGTCCAGGACGCCCTGGCCTGCCAGATCTCCTACGGCGCGGAGGACCTGACCCTGGTGGACTGGGTCTCGGCGCTGGTCTTCGACAAGGCCGCCGACGACACCCGCGCCGTGCTGGAGTTCGGCCAGGTCCAGCTCCTGGAGCTGCGCCACCTGGACACCCAGCTGGACGCCTCCCTGGACCGGTGCTACGAGGCCCTGTCGCGGCGCGCGCAGAAACGCTGGGGCTTCCCCGCGGCCGGCGGCGGCGAGCTGCGCGAGATCGGCGAGCTGCAGGTGGAGAGCGCGGTGCTCTTCGAGGGCATCAACAACGCGCTCAAGCTCCTGGGCGACCAGTACCTGGCCCGCCTCTACGAGCAGCTGGCCAAGCGCCACCACCTGGGCTCCTGGGACGAGAGCATCCGCCGCAAGCTGCGCACCCTGGAAAGCATCTACGCCAAGATGGAGGCCGCGCAGTCCACGGCCCGTCTGGAGTTCCTGGAATGGATCGTCATCATCCTGATCGCGCTGGAGCTGTTCGTCCCGTTCCTGGTCAAATCCCGTTGACCCCGAAGCGCTATAATCCCCGTCCCATGCCCCCGGTCCGCGCCGTCTTCTTCGACATCGGCAACGTGCTCCTGCGCTTCTCCTCGCGCCAGGTGCTGGCGAAGGTCGCCTGCGCGGTCAAGCGCCACCCGCTGAAGCTCGCCAAGTACCTGTGGCGCTCGGACCTGGGCGACCGCGTCGAGCGCGGCGAGATCGGCGGCGAGGCGCTCTACGCGCTCTTTCAGGAGGAACTCGGCTACAAGGGCACTTTCCCCCAGTTCCGCCTGCTCTGGTGCGACCACTTCACGCTGGACCGCGGCTCCTTCGCGATCCTGAAGCGGACCGCCGCCGGAACGCCCACCTATCTCCTGTCCAACACCAACGCCCTGCACTACGACTTCATCCGGGAGCGCTACGCGTTCCCCGGCCTGGTGCGCGGCGCGATCCTCTCCCACGAATTGGGACTGCGCAAGCCCGACCCCGCCATCTACCGCAAGGCCCTGGAGCTCTCCGCGACCGCGCCCGAGGAGACCGTCTTCGTGGACGACCTCAAGCCCAACGTGGAGGCCGCGCGGCGCTTGGGACTGCGCGCGATCCGCTACCGCGGCGCCGAGGACCTGCGCCGCCGCTTCCTAGAGCTGGGCCTGGAGTAGCCGCGTGGCCCGCGCGCGCCCCGTCCGGACCGTCTCCCGCGAGGCCCTGCGCTGCGTCCCTCCGGCGGCCGCGCCGCGGCCCGCTCCCGCGCGCTGAGCGCGCGCCCTCGCGTCCGAGGATCCCGGCGGGACGGTCAGCTCGGCAGGACCTCCTTGCGCCGCCCGCGACGCAGGTCCAGCTTGGACACCTCGCCCGCCATCATCGCCGCCACGATCAGCGCCCCGCCGGCCGCGCGCTTGGCGGAGAAGGCCTCGCCGCCGACCGTCCAGGCGAAGACGGCGGCGAAGACAGGCTCCAGCGTGAAGAAGAGGCTCACCTTCACCGGCGGCTCGGTCTTCTGCGCCCACATCTGCACGAAGAAGCCCGACAGCGTGGGCACCGCGGCCAGGAAGACGATGATCTCGAGCGATGCCGTCGAGGTCACCGCGAACGAGCGTCCCGAGGCCAGGACCCACGCCGCGGCCATCAGTCCCGTCATCCAGAACTGGTGGAATGCCAGGACCACCAGGTCCGCTTCGGCCTTGACGATCCGGTCGGTGGCGAGGAGATGCCCGGCGTAGGTCGCGGCGGCGATCAGCGTGATCGCGTCGCCGAAGTTCGCCGCGCGCACGCCCCCCGTCAGCATCCACAGCCCGCTCAGCGCCAAGAGCGACGCGCCCCACTGCACGCGCGTCGGCCTCCGTCCGAAGAAGAGCAGCAGGAACAGCGGCACGAAGATCACGAACAGGCCCGTGATGAAGCCGGAGTTCGCCGCGCTGGTGTAGGCCAGGCCCGCGGTCTGCGACGCGTACAGGAGGAGGAGCAGGACCGAGAGCAGCGCGCTCTCCTTCAGATGCCGCGCGCGCGACGGGCGCGACAGCGCCCACGGCGCGAGCATGACGGCCGACAGCAGGAAGCGGAGGGCGACCATCGCGACCGGGTCCACGCCGGCCAGCGCGTCCTTGACCAGGAAGAAGGTCGCGCCCCAGACGACGGCGCAGTAGACGAGCCCGAGGTCAGCCCAGGACGGGGACACGGGACGCGCGCCGCAGCGGCGCGTTCTTGGCGCAGTAGACGAGGTTCACGAAGGTCATCGCGCGCGTCATGACGCCGACGCGGTTGCCGGGCTCGGTCATGAACGCGGCGCGCTCCTTGAGCGCCTCCGGGTCCGCGTTGCCCTGGAACGAGACGTCCACCACCGCCGCGCCGGGCTTGATCCACGACGGGTCCAGCCGGAAGGCCGGGTCGGGGACCGCGGTGACCACCAGGTCGGCGCGGCGCACGCAGGCCTCGAGCGTCGCGCGGTCGGTCTTGTCGTAGCCCTTGACCACCGTGGCGCCCAGGTTCTCGAGCATCAGGCCCAGGGGCTTGCCCACGCGCATCGAGTTGTTGACGATCACGGCGAACGCCCCGTCGATCCGGAGGTCCGGGTAGGCCTGCAGGGTCTTGACCACGGCCTTCGCGGTGGCCGGGACCACGCACTTGATGCCGCGCGCCTCGTCGAGGAAGCGCTTGTACTTGAGCAGATAGCCCAGGTTCGTGGAGTGCAGACCCTCGACGTCCTTCAGCGGTGAGACCAGGTCCATCACGTCCTCGTCCTTGAGCGCGCACTGCAGCGGGTAGAAGAGCATCAGTCCCGTCGTGCCGCGGTCGGCGTTGAGGCGCCGCACCAGCGCCAGCAGGGACTCCTCGTCGCCCGCCTCGTGCGCGTCCACCGTCGCGCCCACGCGCGCCGCGTCGCGCACGATCAGGTCGCGGTACTGGAGCGAGGCGGGGTTCTTCTCCGGACGGAAGAGCACCGTGGCCAGGCGCGGCTTGCGGCGCATCCCGGCGATCTCGCGCGCGGCCCAGTCGAAATAGCGGGCGGCGACGGCGCGGCAGTCGAGGAGGCGGGCCATGGTCGGGGCGTTATACTATCATACGAGGACCCCATGGCCAAACGCGCCCGGCTGGACCTCCTGCTCGTCGAACGCGGCCTCTTCGAGACGCGCTCCAAGGCCGCGGCCGCCGTGATGGCCGGCCTGGTCCTGGTGGACGGCGTCCCGGCGCGCAAGGCGGGCGACTCCGTCCCCGCCGAGGCCGAACTCGCGCTCAAGTCCGACCCCTGCCCGTTCGTGTCGCGCGGCGGGCTGAAGCTGAAGGCCGCGCTGGACGCGTTCTCCGTGCCCGTGGAGGGGCGCGTCTGCCTGGACGTCGGCGCCTCCACCGGCGGCTTCACCGACTGCCTCCTCCAAGGCGGAGCCGCCAGGGTGTACGCCGTGGACGTGGGCACCGCCCAGCTCGACTCCCGCCTGAAGGCCGACCCGCGCGTCGTCAGCCGCGAGAACACCCACGCGCGGTTCTTGAAGCCCGCATGGTTCGACCCGCGCCCGACGCTGGCCGTCATGGACGTGTCGTTCATCTCGGCCGCGCAGGTGCTGCCGTTCGTCGTCCCGTGCCTGGCCCCGCCGGCGGAGCTCGTCGTCCTGGTCAAGCCCCAGTTCGAGGTCGGCCCCAAGCTGGCCCCCAAGGGCGTGGCGCGCGACCCCGCCGTGCGCCGGCAGGCCGTGGACAAGGTGCGCGCCGCCGCCGCCGGCCTGGGCCTGGCCGAGCGCGGCCTGATCGAGTCCCCTGCGCGGGGCCCCAAGGGGAACGTCGAGTTCCTGCTGTTCCTCGCCCCGGCGACGGGCGCCGATTTGGTAAAATAGGCCCGATGAATGTCCTGGTCGCCGAAGACGACCGCACCAGCCGCGCCCTCCTCCTCGGCGCCCTGCGCAAGATCGGCTACGAGGTCGTCGAGGCCGGCGACGGCGCCTCCGCCTGGGACGCGTTCCTGAAGACCGGCAGCCGCATCGTCGTCAGCGACTGGGTGATGCCGGACATCGACGGCCTGGAGCTGTGCCGCCGCGTGCGCGCCGACCCGTCGCGCCCCTACACCTACTTCATCCTGCTCTCCGGCCAGCGCATCGGCGACGCGAACTACGCCAAGGCCATGGACGAGGGCGTCGACGACTTCCTGATGAAGCCCATCGACGTGGACACCCTGCGCATGCGCCTGCGCGTGGCCGAGCGCATCGTGGGCCTCAACGAGCGCGTGCGCACCCTGGAGGGCATCCTCCCGATGTGCGCCTACTGCCGCCGCATCCGCGACGAGAAGGGCGGCTACCAGAACCTCGAGGAGTACGTGTCCGACCGCACCACCACGCGCTTCTCCCACGGCGTCTGCCCGGAGTGCGCGAAGAAGCACTTCCCGGATTTCTCGCGATGAACCTCCTCCTGGTCCCCGACCCCGCGTCCCCCAACGGCGAGGACGCCTTCTGCCGCGAGATCGCCAAGCGCGCCGTCGCGCGCGGCCACCGCTGCGAGATCCGCGCCGCCTCGGCGGGCGACGCGCCGGCCGACGCGGTCCTGGTCAACAGCCTTCAGGCGCGCGCCTTGGACGCCGCCGCCGCCGCCGGCACGCCCGTGGTCCTGCGCCTGATCGACTCGTACGTCGGCGCGCCCGACGCCGCGCTGGCCGAGGCCCGGCGCCGCGCCCTGGCCGCCGCCCGCGTGCTCACCCCCAGCGAGTACCTGAAGGCCATCGTCGCCGCCTGGGGCGTGGAGGCGGGCCGCGTGCGCGTGGTCCCGTACGCCTACGACCAGATCTTCGCCCAGCAGATCGCCCTGGTGACCATGCGCGCCGCGCGCCCGTCCGGCTTCGGCCTGGTGACCGCGGGCCTGGTCGACGAGTCCACGCTGCCCGCCTTCGAGGCCGTCCTCTTCGCCGTGTCCAGCCTCCGTCTCGACTGCCATCTGGCCGTCGTCGCCGACGGCTCGGCCATGCCGGCGCTCAAGGAGCGCGCGCAGGCCTTGATGCTGGGCGCGCGCGTGACCTTCCTGGGCGACCTGCCGCACCCGAAGAAGATGGAGTACCTGCGCGCGGCCAAGGCCTACATCGAGCCGTCGGGCCGGCAAGGCTTCCCGTCGCTGGCCCTGCACGCGATGAGCGAGGGCTGTCCCGTCATCGGCGCCTCGGCCGGCGCCGTGCCCGAACTGGTGGTGCACGGCCAGAACGGCCTGCTCTACCCCCCCGGCAACGCGGCCGCGCTGGCCGAGCAGATCGTGACCCTGGCCTCCACGCCGGGGCTGTCCCTGAAGCTCATCGGCGAGGGCGTGCGCACCGTCGAGCGCCACTCGTGGGACGCCACCGCCGCCGTCGCCCTGGACGCCGTCGAGGAGCTGGAGGTGGCCGCGTGATCTGCGCGCTCCTCGTCGACCCGGACGACGCCCCCGATTTCCCCGGCGGCACCGCCGAGGTCCTGGGCCGGCCGCTCGCCGCCTACCCGCTGCTGGCCGCCAAGGGCGCGCGCTACGTGCGCCGCCTCTTCGTGCAGACCGCGTCGCCGGCCGTGGCGCGCGTGGCCGCGCAGTACGGCGCCGCCAACCTGACGCCGCCCGCGCCGAACGGCGAGGAACGCCTCGGCGACGAGGCCCTGGTCGCGCACGGCTACCGCCAGGTCGCCGACGACATGAAGGCGGAGAAGATCCCGCTGGAACTGCTGGTGATCCTGTTCGCCAACACCGGCGCGGTCAACTCCACGCTGATCGACGAGGGCGTCCAGGCCCTGCTTGACGACCCGGCGCTCGACTCGGCCGCCACCGTCTCCCGCTACGACCGCTGGAATCCCCGTCGCGCCATGCGCGAGACCCCGCAGGGGCGCCTGGCGCCGTACGCCGCCTGCGTGGAGGACGCCGGCGCGCCGTGGTTCCCGGACTGGGGCGCGGCGGTCGCCCGCCCGCGACTGCTAGACGCCCTGACCCCGGCCTCCGGGCCGCTGGCCTACCTGGGCCGCGAGATCCTGCCCCTCAAGCAGCTGGGCGGCGGCCCCATCGACCGCCAGTGGCAGGTCCCCAAGCTCGAGTACTGGCTCCAGCAGCAGGGCGTGCGCGGCTCCGAGCGCCCCCAGCCGATGCCCAAGCTCGCGCCGGCCCCCAAGAAAGGCCGGCGCTGACGCGCCGTCAGCGCCCGGCCGAGGCCAGCGCGCGCTGGACGACGTGCGCCGCGAAGGGCATCGCGCAGGTGAAGCCCGGCGAGACCGCGTTGAGGACGTGCAGCGATCTCCCGTCGCCTTCCAGCACGAAGTCCATCACGAGCGTGCGGTTCTCGACGTCCATCAGCTGCGCGCGGATGCCGGGCCGACCCCAGCGGCGATAATCCTCCCGGCGCACCCCGTCCGCCAGCCGCGCGGCCAGACCGACCATCACGCCCCGCGAGTTCTTGCGGATCTCCTCGACGGCCAGCCGCCGGAAGTCGAACCCCGCAGACGCGAGGAGCCCCGCCTGACGCCAGGCGATCTCCAGGAGCTCCCGGGCCGAGAAGCCCGACAGCCCCCCGTAGTTCTCCCGCCACAGCGCCGGGATCGCCGTCGGCCCGATCTTCGCGCGGCCGTCCACGGTCACCGTGAAATGCACCCCCAGGAACGGGTTGCGGATGTCGGGCACCGGGTACAGGTGCACGCGCAGGGCCCCGGCCGGCTCGTCCGAGTAAAGGTAGAGCCCCTTGAACGGGAGGACGCGGTAGCGCCGCGAAAAGCCGAAGTCCCGCGCCACGCGGTCGGCCTGCAGCCCCGCCGCGTTGACGACGAAGCCCGCCTCCAGGTCGCCCTTCGCGGTGCGCACGCGCCGTCCCGCTCTCCCCGCGTAGGCGCGGCCCCAGTGCAGGACGACGCCCTCGCGCCGCGCGTCCTCGGCCAGCGCGGCCACGCAAGCCCCCGGGTCCACCGTCGCCGTGCTCGGCGACCACAGCGCGCGGCCGAGCGTGCGCGCGCGCGGCTCGATCTCGCGCGCGGCCTTCTCGTCCACCGCCTCGACGGGCACCCCGTTGGCGCGCCCCCGGCGCAGCAGCTCGTCGAGGACCGGCAGCTCCTCCTCGCGCGTCGCGACCACCAGCTTCCCGCAGGCCCTCAGCGGCAGTCGGCGCTGCCGGCAGTACTCGGTCCAGGCCCGGTTGCCCGCGCGCGTGAAGCGCGCCTTGAGGGTGTCGGCGGAGTAGTAGAAGCCGGCGTGCAGGACCCCGCTGTTGCGCCCGCTGGCGTGCCGCGCCGGACCGTCCTCCTTGTCCAGCACCGCGACCGAGGCCCCCGGGACGCGCGCCTTGAGCTCGCGCGCGATCGACAGCCCCACCACGCCGCCGCCGATCACCAGGAAATCGTAGGCCTCCATCCTCTGATTTTACTCAATTGCGCCTTCCTATTCCTTCCTGGAGGCCCGTTCCTTGACGGATGGGGCCTGGAATCAATAAAATGCCTCTGCAAGCGGATATCCCGCCCAGGAACCCCATTACCATGAAAGTCCTCGTCACCGGCGCCGCCGGCTATGTCGGTTGCGCCCTCGTCCCCAAGCTGATTGCGGCCGGTCACAAGGTCGTCGCCTACGACATCATGTACTACGGCGACCAGGGCCTCACCCCCCATCCGCGCCTGACCGTCGTCACGGCGGACCTGCGGGACATTGCCGCCTACAAGAAAGCGGTGGCCGGCTGCGAGGCGGTGATCCACCTGGCCTGCATCTCCAACGATCCCAGCTTCGAGCTGGATCCGGCGCTCGGCAAGTCGATCAACTTCGACGCGTTCGAGCCGATGGTCAGAGCCTCTCAGGCCGCCGGCGTGAAGCGCTTCATCTACGCCTCGTCGAGCTCCGTTTACGGCGTCAGCGAGTCGCCTAACGTGGACGAGACGCACCCTCTTAAGCCCTTGACCGACTACAGCAAGTTCAAGGCCATGTGCGAGGAGGTCCTCGCGCGTCTCAAGACGCCCGGGTTCACCGCCGTCGTCATCCGCCCCGCCACCGTCTGCGGTTACTCTCCGCGGACGCGCCTGGACCTGGCGGTCAACATCCTGACGAACCTCGCGGTGAACAAGCGCCGGATCACCGTCTTCGGCGGGTCCCAGAAGCGCCCGAACATCCACATCGACGACATCTCCGACCTTTACGTCGAGCTCTTGTCCCTCCCGGCCGAGAAGATCGACGGAAAGATCTGGAACGCGGGCTACCAGAACCACACCGTCGCCGACCTGGCGAAGATGGTCAAGGCCGTCGTCGAGGAGGAGTTCCCGGAGAAGGCCCCGATCGAGATCGTCACCAGCCCGACGGACGACCTGCGCTCCTACCACGTCGGCTCCGACAAGATCGCCCGCGACATCGGCTTCCAGCCGAAGCATACCGTCGAGGACGCGATCCGCGACCTCTGCCGCGCCTTCAAAGCCGGCAAGCTCCCGAACAGCCTGGAAGACCCCCGCTACTTCAACGTCAAGACGATGAAGGCGTCTCCCGCCGCGCCCGCCGCATGAGCGGCGGACGCCGCGCGATCGTCACCGGAGGCGCGGGCTTCATCGGCAGCCATCTGGTCGAGAGGCTCCTCGCCGATGGCTGGCTGGTCACCGCGATCGACAACGGTTCCGTGGGCCGCCCCCAGAACCTGTCGCACCTCGCGTCGAATCCGGCACTCAGCGTCGTCTGGGCCGACGTCGCCGACCATGCCGCGATCGCCCCGCATTTCGCCGGGGCCGAACGGGTGTTCCACCTGGCCGCGCTCGCCGACATCGTCCCTTCCATCGAGCGTCCCACCGACTATTTCCGATCCAACGTCGTCGGCACCGAATCGGTCCTGGAAGCCGCGCGCGCCGCGAAGGTCAAGCGCTTCGTCTACGCCGCCTCCTCCTCCTGCTACGGCATCCCCGACGCTTACCCGACCCCGGAGACGGCCGAGATCCGCCCGCAGTACCCCTACGCGCTGACCAAGCGCCTCGGGGAGGAACTGGTTCTGCACTGGGGCAAGGTTTACGGCATGCCGGTCGTCTCAACCCGCTTCTTCAACGTGTACGGTCCCCGCGCGCGGACCTCGGGCACCTACGGCGCCGTCTTCGGCGTCTTCCTGGCGCAGAAGATCCACGGCAAGCCCTACACCGTCGTCGGCGACGGCACGCAGACCCGCGACTTCACTTTCGTGACGGACGTGGCCGCCGCGCTGGTCAAGGCTGCCGACTCGGGCGTCACCGGCGAAGTCTTCAACGTCGGCTCCGGCCACACTTACAGCGTCAAACTCTTGGTCGAACTGCTGGGCGGACCGGTCACGCACATCCCGAAGCGCCCCGGCGAGCCCGACTGCACCTTCGCCGACATCTCCAAGATCCGCCGCGTCCTCGGTTGGGAGCCGAAGGTCTCCTTGGAGGACGGCGTCGCCCAGATGCTCGAGCGCCTGGACGACTGGAAGACCGCGCCCGTCTGGACGCCCCAGTCCATCGAGCAGGCCACGAAAGCCTGGTTCGACAACCTCACTCCCGCCGCCGAGCGCTGACCATGCCAACCGCCAAGCCCCGTCGTCCCGCCGCGAACCCCAAGATCAAGGGCCTCAAGGAGCTCGCCGCGATCCTGGCCAAGGCCCGCAAGTCCGGGAAGACCGTCGCGATGTGCCACGGCGTCTTCGACCTGATGCACCCCGGGCACGTGGTCCACTTCCGCGAGGCGCGCGAGATGGCCGACCTCCTCGTCGTGACGATCACCCCCGACAAGCTCGTCAACAAGGGGCCGGGACGCCCGATCTTCGGCCAACAGCTGCGCTTGGAGACGCTCGCCGCGGTCCAGTTCATCGACTTCGTCGCCCTCAACGAATGGCCGACCGCCGTCGAGACGATCAAGCTGCTCAAGCCCGATCTCTACGTAAAGGGTTCGGATTACGCCGACGCCGGCGCGGACCTGACCGGGAAGATCTCCGAGGAGGAGGCCGCCGTGCGCTCCGTCGGCGGGCGCCTGGTGGTCACGGGCGGCTTCCGCTCCAGTTCCAGCTTCCTGATCAACCGCTTCTTCAGCGCCTATCCGGAGGCGACGCAGGAGTACCTGCACCGCATGCGCCAGAAGCACTCCAGCGACGAGATCGTCGCGCGCCTGCGCGGGCTCTCCGACCTGAAGGCCCTCGTGGTCGGAGAGGCCATCCTCGACGAATACTTCTACTGCATCCCCCTTGGCAAGACTCCGAAGGACACCATCGTCGCCACGAAGTACTCCTCGCGCGAGCGCTTCGCCGGCGGTGCCGTCGCCACCGCCAACCATCTGGCCGGCTTCTGCCGCGAGGTGACCCTGCTGACCTCCGTGGGGCCCGACGACGAGGAGACCGAGTTCCTCCGCTCCAAGCTGAAGCCCAACGTGCGCATGGAGACCGTGCGCACGGCCGACCGTCCGACGGTCCGGAAGCGCCGCTTCATCGAGCCGAACTTCATGACCAAAATGTTCGAGATCCAGTATCTCGACGACACCCCCTTCGAGAAGCACGACGAGGAGGCCTTCGGCGCGCGGCTGCAGTCCGCGGCGGCCAAGAACGACTTCCTCGTGGTCAACGACTTCGGCCACGGCCTGCTCACGCCGAAGCTCCGCCAGACGCTGAGCCGCTCGCGAAAATTCCTGGCGCTGAACACGCAGTCGAACTCCGCGAACCACGGCTTCAACGCGGTGACGAACTACTCCCGCGCCGATTTCGTCTCGATCGACGAGCCGGAGCTGAGGCTCGCGGCCCGCAACCGCTACGGCGACCTGCACGCCGAGTCCGCGCGCCTGCGCAAGGCCCTGGGCGCCAAGACCTTCCTGGTCAGCCGCGGACACAAGGGCTCGGCGATCCTCACCGACTCAGGCTGGGAGGAGACCCCGGCGCTGGCCACGCGCGTGGTCGACCGCACCGGAGCGGGCGACGCGCTGTTCGCGGTCACCAGCCCTTGCGCGCACCTCGGGTTCGCCCCCGACCTGCTCGGATTGGTGGCCAACTGCGTCGGCGCGATGGCCGTCGAGATCGTCGGCAATCGGGAATCCGTAGACCCGACCGGCCTCTATAAGTTCATCCAGACCCTTCTGAAGTAGGCACGGAGACACCATGACCCCAGCGACGAAGACCCTTAAAGTCCCCTATTCATATTTGCCGCGCCAATTCGCCGACATCGACGGCGTCCTCGCCGAGATCAAGGCGCTGGTCCAGTCCGGGGATTTCACTCTCGGCAAGCCGGTGACCGAGTTCGAGGAGAAGTTCGCGGCCCTGATCGGGACCAAGTACGCGGTCGGCGTCGGCTCAGGGACCGACGCGCTGTTCCTGTCGCTGAAGGCCCTCGGGATCGGCGCCGGCGACGAGGTGATCACGATGGCCAACACCTTCGTCGCGACGGCCGGCGCCATCGAGACCGCCGGAGCCCGGATCGTCTTCGTCGACTGCGACGAGAAGGGCGTCATCGATTGCGGCAAGATGGAGGCCGCAATCACTCCGCGCACGAAGGCCCTGATGCCCGTCGTCTGGGGCGGGCAGCCGCCGGACATGCCCCGGGTCATGGAGATCGCCTCGAAGCACAAGCTCCCCGTGATCGAGGATTCCTGCCAGGGCATCGGCGCCGCCTTTGACGGCCGCAACTGCGGCACCTGGGGCCTGATGGCCGGCTTCAGCCTCCACCCGCTCAAGAACATCAACGTCTGGGGCGACGGCGGCGTGATCGTGACCAGCTCCGCCGAGATGCGCGACAAGCTGCGCCTGCTGCGCAACCACGGCATGTCCAGCCGCGACGAGTACGCGTTCTACGCGTACAACAGTCGGCTGGACTCCCTGCAGGCCCTCGTCGGCCTCCGCGAGATCCAGAATTTCCGCTGGATCACCGACATCCGCATCGCCAACGCCAAGACGCTGGACGCCGCGCTGGCCAAGCTCGCCCCGAAGATCAGACTTCCGAAACGCGACCCCCGCGAGACCCACGTCTACCACCTCTACCAGTTCCACGCACAGCGCCGCGACGAACTGCTCAAGTTCCTGCAGGGACGCGGCATCGAGGCGAAAGTCCACTATCCGATCCCCCTTCACCTCCAGCCGGCCAGCCGCCCGCTCGGCTACAAGAAGGGCGACTTCCTGATGGCCGAGGCCGACGCCGCGGCGACGATGACCCTCCCGGTCCACCAGCACCTGACCAAGGAGGAGATCGCGCACATGATCTCGTCGATCGAGGAGTTCTACGCGGCCTGACGCCGCGCCCGGGATGAGCGCACGCGCCGTCGCCGTCGTCGGCGCCGGCAGCGCCGGCCGCCGCCACCTGAAGGTCCTGGCCGCCGCCGGGGCGCGCCCGCTCGCCGTGACCCGGCGCCCGGAGGCCGCCGCCGAGTTGCGCGCGGCCGGAGTCGAGACCGTTGCGGACCTCGCGGCGGCCAAGGCGCTGGGCGCCGCGGCCTGTGTGATCGCGACCGAGACCGGTCGCCACGCCGCCGTCGCCGAGGCCGCGTTCGCGCTGGGCCTCGACGCGCTGATCGAGAAGCCCCTCGCCGTCGACGCCCTGGAAGGCCGCCGCGTCGCCGACGCGGCGCGCCGCTCCGGCCGGAAGGCCTTCGTCGCCTGCGTGCTGCGCTTCTCCCCGTCGCTGTCCCGCGCCCGGGCGTTGCTTCCCGAGCTGGGCGCCGTCCACGCGGTCCGCGTCGAGTGCCGCTCGTACCTGCCCGACTGGCGCCCCGGACGCGACCTCCGTGCCGGCTACGCGGCCGGCGCGGCGCAAGGCGGAGTCCTGCGCGACCTGATCCACGAGGTGGATTACGCCGGCTGGCTGTTCGGCTTCCCGCGCGAGGCCTCCGGGGCGGCCGCGAACCTCGGCCGCCTCGGCCTGGCCTCCGACGAGGTCGCCGAGATTCTCTGGCGGCTGCCCGGAGGGGGGACGCTGTCGATCGGCCTCGACTACCTGACCCGTCCGGCGCGGCGGCGCTTGAGCGTCCACGGCGAGCACGGCACCCTCGAATGGGACGCGCTGGCCGGGACGGCGGCGCTGAGCCTCGTCGGCCAGCAGCCCCGGGTGGAGGCCGCCGCTGAGGACGCCGACGCCCGCTTCTTGGATCAGGCGCGCGCGTTCCTCGGCGCGCTCGACGGCTTCGCCGACGAGCGCCTCGCGTCCCTCGACGACGGCGTCCGGGCGCTCTCGGTCTGCGACGCCGTCCGCGCGAGGTCCGGATGAGCGCCCGCGTCCTCGCCGTGATTCCGGCCCGCGGCGGCTCCCGCGGCCTGCCAGGGAAGAACCTCCGCCCGCTGATGGGCCTGCCGCTGATCGCCCATTCGATCCGCCTGGCGCGGATGTGCCCGGAGATCTCCCGCTGCGTCGTCTCGACCGACTCCGAAGAGATCGCCGCCGCCGCCCGCGTGCACGGCGGCGAGGTCCCATTCCTGCGCCCCGCCGAGCTCGCAGGCGACGACGCGCCGATGTGGCCCGTGCTCAAGCACGCGCTGGCGGGAGTCGAGAAGGCCGAGGGGCGGCCTTACGACTTCCTGCTCCTGCTGGACCCGACCTCGCCGACGCGCCTGCCCGAGGATGTCCGGACGGCCGTCGCGCGCCTTTCCGCCTCCGACGCGGACGGAATCGTCTCGGTCTCGCGTCCGGAATTCAACCCTCTGTGGCATACCGTCGTCGAAAAGAACGGCTTGATGACCGACTGGCTTCCGGAGGCGGCTCACATCTCCCGCCGCCAGGACGCCCCGGCCATCTACCGGATCAACGGCCTGCTATACCTATGGCGGACGGACTTCGTCCGCCGCGCGTCGGAGTGGCGGGGTTCCGGACGCCACCTGATGCTCGAGGTCCCGGACGAGCGCGCCGTCTCCATCGACGACGCCGCGCAGTTCCGGCGGACCGAGGCGCTCGCGCGGGGCGGGATCCTGCCGATGCCGTGGCTGAAGGAGGGACGATGATGCGTTCTATCGCGGAGCTGTCGCGGCTGGACGGGCGGGCGGCGCTCGTCGCCGGCGGGGCGGGCCACGTCGGCCTGGCCGTCTGCGAGGCGCTGACGGAGTTGGGGGCGCGAGTCGCCGTCGCGGACCGCGACGCGGCCGCATGCCGCCGTCGCGCCGCGGAATTGCCAGAAGGCTCCGCCGTCGCCGTCCCGGCCGACCTCTCCGACGAGCGGTCGGCACGCCGCGCGATCCGCGACGCCGCCCGGCGCCTCGGAGGCCTCGACATTCTCGTCCACGCCGCCGCCTTCGTCGGCACCACGCGCGTGGCGGGCTGGGCCGAACCGTTCCGAAGGCAGTCCGCGAAAGCCTTCGACGCGGCCCTGCGCGTCAACCTCACCTCCGCGTTCGTCCTCGCGCAGGAAGCCGCGCCCCTGCTGGCAGCGTCCGGACGCGGCTCCGTGATCCTGTTCTCCTCGATTTACGGCCTCGTCGGCCCGGACATGAGCCTCTACTCCGGGACGCGCATGGCCAACCCCGCCGGCTACGGCGCGTCGAAGGGCGGGCTCGTCCAACTGACGCGGCACCTGGCGACCGTGCTCGCGCCGCGCGTACGCGTCAACGCGATCTCCCCCGGCGGGATCGAGCGCGGTCAGCCCAGGCGCTTCCAGGCGCGCTACCGCGCGCGCGCGCCCCTGCGCCGCATGGCCCGCGAGGAGGACCTCAAGGGCGCCGTCGCCTATCTCGCCGGCGACCTCTCGTCCTACGTGACCGGCCACGACCTCGTCGTCGACGGCGGCTGGACGGCTTGGTGACGGGACCCGCGCGATGAAGGCCCTGAACCGCGTCGTCAATTGGCTCAACGCGCGCGGACCGTTCGTCTTCCTGACGCCTTGCATCTCCGTGATCGGCAACTGCTCCGAGGAGATCCTATTCGGGCTGATCCGCGCCCGGCGCGAGGGCAAGAAGCTGGTGATCCTCTATCCGTTCGACCTGCCGTGGAAGTTCCGTTTCCCGCTGACGAACCGCGAACTCTTCGACGTCGTCTCCCCCCACCGCGCCGAAGTCCCGGCCCTGCCGTTCTTTCTGGCCCGCACGGCGCTGACCGCCGTGTTCGGCTTCTTCCGGGCGCTGAGCCTGATCCTCGGCAAGGTCCTCGGGCAGTGGGCGCATCTTCCCGGGCGCTTCACCCATCCGACCCTTGGAGCGACGACTCTGTGGAAACCCGAGGAGGAGCCCGCGGACTTCCTCTGGAAGGTCGTCGAGAGCTACGACTGGACGACGGAGGTCCAGAAGCCCTTGACGGTCGGCCTGCGGCCCGAGAAGCTCGCCCGGGCCCAAGCCCTGCGCCGGGAGATGGGCCTTCCGGACGGCGCCTGGTTCGCCGCCCTGCACGTCCGCGAGGGCGGCTTCTACGGCGACCACCAAGCCTCCGCGTGCCGCAACGCGACGATCGCGAATTACCTCCCGCTGATCCGGGAGATCACGGCCCGCGGCGGGTGGGTCGCGCGTCTCGGCGACAAGACGATGACGCCGCTGCCCTCGATGGAACGCGTGATCGACTACCCGCACACCCGCTTCAAGAGCGCCCTGATGGACATGCACCTCCTGTCGGAGTGCCGCTTCTACGTCGGGATGTCGTCGGGGATTCTCGACACGGCCTTTCTCTTCCAGAGGCCGATGCTGATCGCCAACATGACGAACATGACCTTCGTCTATCCGCGTCGTCCCGGCGACCGGGGTCTGCCGAAGCACGTCTTTTCCAACGTCAAGGGCCGCTTCTTATCCCTCCGCGAAGTCTTCGAGTCCTCGTGGGAAGCGCAGCATTTCCACGAGATCGGCGACGACTACGAACTGGTCGAGAACTCCCCCGAAGAACTTCGCGACGCGATCGTCGAGTTCCTGGACGGCCTTGAGAGCGGGCGGACCGAGCCGTCTCCGCTCCAGCGGGAAGCCAATGAGCTCCGCTTACGCCAGGGGCGAAGGATCTTGGACAGCGTCCTTTTCAAGCCGCATTACGACGACATGCACAACCGCTACCGGATGGCCTCGCGCCTGGAATCGGCCCTCGGCAGCCTTTCCGAAGACTTCGTCAAGGCCAACTGGGAGCGCAGCGCCCGCAAGGCCGGCCCCGTCGGGAAATAGGGCGGGCGCCCGGCGGCTCGGTCTGCTATAATATCGCGATGTCCGTCTCCTCCCTCTCCGAAGAGCACACCCAGTTGATCCTCGACGGCACGAAGATCGCCTGGCACCAGGACCGCGTCCAGGCCTGGTTGCGCGGCGAACGCGTCGCCCCGATCACGATCGACATGGCCCTGACGCGCGCCTGCAACTTCGGGTGCCACTACTGCTACGCGATGATGCAGGAGAACGAGCGCTATCCGATCACCAAACAGGTGATGATGGACTTCCTCGACGACTGCGCGGAGTTGGGCGTCAAGGCCATCAGCCTCGTCTCCGACGGCGAGAGCACGATCTCGCCGGTTTTTGTCGACAGCGTGATCCGCGGCAGCGAGCTGGGCATTTCGATGGCGGTCGGAACCAACGCCTATGTGCTGACCGAGCACAAGCTGCGCCAGGTGATGCCGCACCTGACCTACTTGCGGGTCAACATCACCGCCGGAGAGCGCGCCCGCTACGCCGAGATCATGGGCGTCAAGGAAGCGTATTTCGATCAGGTCGTGCAGAACATCCGCGACATGGTCCGCATCAAGAAAGAGCTGGGCCTGAAGACGACGATTGGCCTTCAGATGGTGCTGATGCCGCAATACGAGGACCAGATCTTGCCGCTGGCCATGCTCGGCAAGGAACTGCGTCCGGACTATCTGGTCATCAAGCACTGCTCGGACAACGAGGACGGCTTCCTCGGCGTCGACTACGCCGGCTACAAACCGATGTACGACAAGCTGCGCGAGGCCGAGGCCCTGTCCGACGACGAGTACAAGGTCGTCGTCAAGTGGTCGAAGATCGAGGCCGAGGGCAAGCGCAGCTACCAGCGCTGCTACGGGCCGCCCTTCATGATCCAGCTGTCCGGCTCGGGCCTGGTCGCGCCGTGCGGGATGCTCTTCAACGAGAAGTACAAGAAGTTCCACATCGGCAACATCACCCAGGAGCGCTTCAAGGACATCGTCCGCGGGGACCGCTACTGGGAGGTCATGAACTATCTCGCGAGCCCCGACTTCAACGCCCAGAAGATGTGCGGCTCCCTCTGTCTCCAGCACAAGGTCAACGAATACCTGGACGGGGTGATGAAGGGCGAGATCGAGCCGCGCGCGCCGGGCGGGACGCCGCCCGAGCACCTAAACTTCGTCTAAACCGCGGCCCTCCTCGGGCGCCCGTCAGACCAGCTTGTCGGTGCGCTGGGTGCGCTGGGCCCGGCGGTTGCGGTCCTCAAGGCTCTCCAACTGGACCTCGATGCGCGGATCCAGAGCCTCCTTGACCAGGCGCTCCAGGCGCATCACCTTCGGCGCGAATTCCGGCGCGATCGTCAGCGGCGTGGCCGCCAGCACGATCCGGCATTCGTTGAGCAGTTCCAGCACCTCGACGCCCGCGGCGTCGACGCCGAGCGTCCCGCAGGCAGCGGCGACGGCCGTCTTCGCGCGGGAGAGCTTCTCCTCGGCCGGCAAGGCCAGCCACGCGGCGGCGGGGCGGTCGTCCCAGAAGTTCCAGCCGGCCTCGGCCCCGGCCTTCCCGGCCCAGTCGGCGTAAGCCGCGCGCACCAGACGCTCCGGCAGCGCGAAGGCCGGATCGGCGGTTCGCGGCGTGACGACGCCGCGCGCCGGAGAGGGCTTCGCGCGGTCGCGCAGGTGGGCCTCAAGGCGCACGATCGCGTGGTCGCGCCCTTCCCGGAAGGATCGCCCGGGCAGAAGCGCGCACAGGCCATCCAGCAGGCCGCGCAGGTTTCCGGTCGCTCCGCGGTGCCTGGCATCCGCCACGACGCCGTTGGTCGCGACGGCCACCGCTAGCACGGCCGGCCCCTCGGCGGCCTCGACGACAAGCCCCCCCGTCGGGGCGTCGGGCGCGGCGCCCTCGAAGAGCGGGGAGCCGGCAAGACGCTCGATGGCCGTCCGGTACGCGGGATGAAGCTCTCCAGGCCGCCGCTCGGCCGGGGCGGTTTTCTCGACAAAGCCCGCGCGTGCGCGGACCTGGGGGGAGACCGCGGACTCCGGCGCCGCCGCGGGGCGGGCGGAGAGGGCCACCGTGACCAGCCAGGAACCGTCGGCCTCCGTCTCCACGCGCGGCGCCCCACGGACCTTCAGCATGGACTCCAGCCGCGCCCGGTCCAGTCTCGAGGCGGTTTTCGCGCCGACGACGATCGACAGTTCTCGCGAACCCGCGCTCTGCGCGGCGGCGAAAAGCTCCGAGAGGCTGACCGCGTCGTCCTCGTCGTGGACCCAGGTCGCCAGAAACTCCGGCTCGACCGCGAAATTGCGGAGCTTCGAGTGGAGGCTGTCGAGATAGTGGCGGACCAGATCGTCGTAGATAAGACGCATGACGCATTATATCAAACCGATCGAGCGCGGTTCGCTCAATGCTAGAATCAGGCGACGCCGGCGGCCCCGCGGCCCTCCCACATGGATTTGACGTTCAAACTTTGGCGACACATCCTGCCCGGACAGCGACGCCGCGCGGCGGCGGTCCTCGGCCTCGGTCTGTTCGGGGGCCTCATGGAGCTGGGCGGGGTCGGGTCGGTCATGCCTTTTTTGGCTCTCCTGAGCCGGCCCGAGCTCATCCACACCCAGCCGACGCTCCACCGTCTGTTCACCGCCAGCGGGTGCCCGGACGCGAGGGCGTTCCTGATGCTCTGCGGAGCGGCCGCGATAGTCTTCCTCGTCTCGGCGAACGCGTTCGTCTTTCTCAAGAGCGCGATGCTGACCCGCTTCTGCACGGATCAGATGCCGCGCCTATCGTCCCGGATGCTGCGTGCGTATCTCGAGAAGGATTATCCGTTCTTCCTAACGAGCCACTCCGGTCAGCAGGCCAAGGACGTGCTCGTGCAGACGGATGCCGTCGCCAACTCGGTTCTCCAGTCATGGATGACGGCCGCCTCCGAATCCGCGACGATCCTTCTGCTGACCGGCCTGATTCTGTGGGCCGACCCGCGCCTCGGCGCGACGGTCCTGTTAGGAATCGGCGTGATGGTCGGAGGCAGCTATCTGGCGATCCGCCGGCGCATTTCGACCCTCGGCCGGCTCAATGACGAGGCTTCGGGACGCCGTTTCGAGCACTGCCTCGAACTTCTCGGCGCGGCGAAGGAGATCAAGGCCGCGCGAGCTGAGGCTCACTTCGCGCGCACTTTCGAGACCTACGCGCAGGATCACGCGACCTCCTATCGCCGCTCCCTGATACTTCAAGCCCTCCCGAGCAGCCTCGTCCAGGCCGTCGCCGCGAGCGTTCTCCTGGGGGTCGCGCTGTGGCAGCTTTCTCGCGGCAACGACCCGGTGCGCGTCGTGACCTTGCTATCGCTCTACGCCGTGGCCGGCTATCGCCTCTTGCCGTCCCTGCTGAAGTTCTCCGGCGCCGCGTCGCAGATGCACCAGTTCCGCTCCGTGTTCGACAACGTCGTCGAGCTTTTGTCGGTGCCTCCGCGCGACGCGGGGAACGACGTCCCGGCCTTCGTCCTTCGGGATGGGATCCGGGTGGAAAAGGCGGTCTTCCGTTATCCCGGTCAGGACGCCCCCGTGTTCGAGGGTCTCGACCTGGTTATCCGACGCGACGAATTCCTCGCCTTGGCCGGCGGTTCCGGAGCCGGGAAGTCGACGCTGGCCGATCTCCTCCTCGGCCTCCAGCGCCCCCAGAGCGGCCGCATCACCGTCGATGGACTGGCGCTCGACGACGACCTCCTTCCCCGCTGGCGCCGCGCCGTCGCCTTCGTCCCTCAGTCGGTGTTCCTGTTCGACTCGACGATCGCGGAGAACATCGCCTTTGGAATCGAACCCGAGAAGATCGACCTCGGCCGGGTGCGATCCGCCGCCGAACTCGCGCAAATCGCGGATTTCATCGAGGGCCTTCCGGATGGTTACCGCACACGCGTGGGCGAACGCGGGTCCCGCCTCAGCGGCGGTCAGCGCCAGAGGCTCGGCATCGCGCGCGCCCTCTACCGCAGGCCGTCCGTGATGATCCTGGACGAGCCGACGAGCGCCCTCGACGGCATCACCGAGACGGACTTGGCCAAGGCTCTGGAGGGCCTCAAGGGGCAACTGACTCTCATCGTAATCGCTCACCGGGCCTCGACGGTTAGGCTCGGCGACCGGGTCGTCGTTCTGGAAAGAGGCCGGGTGCTCGACGCCGGCCGCTATCGGGACCTCCTGTCCCGAAACCCCCATTTCGCCCGCTTGATGTCCGAGCCTTCAGGCTCGCCCGCGGCGGACTAAGCCCGCCCCCCGCGAATCGAGACTCGGAAATGGTAAAATCACCGCGGATGACGCCCAAGGCTCCTCCGAAGCTCCTCGGCCCTCTCAAGGCCCTTTACGCCCGGATGCTCCGCATCCGCGCGATCGAAGAGGCCATCGCCGCCCGGTACGCCGAGCAGGAGATGCGCTGCCCGATCCATCTGAGCATAGGCCAGGAAGGCCCGGCCGTCGGCGTCTACGCGGGCCTGAAGTCCGACGACTACGCGCTGAGCACGCACCGCTCGCACGCCCACTACCTCGGAAAGGGCGGGGATCTGAAGGCAATGCTGGCCGAGTTTTACGGCCGCGCGGACGGCTGCAGCGTCGGCAAGGGCGGCTCGATGCACCTGATCGACCCATCGGTCGGCTTCCTCGGCGCGACCCCGATCGTCGGCGCGACGATCGCCATCGCGACGGGGGTGGCCTTCGGCGTCCGGATGAAGGGCGAGGACCGCGTCGTCGCCGCGTTCTTCGGCGAGGGCTCCACCGAGGAGGGCGTCTTCCACGAGGCGATGAACTTTGCCTCGCTCAAGAAGCTCCCGATCGTCTTCGTCTGCGAGAACAACCTGTACTCGGTCTACTCGCCGCTGTCGGTCCGCCAGCCGAAGCGCCCACTGGCGGCGCTCGCCGCCGCGCACGGGATGAAGGCGCTGAAAGGCGACGGCAACGACGTGATGGCGACCAAGGCTCTTGCCGAAAAGGCCGCGATGCACGCGCGCTCGGGGGCCGGCCCTGTTTTCCTGGAACTGGAGACGTACCGCTGGCGCGAACATTGCGGGCCGAATTACGACAACGACATCGGCTACCGGACCGAGGCCGAATTCTTGAAGTGGAAGAGGCGCGACCCGCTGACCCGTTGTGAGAAGGCCCTGCGCGCCGCGAAGGCTCTCGCCGCCGGAGAAAAGGAAGCCATGCTCGCCCAGTTCGCGGCCGAGATAGACGCCGCCTTCGCATGGGCAAAGTCGCGCCCCTATCCGGACGCCTGCGAACTCCTCACCGATGTGTACGCCGAGGCTCCGGCTCCCGCGAAAGCCCCCCGGACGGGGGTGGCGGCATGACCCGCGATCTCCGCTACGCGCAGGCGATCCGCGAGGCGCTGGACTACTGCCTCGCTAGCGACCCGTCCGTGTACCTGATGGGCTTGGGCGTCCCTGACCCCAAGGGCGTCTTCGGCACGACGCTGGGTCTCCAGGAGAAACACGGCGCGGCGCGAGTGCTGGACATGCCGACCGCCGAGAACGGCATGACCGGCGTCGCCGTGGGCTCCGCGCTGGTCGGGATGCGCCCGGTGATGGTCCACCAGCGCATGGACTTCGCGGTGCTCGCCATGGAGCAGATCGTCAACCAGGCGGCCAAGTGGCACTACATGTTCGGCGCGAAGGCCTCCGTGCCGCTCACAATCCGCCTGCTGATCGGCCGCGGCTGGGGCCAGGGCACCCAGCACTCGCAAAGCCTGCACTCCTGGTTCGCCCACATCCCCGGCCTCAAGGTCGTGATGCCGGCGACCCCCTCGGACGCGAAGGCCCTGCTGATCTCGTCCATCGAGGACGACAACCCGGTGATCTTCATCGAGCACCGCTGGCTTCACAACGTGAAAGGGCCCGTGCGCGAAGGCCCCATCCGCGAGCCGATCGGCAAGGCCCGCGTCGCGCGCAACGGGACCGACGTGACTCTTGTCGGCGTCTCCTACATGACGCTCGAGTGCCTTCGCGCGGCCGACTTCCTTGCCGAGGACGGCATCTCGGCCGAGGTGATCGACCTGCGCAGCGTCCGGCCGCTGGATCGCGAGACCCTCCTGGCCTCGGTGCGCAAGACCGGGCGCCTCGTGATGGCCGACACCGGCTGGGCGCTGGCTGGGATCTCCGCCGAGATCCTCGCGCTGGCCACCGAGCACGCGTTCGACGCGCTGAAGACCGCCCCGATCCGGCTCACCCTGCCCGACTGCCCGATCCCGTCCACGCCGGGCCTGGCCCAGTACTGCTACCCGCACGCCAACGACATCGCCGCCGCCGCCGCACGGCAGTTGGGACGAGGCTTTTCGCCGCGCCCGCTGCCGGAGAAACTCGACATCCCCGACGCCTCGTTCACAGGACCCTTCTGATGAGCGCCGCCGCCGTGAAGGTTCCCTACGTTGATATCGCCTTACAGCATAGGCCGCTGAAAGCGGAACTTCTGGAAGCTGTCGGCGCCGTCATCGACCGAGGCCAGTTCGTCCTCGGCCCGGAGGTCGAGCTCTTCGAGACGAAGCTCGCCGCCCTGTGCGGAGCGAAGCACGCGGTCGGCCTGAACTCCGGCACCGACGCGCTGATTCTGGCCCTGCGCACGCTCGGCGTCGGCCCCGGCGACGAGGTGATCACCGCGGCGAACTCCTTCGTCGCCAGCGCCTCGTGCGCGGCCGTCATCGGCGCGACCCCCGTCCTCGTCGACGTGCGCGACGATTACAACATGGACCCGGCCGCTCTTGAGCGCGCGATCACGCCGCGGACCAAGGCCGTGATCCCGGTGCACCTCACCGGCCGCCCGGCCGACATGGACTCGATCCTGGAGATAGCGGGACGCCGCGGGATTCCCGTGATCGAGGACTGCGCGCAGGCCGTCCTGGCCGAGTACAAGGGCCGGCGCGTCGGCTCGTTCGGCGCGGTCGGCTGCTTCAGCCTGCACCCGCTGAAGACCCTCAACGCCTGCGGCGACGGCGGTGCCGCCGTCACGAGCGATCCCGCCCTCGCGGAAAAGATCCGCCTCATGCGCAACCTGGGCCTTAAGACGCGCGACAACTGCGTGGTCTGGAGTTCGAACTCGCGTCTCGACACCGTGCAGGCCGCGATGCTGCTGGTGAAGCTCAAGCATCTGGACGCTTGGACCGAGGAGCGGCGGCGCAACGCCGCTTTTTACCAGACAGCGCTCGCCGGCGTCCCCGGACTGACCGTCCCGAGCGACCAGCCGCACGAGAGGGCGGTCTACCACACCTTCATCGTCCAGGCCGAGCGCCGTGACGAGTTGAAGTCCTTCCTTGCCGGACGCGGCATCGACACCGCGGTTCACTACCCCCAGCCGATCCACGTACAGGACGCCGCCAAGCCGCTCGGCAAGCCGCTGGGCAGCTTCCCGGTCAGCGAAGCTCAGGCGAGGCGCATCCTGAGCCTGCCCGTGTACCCCGAACTCGCGCGCGAACAACTCGAGTGGGTGGCCTCGTCTATTCGCGACTTCTACGCCGCGCGGGCGGCAGGCCCCCGCTGAGAGCGGAGGGCGGGAGTCCAATGCCCGCGGCGACCCCGAACTCAGGCCGGGTCTTCGTCATCGCTGAAGCCGGCGTCAACCACAACGGGGACCTCCTCCTCGCCGAGCGCCTGGTGGACGCGGCGAAGGCCGCGGGCGCGGACGCGGTCAAGTTCCAAACCTTCCGCGCCGACGCCCTCGCCGGCGACGCCGCGGAGCTGGCCCCGTACCAGGCGGCCGCCGGAATGAAGGACGGGCAGCGGGCCATGCTGTCCAAGCTCGAGCTCGACGAGGCGGCCCACCGCCGCCTCCAGGCCCGCGCCCGCGCCGCCGGCCTGGAGTTCCTTTCCACACCGTTCGACGAAGAGAGCGCCGACATGCTCGAGCGGCTCGGGGTGCCCCGGTTCAAGATCCCCTCCGGCGAAATCACCCACAAGGCGCTGATCGAGCACGTGGCCCGGAAGGGCCGCCCGGTCATCCTCTCCACCGGCATGAGCGACCTCGCCGAGGTCCGCCGCGCCGTCGGCTGGATCCAGGCCGTCTCCGGCGCGCCGCTGACGGTCCTCCACTGCGTGACCGAATATCCGGCGCCTCCCGAGCAGGTCAATCTGCGCGCGATGACCGCGATGGCGCGCGAGCTCGGCCTGCCGGTCGGCTACTCCGACCACACGCTCGGGACCGAGATCGCCGTGGCCGCCGCCGCGCTCGGAGCCTCCGTGATCGAGAAGCACCTGACCCTGGACCGGGCCCTGCCCGGCCCGGACCACGCGGCGTCGCTGGAACCCGCGGAATTCACGGAGATGGTCCGACAGATCCGCTCCGTGTCCGCGGCCCTCGGCGACGGCGTCAAGCGGCCGGCCCCGTGCGAGGAAAAGAACCGCGCGGTCGCGCGTCGCGGCCTGGTCGCCGCGCGCGATCTGCCGGCCGGCCGGACGCTCGCGGCCGCCGACCTCGCCGCCAAGCGCCCTGCCGCCGGCGTCTCCCCGGCGGAAATCGAGCGCGTGCTCGGCCGGGCCCTCAAGCGCGGCCTGCGCCGGGACGAGCCGCTGACCGAGGACTGCCTGTGAGCCGCAAGACCGTCGCCGTGGTCACCACCTCCCGCGCCGACTACGGCCTGCTCCACCGCACGATGCGCGCAATCGCGGAGCATCCGGAGCTGCGCCTGCGCGTGATCGCCTGCGGCTCTCACCTGGACGCCGGCCGCGGGATGACCGTGCGGGAGATCGAACGGGACGGCTTCCGCGTCGACGCGCGGGTGGCGAGCGCGCCCCGCGGGGACGACGCCGCGGCCGTCGCCCGCGCGCTGGGCCCGGCGGCGACGGGCTTCGCGGCGGCCTACCGACGGTTGAAGCCCGACCTCCTGCTCGTGCTCGGCGACCGCTGGGAGCTTCTCGCCGCCTGCTCGGCCGCGGTCGCGGCCGGGGTGCCGATCGCCCACCTGCATGGCGGAGAGTCCAGCGAAGGCGTGATCGACGAGCAGGTCCGCCACGCCGTGACGAAGATGAGCCAGCTCCATTTCCCGGCCGCCGCCGCGTACCGGCGCCGGATCCTGCAGATGGGAGAAGACCCCCGCCGCGTCGTCCTCGTCGGCGCGCCCGGGATCGAGAACCTCCGCCACCTGCGGCGCGCGCCCCGCGCCGACCTCGAGCGTCTGGTCGGGCTCGACCTGGACCGCCCGTTCGCCGTCGCGACCTGCCACCCGGAGACCGCCGGGGAAGTCGGCCTCTCCGTCGTGGACGCGGCCCTCGGAGCCCTCGACGCCGTCGGGATCGCCGCCGTCGTCACCCTCGCCGGGGCCGACGCCGGCGGAGCCGCGATCAACCGCCGCGCGCGCGCGTGGGCGGCGTCCCGGCCCGGGCGCGCGGCGCTCGCGCCGTCCCTGGGCCGCGTCGCCTACCCGAGCCTCGTGAGCCTCGCCTCCGCGGTCATCGGCAACTCCTCCAGCGGGATCATCGAGGCGCCGAGTCTGCGCGTGCCCACGGTCAACATCGGCGATCGGCAGAAGGGGCGGCTGCGCGCCTCGTCGGTGATCGACGCTCGGCCGACGGCGGCCGCCGCGGCCGCCGCCCTGCGCCGCGCCCTGTCGCCGGCGTTCCGTCGCCGCTGCGACGGCTCGAATCCCTACGACGGGGGCGCGTCGTCGGCCCGCATCGTCGCGGCGATCGCGCGGGCCCTGCGCGACCCGCGGCTCCCTTTCAAGTCCTTCCGCGACCTGCCCGGGAGGTTCGGATGAGCGCCAAGCCCTTCGTGATCCTCGGAGCCGGAGGCCACGGCCGCGTCGTGGCCGACGCGCTGCGCTCGTCGGGACTGGAGGTGGCGGCCTTCCTCGACTCCGACCGCTCGATCCATGGGACCTCGATCGACGGCGTCCGAGTCGCCGGCGGCGACGAGGCGCTCGCCGGCTACCCTCCGGCGCGCTATTCCGCCGCCATCGGCGTCGGCGGCCTGAAGGACACCCGCCGACGGCGTGCGGTCTTCGAGGCCGCGGCCGCGGCCGGCGCCGACCTGCCGCCGGTGGTCGCCGCCTCCGCGGTCGTCTCCGCGTCGGCCCGGCTCGGCCCCGGCGCGCAGGTGCTCACCCGCGCCGTCGTCCACCCGGGCGCCTCGATCGGCGCCGGCGCGGTGGTCAACACGGCCGCGGTCGTCGAGCACGACGCCGCGGTCGGCGACCACGCGTTCGTCGGTCCCGCGGCGGTGATCCTCGGCGGGGCCCGGATCGGGGCCGACGCCTTCGTCGGGGCCGGGGCCGTGGTCCTCCCCGGGATAAGGGTCGGGGCCGGCGCGCTCGTCGCCGCGGGCGCCGTGGTCCGCGCCGCGGTGCCCGACGGCGGCAAGGCGCTGGGACGCGGCGCGCGCCTCCGGAGGAGCCGATGAAGGATTTTCTGGCCCGACATCCGGAGATCGTCCTGGCGCCGTCGGCCAAGGTCCGCGACGCGATGGGCGCGATGACCAAGAGCCGCGTCGGGTTCGCGGTCGTCGTCGAGGAGTCCGGGCGGCTGGCGGGAGTGGTGACCGACATCGACATCCGGCGCGCGCTCCTGCGCGGGGCGGGCCTCTCCTCTCCCGTGACGAAGGCGATGAACCGCAAGCCTCTGGTCGTCCCCGACGGGACCAGTCCCGAGAAGCTCTCCGCGCTCTTCGCCCTCCACACCAAGTCGCATCTGCCGATCGTCGACCGGCGCGGACGCCTGACCGGCCTGGCCGCGCTGTCCGACTACATGACGGTCCCGGCGCGCCACCCGAACCGCGTGGTCGTGATGGCCGGCGGCGCGGGCAAGCGCCTGCGGCCCCTGACGGCGAACACTCCCAAGCCGATGCTGCGTCTCGGGAACAAGCCGATCCTAGAGCACTTGCTCGAGCAGATGGCCGCGGCGGGCTTCACCCGCTTCACCTTCACCGTCAATTACCTCGCCGAGCAGATCGAGCGGCACTTCGGCGACGGCTCGCGCTGGGGCGTGGAGATCGAGTACGTGCGCGAGCCGCGCCCGCTGGGCACCGCGGGAGCCCTGCGCCTGATCAAGCGCCGCCTCGAGGAGCCCCTGCTGGTCCTCAACGGCGACATCCTGACCAAGGTGGACTTCGCCGCCCTGCTCGATTTCCACGCGGCGGAGAAGGGCCTGGCGACGATCTGCGTCAAGCGCCACGAGATCCAGGTCCCGTACGGCGTCGTCGAGCAGTCGCGCCGGCGTCTCAGCCGCTTCGTCGAGAAGCCGACCCAGCGCTTCCTCGTGAACGCCGGCATCTACGTCCTGGACCCTCGCGCGCTGGCGTGGCTGCCGAAGCGCCGCGCCTGCGACATGCCGGAATTCCTGAACATCATCCGTTCGCGGCGCCGCGGCGGGGTCGCCTGTTTCCCGGTGCAGGAGTACTGGCTCGACATCGGCGGTCCGCAGGAGTTCCGGCGCGCCGAGAAGGAATTTGGAGACCTGTTCCCCCGATGACGACCAAGCCCCTCTCCCTTCACGAGCCGGTCTTCGCCGGCAACGAGTGGTCCTACGTCAAGGAATGCCTGGACACCGGCTGGGTGTCCTCGGCGGGGAAGTTCGTGGACCGCTTTGAGACGGACCTGGCCCGCGTCTGCGGGACGCGCCGCGCGGTCGCCCTCGTCAACGGCACGGCGGCGCTCGACCTCGCGCTGAGGCTCATCGGCGTCCGCGCCGGCGACGAGGTGATCGTCCCGAGCCTGACCTTCCTCGCCACGGTCAACGCGGTCGCCTATCAAGGGGCGGTCCCCCTCTTCGCCGACGTCGAGGAGCCGACCTTCGGCCTCGACCCCGACGCGCTGGAGGCCTTCCTGGCCGCGGAGACCGAGACGCGCGGCGGCGCCTGCGTGCGCCGCGGAAGCGGCCGCCGGGTCGCCGCCTGCGTGCCGATGCACGCCCTGGGACGCTCGGTGCGCCTGGAGCCCCTGCTGGACGCCTGCGCGCGCCGCGGCATCCCGGTGATCGAGGATGCCGCGGAGGCCCTCGGCTCCTCCTACCGGGGACGCCCGCTCGGCTCCTTCGGGCGCGCCGGCGTCCTGAGCTTCAACGGCAACAAGATCGCGACGACCGGCGGCGGGGGGGCGCTGGTCACCGACGACGAAGCCCTGGCCGCCCGCGCGAAGCACCTGTCCACGCAGGCGAAATCCGACGCGGACGCGTTCTGGCACGACGCGGTGGGGTACAACCACCGCCTTCCGAACGTGAACGCGGCGATCGGCTGCGCCCAGCTCGAGCAGCTGGACGGCTTCGTCGCGCGCAAGCGCGAGATCGCCGCCGCGTACCGGGACGCCTTCGCCGGAACCGCGCTGAGCCTCTTCTGGGAGCCCGCGGGCTCCCGCAGCAACTTCTGGCTGAACGCCGTCCTCGCCCGGGACGCCGAGACCGCCGCGCGGGTCCTGAAATCCCTGCGCGCCCGCGGCGTCGGCGCGCGGCCGATGTGGGCCCCGGCGCACCTGCAGCCGATGTACCGCGACGCCCCGCGCGCCCCCCTCCCGGTCACCGAGAGGCTGTGGCGGACCTCGGTCTGCCTGCCGTCGAGCGCGAGCCTGACCGATGCGCAGGTCCGCGAGGTGGCCGCCGCCGCCGTCGAGGCCGCGGCCGGATGAAGACGGTCGTCTTCGCGAGCTACACCCCGCTCAACGAGACCCTGCTGCGTCTTCTCCCGCTCGATTTCCTGTCCTCGAGAGGGATCCCGGTCTCCTATTGGGACCTATCGCCGCTGTACGGCCATTCGCTGCCCGGCCGCGAGGTCGCCCGCCCGTACGCGCGCGCGTTCCGCTCCTGGCGGGAGCTCGGCGCGGCGTTGAAGGAGCCCGGCGTCGCCGAGACGCTGATCGTCACGGCCCTGCCTTACGAGCCCAAGACCTATCGCGCCCATCGCTTGCTGAGCCGTTCGCCCGCGCGCCTGGGGGCGGTCGTGTCCGGCGTGATGCCCGTCCCGACCGGTTCGCCGCTGCGGCGTCTCGGCGAGAACCTCCCCCTCCTGCTGGACCCCGGGAAAATCGCCCACTTCGGGCTCAAGCGCGCCGCGCTCGCGGCCCGGCGCGCCGGGCTGGTCCGAGCTCCCGGCGTGGTCTTCGCCGCCGGCGAGGCCGCGCGCGAGGAGGCCGGCCCCGCCCGGGTGGTGCCGATCAACCATTACGACTACGACGACTGGCTGGAGGCGCGCGACTCCGATCGCCCTCCCGCGGCCGGCCGGTACGCCGTCTTCCTGGACCAATACCTCCCTCATCATCCGGACTTCAAGCTCCTGGGCCTCAAGACTCTTGTGGAACCGTCGCGTTATTACGCTCTGCTGAACGCCCACTTCGAGCGCCTGGAAAGGCGGCACGGCGTGGAGATGATCGTCGCCGCCCACCCGAAGGCGGACTATCGCGACAACCCGTTCGGCGGCCGCAAGATCCTGCGCGGAGCGGCGCGCCCCCTCGTGCGCTTCTGCGAGTTCGCGCTGACCAGCTACAGCACCGCCCTGAGCTACGCCGTCCTGGACGCCAAGCCCCTGCTCTTCTTCACCACCGACGACATCGCCCGCCGCTACCGCCGCATCCGCCTGGACCTCCTCCCCGCCTGCGTGGCGAAGACCCTGGGCCGGACCTGCGCGGTCCTCGACCGCCCGCGCGAGGAGGACGAGCTGGCGCCTTCCGCCGACCCGCGCCTTTACGACGCCTACAAGCGCCGCTATCTCGTCTCGCCGGAGACGGAAGGGCGGCTGAGCCGGGACGCCTACCTCGATTTTTTCTCCCGAGAGCTCGCGACGCGAGGCGCGGCCGGGTAATTGGTAGAATCTCCCGGGATGCCGAAGAATCGCCGCGCCGCCGTCCTCGCCGAGATTCGCCGCGTGCTCGCCTGCGAGGCGGCCGCCCTGAGCCGCGCGCGCGCGGCCGTGGACGGCTCGTACGCCCGCGCCGTCGAGCTGCTGGCGTCCTGCCGCGGGAAGGTCATCCTGACCGGAGTCGGCAAGTCCGGAGCGATCGCGCAGAAGATCGCCGCGACCTTCTCCTCGACCGGCACGCCCGCCGTCTATCTGGACCCGACCGAGGCGATGCACGGCGGCATGGGCCTGGTCCAGCGCCACGACCTGGTCCTGGCCCTCGGCAAATCCGGCGAGTCCGACGAGCTCAACGCCCTTCTGCCGCACCTGCGCGCGCGCGGCGCCAAGCTCGTCGCGCTGACCGCCAGCCCGCGTTCGACGCTGGCGCGCCATGCCGCGGTCGTCCTGCACACCCCGGTCGTGGAGGAGGCTTGCCCGCTCAACCTCGCCCCGACGGCGAGCACGACCGTCGCCCTCGCGGTCGGCGACGCCCTCGCGGTCGCCCTGATGAAGCGGCGAGGCTTCGGCGCGCGCGACTTCGCGCGCAACCATCCCGGGGGTCGCCTCGGCCGCCGCCTGACCCTGACCGTCGCCGACGTGATGCGCGCGGGAGAGGACAACCCGGTCGTCCGCGTCGACGCCGGGGTGAAGGCCCTGCTGATCGAGATCACGCGGCGCCAAGCCGGCGCCGCCTCGGTCGTGGACGCGCGCGGGCGCTTCCTCGGCTTGGTCACCGACTTCGACATCCGCCGCGTCCTCCAGGGAGGACGCAGCCCGTTCTCGCTCTCCATCCGCGAGGTGATGAACCCCCGTCCGGTCACGGTCCGTCCGGAGGACTCGGCCGCGAAGGCGATCGCCATCATGGAGGATCGCCGGACGCCGTTCAACGTCCTTCCCGTCGTGGACCGCAAGCGCCGCGCCGTCGGCCTGGTCCAGATCCACGACCTGCGGGCGCGCGGGCTTTGAAGCCCGCCGCTCCGCCGGGCGAGTTCGGCGCCTTCAGAAACGAGTACATCGACGCCATCGCGGGCGACTACATGCGCCCCGTCTACGACGACGCGCTGACCCTCCTGAGGCCGGGACCGCGCGAGGTCCTGGACGTCGGCTGCGGCAACGGGGTCTTCGGCCGCTATTTCAAGGACGCCGCGGGCGCGCGTCTGACCGGCGTGGACGCCAGCGCCTACGCGCTGGAGAGGGCGCGCGCGGCCGGCTACGACGCGACGGTCTCCTGCCCCGATTTCTCGAGCGCTCCGCTGGGCGTCCCCGAGGGCGCCTACGATCTCGCGCTCTGTAAGGACGTCCTCGAGCATCTGCTCGATCCCGCCGCCCTCCTGGGCCGGATCCGCTCCTCCCTGAAGCCCGGCGGACGCCTGCTCTGCCTCGTCCCCAACCATTTCACTCTCTTCGGCCGGCTGAAATTCCTGTTCACCGGCGACATGGACACCTACGGCTTCTTCCCCGGCGCCGAGGAGTGGGAGTTCCCCCACGTCCGCTTCTTCACGAAGCCCGGCTTCCTCAAGCTCCTGGCCCGCTCGGGTTTCGCTCTGGAGCGGGACTACGGCACCTTCTTCTTCCATCGCGTGCCCCTGGCCTGGCGCGCTCCCGGCTACGGGGCGTTGATGCGCGCCGCGGACTCCCGCTGGCCGACGGCCGTCGAGACGGCCTTCGTGGGCCTGTTCCGCGCCGGCGGCGCTTAGGAGCCGGGCGTGGCGCGACTCCTGGCTCTGCTCCAAAGCCCGCGGTTCGGCGGCGACGACGCCGTCATGATCGAGCTTCTGCGCGCCTGGCCCTCGGGCGACGCGTGGACCGTGGCTCTCAACGGGACCCACCCCGGGCGGCCCGTGTACGAGAGCGAGCTCGCCGGCCGCGCGACCCTAACGACCCTCCCGGTCCCGTCCGACGCCGAGCCGGGCGCCCCGGGGACCGCGACCGCGGCCCTGCGCCTCGTCCCGGCGATCGCGGCCGCGCGTCCGGACGCGGTGCTGGTGAGCTCCGGAGGCTTTCCCCCGACCTCGCTGACCATGGGGTTCCTGCTGGCGGCGCGCCTCGCGCGCGCGCCGCGCGTGGTGCTCGCCGTGCACAACGAGCCGAACCTCGGGACGGGACTGCGCGCCCTGTGGCGCGGCTGGCGGGGGCGCCTGGCGCGCGCTCTCAGCGACGAACTGGTCTCCGTCTCCGCCGACTGCTCCGCGAAGGTCGCCGCGGCCTGCGGCGGATCGGTCCGGACGATCCCCAACGGCGCCACGCCGCGGCCCGCCGGG
>JAJXTZ010000005.1 GCA_021783355.1 bacterium | reverse complement strand
CCGCCGGCGGCGCCGCGGCTGGCTCGGCGCCGAACACCTGGGCGGACTCGGCGCCCGGGGCCGCGGGCATGCCTTCCGGAGCCTGAGAGGGCGTCGGCGAGAGCGGGTCGAACGAGGGCTGGCCGGGATTGAAGGCCGGGAACGGCTCGTCGAAGGCGGGCGCCGGGACCGGCGCGGCCGCGGGCTCGGCCGGGACCGGCGGCGCGGAGGACTCGGCGGCGGGCGCGGGAACGGGCTGGTCCGGCAGCTCGATCTCGAGCGCGGCGTTCGCGGCCGGCGCCGAAGGAGCGAACGGCGAGTCCGCCGGCGGGACGAACGCGGCCTCGCCGGGAGGCGGGAACGCGGGGCCTCCGGTCGCGGCGGCCGGGAACTCGGCGGGAGCGGACGGGAGCTCCGGCGCGGGCGCCGGAGCGGCGGCGGCCGCGGCCGCGGCCGCGGCGGCGGAGATCTTCTCCTGCATCTCGCCGCGCAGGGCCTCGATCTCGCGGGCCAGGTCCTGAAGGGCGGCGCCGTGCGACTCGACGTCGTGGGCGACGGCTTTCTCCGCTTCGACGGCTTTGTCGATGGTCTCGCCCAGGCGGCCGACCGCGCCGACGCGCTCCTCGAGCTCCGTCACGCGGCTCTTGAAGGACTCGGCCTCGGACTTCAGGGCGCGCTCCTCGCGCTTGCGCTCCGCGATCTCCTCCTTGAGCGACTCGGCCTCGGCCTTCAGCGCGTCGGACTCCCTCTTGAACTCCGCGGACTCGCGGTCCTTGCCGGCGAGCTCCTGGTGGACGCTGGCCAGCTCCGCGTCCTTGACGCGCAGCCCCTCCTGCAGCTGGAGGACCACGTCCTCCATCATCGCCACCTTCTCCTGGAGGCTGCCCAGCACGGCGAGATCCTTGAGCGTCGGCTCCGGGGGCAGTCCCGCGAGCGTCGCGACTGGGGACTTGACCGAGTGCGACTGCGCGGCCTTGACCAGGGCGACCGAGAGATCGGGGACCATCCCGGCCCGCTGCCAGTCCCCCATGCTGGTGCCGCGCCGTCCTTCCGGACAGACCAGGCTTTCCGCCGTGAAGGCGTTCATGCGGCTGAGATCGTCGCCCTCGTAGGGCCCGAGCACCTGGTTGTTCTGGAAGATCCAATATTTCATGGCGTCGATAGTATAAAGGAGACCGGGCTTCGCGCGATTTCTTAAATGTTAAGGGTCGCGGTCTCGCGGGAAGAATAGCCCGCGCGGGCGCGCGCGTCAAGCCCAGGGCGGCTCTTGCGCGCGTCCGGCGATTTTGCTATCTTGTGGGCCGGCACCATTAGCTCAACTGGTTAGAGCAGGACCCTCTTAAGGTCAAGGTTCTCGGTTCGAGTCCGAGATGGTGCAGACGATTTCCTGAGCCGTACGAGGACCGAGGACTCCTCGGTCCTTTTTGATTCCGGGCGGGTGGCGGAACGGCAGACGCGCGCGGCTTAGGACCGCGTGCCGAAAGGCGTGGGGGTTCAAGTCCCCCCCCGCCCACCCGACTCCCGCGGAGGAACCATGGGCCTCTTCACGTCGACGAAGTCGGACAAGGCGAAGGTCAAGAAGGTGAAGGAGGAGGGCTGCGTCGTCACCCTCTCCGTCGAGATTCCGGCCGAGCAGGTGACCGAGCACACGCAGAACGCCCTGGTCCGCCTCCAGAGCCGCGCGCGCATCCCCGGCTTCCGCGTCGGCAAGGCGCCGCTCGACGTGATCAAGCAGCATTTCACCGGCCACGCGCGGGAGGAGGCTTTGGACGCCTTGATCCGCGAGCACGTGCCCGCGGCCTTGGAGGAGCTCAAGCTGCGCGTCGCCGACACCCCGTCCGTGGAGGACGTGAAGTGGAAGGACGGCGAGCCTCTGGCGCTGACCGTGCGCGTCGAGATCGCCCCGACGCCCACCGCCAAGGACTACCTGAAGATCCCCGTCGCGCGCAAGCCGGAGGCCGCCGACGCGGCCGCGCTCGACAAGCGCGTCCAGGACCTGCGCGAGTCCCACGCGCGCCTGGAGGCCGCCAAGGACGAGACCGTCGGCGACGGCCATTTCGCCGTGATCGACTACGCCGCCTCGCGCGGCGGCAAGCCCCTGCCCAACGCGAAGGGGACCGCGGAGCTGGTGGACATGTCCGCCGAGCAGTCGGTCGAGGGCCTGACCGCGGGCCTCAAGGGCATGAAGCGCGGCCAGACCAAGACCATCACGGTCAAGCTGGGCGGCCAGGACGCCGATCTCGCCGTGACGCTCACGGAGATCAAGACCAAGATCCTGCCCGCGCTGGACGCCGAGTTCGCCAAAGACCTGGGCTTCGAGACCCTCGACGAGCTGAAGGCGAAGCTCAAGGAGGTCCTGGACCGCGAGACGAAGTCTGAGTCCGAGGCCGACGCGACGCGCCAGATCGAGGAGGCGCTCGCCAAGGCCAACCGCTTCCCCCTCCCGCCGTCGATGGTGGAGCGCCAGCTCCAGGGCATGATGGAGCGCATGCGCCGCCAGTTGGTCGGGGCGGCGAACCTGTCCGACAAGGTCCTCAAGGACCTGCGCGAGAAGATGCAGCCGCGCGCCGAGGACGAGGTGCGCCTGGCCTTCGTGCTGAACTCGATCGCCGAGAAGGAGAAGATCGAGGCGACCGACGCCGAGGTGGGCGCGGAGCTGGAGCTCGGCCTGAAGGACGCCGAGAACGACGGGAAGAAGAAGGAGATGCGCGAGCTCTTCGAGAAGCGCAAGGACCAGATCAAGCACATGATCCGCGAGCGCAAGACGATGGCCTTCCTGAAGGACAAGGCGGTCTACAAGGACGCCTGACGCCGCCGGACGCGGAACGGGGCGGGCGCCGGGCCGGCGCCCGCCTTTCCCTTGAGGGGCTTCCCCCCAAAGAAGTATCCTCTCTCCATGCCCGCGATTCTCCCCCAAGTCCTCGAGCGCTGGACCCAAGGCTCGGCCGTCGGCTACGACATCTTCTCGCGCCTGCTCAAGGAGCGCATCATCTTCGTCGGAGGCGACGGCGGCGCCGTCACCACCGACTCGGCGAACCTCCTGATCTCCCAGCTCCTGTACCTGGACGCCGACGACCCGGACAAGGACATCCACCTCTACATCAACTCCCCCGGCGGCATGGTCACCGCCGGCCTGGCGGTCTACGACACGATGCAGTTCGTGCGCGCGCCGATCTCGACCCTGTGCATGGGGATGGCGATGAGCTTCGGCGCGGTCCTGCTCGCCGCGGGGACCAAGGGCAAGCGCTTCGTCCTGCCGCACGCGCGCGTGATGATCCACCAGCCGCTGACGCGCGGCGGGATGGGCGGCCAGGAGACCGACATCCGCATCCAGGGCGCCGAGATGGGCGAGACGCGCCGCCGCCTGTCGGAGATCCTGGCGCGCCACAGCGGCCGGCCCTTCGCCAAGGTGGACGCGGATTGCGAGCGCAATTTCTACTTGTCGGCCGAAGAAGCCGTCGCCTACGGGCTGGCCGACAGGATCGTGGAGGCGGCGAAGCCTTGAGCGAGAAAAAGCCCCTGCCGCGCCCCGCGCGCCTGCCGCTCTTGGCGGTGCGCGACGTCGTCGTCTTTCCGCACATGGTCCTGCCGCTGTCCGTGGGACGGCCCAAGTCCGTCAAGGCCATCGAGGCGGCGATGGCGGCGCACGGCAAGCTGCTGGCCGTCGTCGCGCAGAAGGACGTGGGCGTCGAGGATCCCGGTCCCCAGGACGTCTACCAGACCGGCGTTCTCGTCGAGGTCGTGCAGTACCTGAAGATGCCGGACGGGACGCTCAAGGTGTTCCTGCAGGCGCACGCGCGCGCCGCGATCAAGGCGATGGAGTTCTCCGAGGCCGCCGGCCATTGGGAGGCGTCGCTGGCGTACCCGGAGGCCGCGGGCCGCGTGACGGCCGAGGCCAAGGCGCTGATGCGCCACGCCGTCGAGGTCTGCGAGGAGCACGGCAAGCTGTCGCGGCGCGCCCCGTCGGAGCTGGCGGCCTTGCCGCAGATCGAGGACCCCTCGGAGCTGGCCGACAAGGCCGGGGCCGCCGTCGTCGTCAAGCCCGCGGACCGCCAGGCCTTGCTGGACCTGGCCGACCCGAAGGCCCGCCTGGAGCGCCTGATCGTGCTGGTCAAGGCGGACATCGAGATCCTGAACCTCGAGAGGAAGATCCACACCCGGGTCAAGGGCCAGATCGAGAAGACCCAGAAGGAATACTACCTCAACGAGCAGATGAAGGCGATCCAGAAGGAGCTGCGCCAGAAGGACGATTTCGCGCAGGAGATCGAGGACCTCAAAAAGGCGGTCAAGGACGCCAAGATGCCCGAGGCCGCCGAGACCGCGGCGCTGAAGGAGCTCGGCCGCCTCGAGAAGATGATGCCCTTCTCCCCGGAGTCCACGGTCAGCCGCACCTACCTCGACTGGATGACCCATCTGCCGTGGTCGAAGCGCACCCGCGACGTGATCGACCTGGACAAGGCCCAGAAGATCCTGGACGAGGACCACTCCGGCCTGCCCAAGGCCAAGGAACGCGTCCTCGAGTACCTGGCCGTGACCAAGCTCACTAAGGGCCTGCGCGGACCGATCCTGTGCTTCGCCGGCCCCCCCGGCGTCGGCAAGACCTCGCTGGCGAAGTCCATCGCGCGGGCCCTGGGGCGCAAGTTCGTGCGCATGTCGCTGGGCGGCGTGCGCGACGAGGCCGAGATTCGCGGCCACCGCCGCACGTACATAGGATCGCTGCCGGGCCGGCTGATCCAGCACCTCCGGAAGGCGGGCTCGCGCAACCCGCTGATCCTGCTCGACGAGATCGACAAGATGGGCATGGACTGGCGCGGCGACCCGTCGGCGGCGCTGCTGGAGGTCCTGGACCCCGAGCAGAACGCCTCCTTCCTGGACCATTACCTGGACGTCGAGTTCGACCTGTCGCAGGTGCTGTTCGTCTGCACCGCCAACGACCTCGCCGGCATCCCGGTGACGCTGCGCGACCGCCTGGAGGTGATCACCTTCTCCGGCTACACGCTGTCCGAGAAGGCGGCCATCGCCCGCTCCCACCTGCTGCCCAAGGCCCTGAAGGCGCACGGTCTGAAGGAAGGGCAGCTGCGCGTCTCCGGGCCCGCGCTGGAGCGCGTGGTGGAGGAGTACACGCGTGAGTCCGGCGTGCGCCACCTGGAGCGCGAGCTGGCCTCGCTGTGCCGCAAGGCCGCGCGCCGGGTGCTGGCCGAGAAGGGCGCGGTGGTGACGGTGGAGGAGGCCGACGTGCCCAAGATGCTGGGCCCGGCCAAGTTCCCGCGCGAGCGCAACTCGTTCAATGCCGTCGGCGTGTCCACCGGCCTGGCCTGGACCGAGGTCGGCGGCTCGACCTTGGCCATCGAGGCGGTCTCCGTGCCCGGCCGCGGCGAGGTCAAGATCACCGGCCGCCTGGGCGAGGTGATGACCGAGTCCGCGCAGGCCGCGCTCTCCCACGTGAAGTCCGTCGCGGCCGAGCTCGGCATCCCCGAGGGCGCGTTCCGGCGCCGCGACTTCCACCTGCACGTGCCCGAGGGCGCGACCCCCAAGGACGGGCCGTCGGCGGGCATCGCGATCGCGACCGCTTTGGCCAGCCTCCTGTCCGGCCGCCCCGTCGCCCAGGACCTCGCGATGACCGGCGAGATCACCTTGCGCGGCCGCGTGCTGCCCATCGGCGGACTCAAGGAGAAGGTCCTGGCGGCCGACCGCGAGGGGCTGAAGACGGTCCTCTTCCCGGAAGGCAACGTCAAGGATCTGGAGGAGATCCCGGCCGAGGTGCGCGCGCGCGTGCGCCTGACCCCGGTCAAGCATTTCCGCGAGGTGGCCGCCCTGGCGTTGGGGACGGCTCCCGCCGCGGAGCAGCCCGCGGCTCCGCCCTCGTGGCGCGGCGCCGGGCGCCCCGGCGCCGCGCCCCCGCCCCCCGGCGGCGTCGCCTGACCCTCGCCCCCCGAGAGCCCATGTCCCCCAAGAACATCATGCTGACGCCCGGCCCGACGCCCCTGCCCCCCCAGGTGCTCGAGGCGATGTCCCGACCGCTGGTCCACCACCGCACCGAGGACTTCGGGCGGATGTTCGCGCAGGTCCTGGAGGACATGCAGTGGGTCTTCCGCACCAAGAGCCCGGCGCTGATGATGACCGGCTCCGGCACCGCCGGCATGGAGTCGGCGGTGCAGAACCTGCTGTCCCCCGGCGACCTCTCGCTGGTGCTCTCGACCGGGGCCTTCGGCGAGCGCTTTTCCGCCATCCACCGCGCGTTCGGCATCGAGCCGGAGGTGCTGGGCTACGAGTGGGGCCGCGCCGCGGACCCCGAGGACCTGCGCCGGGCCTTGCGCGCGCGCAAGGGCTGGAAGGCGGTCTTCCTCCAGCACACGGACACCTCGACCGGCGTGCTCAACCCGGTGGAAGCCCTGGCCGCGGTCGTCCGCGAGGAATCGGACGCCCTCGTCGTCGTCGACTCCGTCTCCGGCCTGGCCTGCGAGCGGCTCGAGACCGACGCCTGGGGCCTGGACGCGGTCGTCACCGGCTCGCAGAAGGGCCTGATGAACGCGCCCGGGCTGGCCTTCGTCGCGCTCTCCGCGCGCGCGGAGAAAGCCGCCGAGTCCGCCCGCCTGCCCCGCTTCAACTTCGACTGGCGGATCATGCGCCGCTCCCTGGCCTCGCGCGAGACGCCGTGGACCCCGGCGATCTCGATCGTGGCCGGCCAGGCCGCGGCGCTCAAGCTCCTGCGCGCCGAGGGGCTGGAGGCCATCTGGAAGCGCCACGACGCGCTGGCCGCCCACGCGCGCCGGCGCCTGACCGAGACCCTGGGCCTGCCGTTCTTCGCCAAGAGCCCGGCCAACATCCTCACCGGCATCGTCCTTCCCGAGGGCGTGGACGGCGACAAGCTCCTGGCCGACGTCCTGCGCGAGGACGGCATCTCGATCGCCGGGGGCCAGCTGCATCTGAAGGGCAAGATCGCGCGACTGGCGCACATGGCGTACATCTCCCGCGCCGACGTGGACGCGGGCATCGACGCCCTCGCCGCCCGGCTGGCGAAGGCGAAGGCCTGAGGCCATGGGAACGCTGAAAGTCCTCGTCACCGACAAGATCGATCCCGAGGGGCTCAAGCCGCTGGAGGGCCGCCCTGACATCGAGCTGCGCTATGAGATTGCGCCGAGCCCGGAGGTCCTGACGAAGGCTCTCGTGGGGGCCGGCGCGTGGCTGGTGCGTTCGGAGACGAAGGTGACCGCGGAGTGGATCGGCAAGGCCGCGGGGCTGCGCCTGATCGGGCGCGCCGGCGTCGGCGTGGACAACATCGACCTGCCGGCGGCCACGCGCCGCGGCATCGCCGTGATCAACGCCCCTGCGGCCAACACCCTGGCCGCCGCCGAGCACGCGCTGGCGCTGATGCTGTCGCTGGCGCGCCAGGTCCCCGCGGCCGACGCGTCGGTCAAGGCCGGCAAGTGGGAGCGCTCGAAGTTCATGGGCGTGGAGCTCTTCGGCAAGACCCTGGGCGTCGTCGGCCTGGGGCGCATCGGCCGCGAGGTCGCGCGCCGCGCGCAGGCCTTCGGCATGACCGTAATCGGCCACGACCCGTTCGTGTCCGAGGCGCAGGCGCGCGAGCTGGGCGTGGAGCCGCTGGCGCTCGACGCCCTGCTCTCCCGGGCCGACTTCGTCACCCTGCACGTGCCGGGCGGCGCCAAGACGCGGCACCTGATCGACGCGGAGTCGCTCAAGGTCGCCAAGAAGGGACTGCGTCTGATCAACTGCGCGCGCGGCGAGCTGATCGACGAGGCGGCGCTGGCCGAGGCGCTCAAGGACGGACGCGTGGCCGCGGCGGGCCTGGACGTCTTCTCGAAGGAGCCCGTCCCGGAGGACAGCCCGCTGCGCGGCGCGCCGAACCTGGTCCTGACCCCGCACCTGGGCGCCTCCACGCGCGAGGCGCAGGGCCGCGTGGCCACCGAGCTGGCCCAGGCCGTGCTGGAGTTCCACGAGAAGGGCCTGGCCCCGAACGCCTTGAACCTCCCGGGCTTCGACGCGCAGACCCTGGCCGCCCTCGGCGACTGGCTGGGCCTCGCCGAGGCCCTGGGCCGCTTCCTGGCCCAGACCCTGGAGGGCGGCGTGCGCGAGTTCGCGTGCGCGTTCTCGGGCGACTTCAAGCCCGCGGAGCGCCGGCCGCTGGCCGTCAGCGCGCTCAAGGGCCTGCTGACGCCGATCCTGGGGCCATCGGTGAGCTGGATCTCCGCCCCGGCCGTGGCGGCCGAGCGGGGCCTGCGCGTCTCCGAGTCGGTCTCCCCTCGCGCCGGCGACGGCGCGCGCCGCGAGATGACCGTCACCGCGGTCACCGACGCGGGCCCGGTCTCGGTCACCGGCGCCGTGCTGGCCCCCGGAGAGCCGCGCCTGGTGCGGCTGGGCGCGCTCGGCGTGGACGTGCGCCCCGAGGGCAAGATGATCGTGCTGACCAATTCCGACGCGCCGGGCGTCATCGGCCGGGTCGGGGCCCTGCTCGGCGAGGCCGGCGTCAACATCGCCGACATGCGCGTCGGCCGCCGCGCCCCGCACGGCGAAGCGGCGATGGTCCTGACGGTGGACGACGCGGTCCCCCCGGAGGTCCGCGCCCGGCTCGAGCGCCTGGAAGGGGTCCGGCGCGCCCACTGGGTGGAGCTTTGACCCCGGAGCGCTGCCCCGGCTGCGGCGCCAAACTCCCGCCCGAGGCCCGGGACTGCCCGAACTGCCCGATGTCCTTCCCGGAGGATGAAGGGGCCTCCGAGCAGAATCCGCTCAAGCAGACCGCCTGGTACCGCTTCCTGCCCCCTCTCCTCCTGTTCGCGGGGATCGGCGCCGTGGTTTGGACGATGGCGACCGGCCTTTTCAGCCTGGGCGAGGAGAACTCCAAGGACCTGCAGAAGATGGGCCTGCTGAAATACGCCTCGACGGCGGCGGTCTCGGCCGCCCTCTCGCATCAGGACGCCGAGGCCGTTGTCGCCGGGCAGACCCAGGCGGCCGCCGCGCCGGCGGACGCTCCCGCCGCACCGAGCGCGGAAGGGTCGGGGATGATCGCGATCTCCCCCGCCGACCAGGCCCCGGCTCCCGAGCCCGTCTTCGTCACGCCCGCGTCCCGCCGCCGCGCCAGCGAGTGGCGCCTGCGCGGCGCCGTCTACGACCTGACGACGCTGCGTCCGCTGGCGGGCTGCCGGATGGGGTTTTCCGATCCGCGCAGCGACCGGCTGGTGGCGACGCGCACCGACGCCGCGGGCCGCTACCGCCTCGTGGTCCCGCCGTTGGACGGGCGCGGCTACGCGGTGTCCATCTCCAAGGCGGGCTACGCCCCGGTCTACCTGGACCCGGGGACTGAGGGGGTGCGCGCGATGTCGCCAAGCAAGCGCGCCGGGCTGGCCAAGGACCTGGCCGCAACCCTAGGCGGCACCCCGGCCGAGGTCCAAGGGCTTTCCGACGAGCCTCTGATCACCGACTTTTATCTCGCGCCGCGGCCTTGAGCGCCGCGACGACCCGCGCCAGGAACTGCCTCTTGGCCGACTCCCGGCCCACCTGGTTGGCGTACTCGAGGGTGTAGAAGGTCCGGTCCTCCTCGGGGTGCAGGTCGGAGAGCCCCCCGAGGACCGCGCCGATCCCCAGGCTCACCGGCGTGCCGTCCGGCCGCCGCCAGAAGACCGCGGCCTCGGCCAGGCGCGCCATCTCGCCGTCGAAAGCGCTGACGCCGCGCTTGCGGGCGGCCGCCAGCCACTCGCGGGTGGCGAAGAGCGGCGTGGGCAGTCCGCCGAAGAGCAGCGGGCGGCGGCGCGGGGGCCGCAGCGCGTTGACGAACGGGATGGGCTTGCCCTCGTCGCTGACGAAGGCCGTGGGCAGGGCCAGGTCCGCCGTGTCCGCCCGCGGGTCCACCGCGGCCGCGGGCCCGCCGTAGAACACGGCGCGCGCCCCGCGGCGGATCAAGGGCTCCAGCGAGGCGGCCAGGATCTCGCCGTAGTCGGTGTGCCGCGGCTGGAGCGTGGCTACGACCCCGGCGGGGCTGCGGTAGCAGCCCAGCCGCCAGTAGTCGTTCTGGTAAATGCCCAGCAGCCGGTCCTTCCAGGCCCGCGCGAACAGGTCGTCGTAGCCGACGACCACCTCGTCGACCGGGTACGGGACGGTCGCGAGCAGGTCGCGCATGGCGGACACGCCGCGCGGGCTCCAGCGGCAGGACGGGCAGGTCAGCGTGCGCACGATGGGCCCTTGGCCGCGCGCGGCCCGCGTCAGCACCGCCCATTGGGCGCGCGTGTTCAGGAAGAGGTCCGCCCCGTAGAAAGAGCAGTAGACCAGGCGCGGGCGCAGTCCCGGTTCCGGCGCCAGCACGTAGGCCCTGCGGCCGAAGCTCACGTACGGCGCGCGCAGGCGGTAGACGCGCCGGTAGCCGAGCCGGCGATACTGCGGGATCAGGTCGGAGAAGGAGCCCAGGTAGAAGTCCAGGTTCCACTTGCGCCGGCGCAGGAACGGGCCCGTGGAGCCGAAGCGGCGCTCGGCGTAGGCCACCGGCTCGTCGAGGAGCGGGGACCCGGCCAGCGCCGCCTCGGCGTCCGAGCCCACGCCGCTCTCCGCCAGCAGTTTCGGCCCCGGGCCGGAGACGGGAGGCAGTGGCACGCGCTCCAGCGGCGGGCCGGGGCGCAGCCCGTGGTAGCGCCGGATCTCGGCGACCAAGCGGTCCGCCTCGCCCGCGTCGCCGGGGCTCATGTCCACGATCGCGCGGCGGTACTCCTCCACCACATCGGAGTCCACCGTCAGGCGCCGGCGCACGCGCGCCTCGAAGGCGTCCATCTTGGCGGGCAGGAGGACTTGCATGCCCCCCAGCCCCAGCCATTCGGCCTGGCGCAGCATCTCCTCGCGCACCAGCGTGACGCTCTGCCTCTGGACGTCGATCAGCAGCAGGGCGATCTCGGGATCGTAGACGCGCCTGCTGGCCGCGGCGCGCGCGGGCGCCGCGGCCAGCAGGAGGGCGATGGCGCCCGCGCTAGACCAGCGTCTCAAGCTCGACGGGCTTCTCGCCGAGCGACGCGGCGACGGCCGCGTGCACGACCCTCCCCCGGTAGCAGTTGACGCCCTTGCGCAGGGCCTCGTCGCGGCGCACCGCGTCCTCCAGGCCGTAGCGCGCGATGTCGCGCGCGTACTTGAGCGTGACGTTGGTCAGCGCGTAGGTCGAGGTGTGGGCGACGGCGCCCGGGATGTTGGGCACCGCGTAATGGAGGACGCCGTGCTTGACGAGGACGGGCTTGTCGTGGCTGGTGACCTCCGCGGTCTCCACGCAGCCGCCCTGGTCCACGGCCACGTCCACGATCACCGAGCCGGGACGCATCTGCTTGACGATGTCCACGGTGACCAGGTGCGGCGCCTTGGCGCCGGGGATGAGCACCGCGCCGATCAGCAGGTCCGAGCGCACGACGGCCTTCTGGATGTTCTCTTCGTGGCTCATCAGGGTGGTGACGGAGTTGCCGAACACGTCGTCGAGGTAGGCCAGGCGCGGGGCGGAGACGTCCAGGATGTTCACGCGCGCGCCCATGCCGATGGCGATCTTGGCCGCGTTGATGCCCACCACGCCGCCGCCGATGATGGTCACCACGCCGCGGTCCACGCCGGGGACGCCGCCGAGGAGCACGCCGCGCCCGCCGTGGTGCTTCTCCAGGAACTGCGCGCCCAGCTGCACCGACATCTTGCCTGCGACCTCGCTCATCGGGGTCAGCAGGGGCAGGGAGCCGTCGCGCAGTTGGATGGTCTCGTAGGCGACCGCGCGGACCTTGGCCTTGAGGAGCGCCTTGGTCAGCGCCGGAGCGGGGGCCAAGTGCAGGTACGTATAAAGGATTTGGCCTTCGCGGAACAGGGCGTACTCCTCCTCGAGGGGCTCCTTGACCTTGATGATCATGTCCGCGTCGGCGAACAGGCGCTTCTTGTCCACGATCGCCGCGCCCGCGGCCTTGTAGTCGTCGTCCGGGATCCCGGAGCCGACGCCGGCGGACTTCTCGATCAGGACCTTATGGCCGTCCTTGACCAGCGCGCGCACGCCGCCGGGCACCAGGCCCACGCGGTGTTCGCGGTTCTTGATTTCCTTCGGCACTCCGATCTTCATGGCGATTGTTCTCCTCGTGGTCCGTCTCTAAAAGTCAAAGCAGCCCCAGGTCCCGGGCCAGGTCCTCGGGCCCGCTGGAGCGCGGGAAGCCGTCGACGGCCTCCAGCACGCGGCCGGTCCGGTCTGTGACGATGAACGAGGGGACCCCGCGCGCCGGGACGGCGCCGCCGTCGTCGAGCAGGGCGTCGGCCCCGAAGCTCGCGGCGAACTCCTTGATCGCACCCAGGTCGTCGGACTGGCCGACGACGACGCGGCTGGAGACGCCCTTGGCGTCCAAGTAGCGGCGGAATCCCTTGATCTCGGGCGTCACCAAGTGGCAGACCGGGCACCACGGGGCGACCAGCACGGTCAGGCACTTGGCGGTCGGGCAGGAGGCCAGGGAGCCTCCGAGCGGCCCCCCGAGGGTCGGCAGGCGGACGTCCGGCAGGCGCGGGGCGGCGGAGGAGCCCCCCCCCGAGCAGGCGGCGAGGCAGGCGGCGAGGCAGGCGGCGAGCGCCGCGACGACGGCCAGCGTCTTCACGACCGGATTCTAGCAAAACCCCGGCGGGAAAGCGTGCCGCGGGCGGCGCGCGACCTCCTTCCCAGCGGACTCGAACTGATATAGAATCTGCCGAGCCCGGGGCTCCCGGGACTGGAGGACGCATGAAGAGGCTCGCCCGCGCCGTCGCCGTTCTCGCCGCCGCAGCCCTGACCCTCGGGGCCGCGCCGCGCGGCAACCCGATCGCCGACCCGCACGCCCTGAAGGGCGGCTCGATCAACGTCTACTACGGCGCCTTCCCGAAGTCCTTCAACTACTACCTCGACAACAACACGTTCACGAACCTGGTCTACGGCCTGATGTACGAGCCGCTGATCGCGCTCCATCCGGCGAACCTGGAGCCGAGCCCGGACGTCGCCGAGTCGTGGACGATCTCGAAGGACAAGAAGGTCTTCACCTTCAAGATCGACCCGAAGGCGCGCTGGAGCGACGGCCAGCCGATCACGGCTGAGGACGTCGCCTTCACCTATGACACGATCATGGACCCGCGGAACTTGACCTCGGTCACGCGCGTGAGCCTGTCGCGCTTCGAAAAACCCGAGATCCTGGGCCCGCGCGAGATCCGCTTCCGCGCGAAGACCGTGCACTGGGAGAACTTCATCTTCTTCTCCGGCTTCTTCGTCCTGCCGAAGCACGTCCTCCAGGGCCAGGACTTCAACAAGGTCAACTTCGATTTCCCCGTCGTCTCCGGCCCGTACCGCTTGGCGCAGATGAACAAGGGCCGCGACGTGATCCTCGCGCGCCGGACCGACTGGTGGGCCGCGGACAAGCCGATCAACCGCGGGATGTACAACTTCGACACGATCAAGTTCAAGACGCTGCAGGAGCAGATGGCCGCCTTCGAGCTGTTCAAGAAGGGCGAGATCGACCTGTTCCCGGTCTACATCTCGAAGCGCTGGCACACCGAGACGGGCGGCGAGAAGTTCCAGAAGAACTGGATCGTCAAGCAGCGCATTTTCAACGAGAGCCCGGCCTCGTTCCAGGGCTTCGTGATGAACATGCGTCGGCCGCTGTTCCAGGACGTGCGCGTGCGCGAGGCGATGGCGCTGCTGATCAACCGGCCCCTGATGAACCAGAAGCTGATGTACAACGAATATTTCCTGCTCAACAGCTACATCGCCAACGCCTACCCGGACCGGGCCGCGATCAAGAACCCGCTGACCCCGTACTCCCCGAGCAAGGCCCGCGCGCTGCTGAAGGAGGCGGGCTGGTACAAGACCGACGGCGACGGCTGGCTGGTCAAGGACGGCAAGCGCTTCGAGTTCACCTTCCTGATGCGCGACGACTCCGAAGAGAAGTTCCTGACGACCTATCAGGAGGACCTGAAGGCGCTGGGGATCAAGATGGACCTCCAGCTGGTGTCGTCGTCGACGTGGTTCAAGAACATGGAGAAGTTCGACTACGACATGACCTGGGCCTCGTGGCAGCCGTCGCAGTTCCCGGACCCCGAGGACACCTGGTACTCGAAGCGGGCCGACGAGCCGAACAGCGACAATTATCCGGGCTACAAGAACCCCGAGGTCGACAAGCTCATCGCGGCCCAGCGCACGATCTTCGAACGCGCGCGCCGCGACGCGATCGATCGCCGCATCGACAAGATCCTCTACAAGAGCTACTCGTACGCTCTGCTGTGGTCGATCGACAACGTGCGGCTGCTGTACTGGAACAAGTTCGGCCACCCGAAGACCGTCCTGGACAAGTACGACGACGAGTCGTCGGCGGTCTCGTATTGGTGGTACGATCCGGCGAAGGCCGCGCGCCTGCGGCAGGCGATGGCCGCGGGGACGGCCCTGCCGGCCGAGCCCGCGGCGGTGCGCTTCCCGGTGCACCTGCGGTGAACCTCAAGCACTACTTCCTGCGCCGCCTGCTGTTGATCGTGCCGACGCTGTTCGGCATCAGCGTCGTCTGCTTCGGCATCATGCAGGTGGTCCCCGGCGGCCCGGTCGAGCAGGCGGTGATGCGATTGAAGGGCGGCAGCGGCGGGTCCGAGGGGGTCGCGGCGGGCTCGGCGCGCGCGCAGATGACCCAGGAGGAGATCGAGCGCATCAAGGCCTACTACGGCTTCGATCAGCCGATCACGGTCCGCTACTGGCGCTGGCTGAAGAAGGTCGTCCACCTGGACTTCGGCGAGTCGTACTTCTACGAGGAGCCGGTCTGGAACGTGATCGTCTCGAAATTCCCCGTCTCCCTGACCTTCGGCCTGACCTCTTTCTTCCTGTCCTACCTGATCTGCATCCCGCTGGGGATCAAGAAGGCCCTCAAGCATGGGAGCACCTTCGATGTCGTGTCGAGCTCCCTGGTCTTCGCCGGCTATTCGATTCCGTCGTTCGCGCTCGGCATCCTGCTGATCGTGCTGTTCGGCGGCGGCCAGTTCCTGAACTGGTTCCCGATCGCCGGGATGGTGGCCGACAACCACGAGTCGCTGACGATGATGGGCAAGCTCCTCGACTACGGGCGCCACATGTTCCTGCCGCTCCTCTGCTACGTGATCGGCTCGTTCGCCTTCCTGACCCTGCTGATGAAGAACTCGCTCCTCGAGCAGCTGAGCAAGGACTACATGCGCACCGCGCTCGCGAAGGGCGTGCCGTTCAACGAGGCCGTGCGCAAGCACGCCCTGCGCAACGCCCTGGTCCCGATCGCCACCGGCTTCGGCAGCGTGCTCACTCTGATGTTCGCCGGCTCGATCCTGATCGAGACCGTGTTCAACATCGACGGGATGGGCCTGCTCAGCTACAACTCGATCATCAACCGCGACTACAACGTCGCGATGGGGCTGATCATCTTCGAGGCCGTGCTGGCGCTCCTCGGCAACATCCTGTCGGACTTCTGCTACACGCTGATCGACCCGCGCATCAACTTCAAGTGATCCGCCTCTCCCCCCTGACGGCCAAGCGGCTGAAGCGCTTCCGCAGCATCAAGCGCGGCTACTGGGCGCTCCTGCTGCTGGCCGGCCTCTACGCGCTGTCGCTGGGCTCCGAGCTGATCGCCAACGACAAGCCGCTGTTCGTCCATTACCAGGGGCGCTTCTACTTCCCGGTGGTCGAGTTCTATCCGCAGAAGGACTTCGGCGGGACGCTGAACACCGCGCCGGACTACAAGAAGCTCGCCCGGGACCCCGCGTTCGCCGCCGCCGGTGGGACGATGGTCTTCCCCCCGATCCCGTACGGACCGAACGAGTCCCTGCTGGAGAGCCTGGCCGGCGACCCGCCGACACCGCCGACCTGGCGCAACCCCCTGGGCACCGACGACCGCGGCCGCGACGTCTTGACGCGCCTGATCTACGGTTTCCGGGTGTCGATGAGCTTCGCGCTGATCCTGACCGCGGTCGGCATCCTCTTCGGCGTCCTGATCGGCGGGATGCAGGGCTTCATCGGCGGAGGGTTCGACCTGGTCGTCCAGCGCCTCGTCGAGGTCCTCGGGATGCTGCCGTTCTTGTTCGTCGTGATCCTGGTCGGCTCGATCCTGGGCCAGGGCTTCTGGGTCCTGCTGCTGATCTACTCGGTCTTCAACTGGATCGGCCTGTCGTACTACGTGCGCGGCGAGTTCTACACGCTGCGCAACTTCCAGTTCGTCGAGGCCGCGCGCGCGATGGGCATCGGGCGCATGAAGATCATCTGGCGCCACATCCTGCCCAACGCCCTGACTCCGGTCATCACGATGCTGCCGTTCATGCTGATCTCGTCGATCTTCAGCATCTCGGCTCTCGACTACCTGGGCTTCGGCCTTCCCCCCCCGACGCCGAGCTGGGGCGAGCTGATGCACCAGGGCCTCGGCAACCTGTCGAGCTACTGGCTGTCGGTCTTCCCGTTCCTGGCGCTGTTCGTGACGCTGCTGCTGACCGCGTTCGTCGGCGAGGCGGTGCGCGAGGCGTTCGACCCCAAGCAGTTCTCGAGGATGGAGTGAGCATGTCCGACGGCCCCCTGCTGAAGGTCGACGGGCTGGCGACCCGCTTCTACACCGAGGAGTGGGAGGTCCCCGCCGTCGACGGCGTCTCGTTCGAGATCGGCAAGGGCGAGACGCTGGGCCTGGTCGGCGAGAGCGGCTGCGGCAAGTCGGTCACCGCGATGAGCCTGGTCCGCCTGATCCCGCAGCCGATGGGCCGCATCGTCGGCGGCGAGGTGGTCTTCGGCGGCCGCCGCCTGGACCGGCTCCCGGTCGAGGAGATGTGGAAGGTCCGCGGCCGGGACATCGGCGTGATCTTCCAGGAGCCGATGTCGAGCCTGAACCCGGTCTACGCGATCGGACGCCAGCTGCGCGAGGTGCTGGAGCTCCATGAGAGCCTCCCGCGCGCGGAGGCCGACCGGCGCGTCGAGGAGATGCTGCGGCACGTGCGCATCCCGTCGCCGGCCGACTGCATGAAGCGCTATCCGCACGAGCTCTCCGGCGGCATGCTCCAGCGCGTGATGATCGCGATGGCGCTCCTGTGCCGCCCGAAACTGCTGATCGCCGACGAGCCGACGACCGCGCTCGACGTGACGATCCAGGCGCAGATCCTGGACCTGATCCGCTCGCTCCAGAAGGAGATGGGGATGGCGGTGCTGATGATCACGCACGACCTCGGCGTCATCGCGGAAACCGCGCACCGCGTCGCGGTGATGTACACGGGCCGGATCGTCGAGACCGCGCCGGCGCGCTCCCTGTTCAAGAAGCCGCGCCACCCGTATACCGAGGGGCTGCTCGCCTCCCTGCCGATCCTGCACGGCGGCAAGGAGGAGCTCTACTCAATCCCGGGCAACGTCCCGTCGCCGCGGGACTACCCGCCCGGCTGCCGCTTCGCGCCGCGCTGCCCGCTGGCCGAGGACCGCTGCCGCCGCGAGGTCCCGAGGCTCTCGGCGGTCGACGACGAGCACCTGGTCGCGTGCTGGGTCCGGGGGGCGCCGTGAACCTGCTCGAGGTCCGCGGCCTCAAGAAGCATTTCCCGGTCCACGGCGGGATCTTCGGACGCACGATCGGCCACCTTAAGGCGGTCGACGGCGTGAGCCTGACGCTCGCGAAGGGCGAGACGCTGGGCCTGGTCGGCGAGAGCGGCTGCGGCAAGACGACGGCCGGCCGCTCGATCCTGCGCCTCATCGAGCCGACCGACGGGACGATCGTCTTCAAGGGCCGGGACGTGACGCGCCTGCCGCACGCGCGCTTCAACGAGCTGCGCCGCGACATGCAGATCGTCTTCCAGGACCCGTACTCGTCCTTGAACCCGCGCATGACGGTGCTCGACCTCGTCGCCGAGGGCATGCTCGAGTACGGGCTGGTGAAGCCGGCCGAGAAGGAGGAGAGGGTCGCCGCGCTCCTCGAGAAGGTCGGCCTGCCCGGCTCGGTCCTCTATCGCTACCCGCACGAGTTCTCCGGCGGCCAGCGCCAGCGCATCGCGATCGCGCGCGCGGTCGCGCTGAACCCGTCGTTCATCGTCTGTGACGAGCCGGTCTCGGCGCTCGACGTCTCGGTCCAGGCGCAGGTGATCAACCTGCTGGTCAAGCTCCAGAAGGAGTTCGGGCATTCGTACCTGTTCATCTCGCACGACCTGGGCGTCGTGCGCCACGTCTGCGACCGGATTGCGGTCATGTACTTCGGGCGCATCGTCGAGGAGGGCCCCTCCGAGCAGGTCTTCAACGACCCGAAGCACCCGTACACGAAAGCCCTGATCTCCGCGATCCCGGTCCCCGACCCCGAGAAGCCGAGCGAGCGCGTGATCCTGCAGGGCGACGTGCCGACCCTCTACGACCCGCCCGCCGGCTGCCCGTTCCACGCGCGCTGCCCCGTCGCCAAGCCCGAATGCGCGGGCACGGAGCCCCCGGTCAAGGAGGCGGGCCCCGGCCGCTCTTACCGGTGCGTGCTGTGAGCCCGGCCTTCGTCCCGAAAGAGCTGGACCTGGCGGACTGGGTGCGCGTGCGCCCGCTCTACGAGGACCTGCTGGAGCGCCCTCTGGATTCGCCCGCGGCCTTCCGGCGCTGGCTGGCCGACTGGAGCGCGCTGGACGACGCGCTCTCCGAGGAGAGCGGCCGGCGCTTGATCCGCAGCCGCCAGGACCGCACCGACGCACACGCGGAAGAAGCCTACATGGCCTTCGTGTCCGGCACCGGGGCCAAATCCAGCGAGTACGACTTCCGTTTGAAGAAGCGCCTGCTGGCCTCCCCCCGCGTCCGTTCGCTGGGCCCGGACTGGCGGCCGTTCCTGGCCGGCCTGCGGGCCGAGGTCCGGGCGTTCCGGCCGGAGAACGTGCCGCTCGGCGTCCAGGAGACGCGCCTAGTCAACGCCTACGAGGCGGCGATCGGGCGCATGTCGGCGCGCGTGCGCGGCAAGTCCCTGACGCTGGCCCAGGCCGGCGTCCTGCTCGCGGGCCGCGACGCGGCCCTGCGCGAGGAGGCTTGGCGCGCGATCGAGGCGAGGCGATTGAAGGACGCGGCCCGCATCGACCGGCTGATGGACCGCTTGGTCCGCCTGCGCTCGAAGATGGCGAGGAACGCGGGCCTCGGCGCCGCCGGCTACGCTCGCCTCAACGCCTTGGCGCGCCGCAAGCTCGACTACGGCCCGCGGGACTCCGAGCGCTTCGCGGCGGCCGTCGAGAAGCTCTTCGTGCCCGAGATGCGCCGCATCCAGGAAGAGCGCCGCCGCGCGCTCGGGACCCCGCGCTTGAACCCGTGGGACTTGTCCGCGCCGCTGCCCGGCGCGCCGGAGCTCAAGCCCTACCGCCGGGAGAAGGACCTGGTCGCGGGCGTCTCGCGGATATTCAAGCGGCTGGACAAGGCGCTGTCCGCCCAATTCGAGTCCATCCGCCGCGCGCAGGGCCTGGACCTGGCGAGCCGTCCTGGCAAGGGACCGGGCGGCTTCCATTACTACCTGCCGGTCTCCAAGACCTCGTTCATCTTCATGAACGGGGCGGGCCTGCACCGGGACCTGATCACGCTGCTCCACGAGTCGGGCCACGCGTTCCACTCGCTGTCCAACCGGGGCAAGGAGCTCTCCTTCACGCGCCTGCCGGGCATCGAGTTCCGCGAGGTGGCCTCGATGTCGATGGAGCTCCTGGGCTCGCGCTATCTCGACGAGTTCTACTCCCCCGCCGACGCGCGCCGCGCGCGGCGCGAGCACCTGGAGAAGATCGTGGGCCTCTTCCCCTGGGTCGCCGCGGTCGACCGTTTCCAGCATTGGCTCTACGCGCACCCGCGCCACACGGCCCGCGCCCGCGCGGCCGCCTGGGAAAGCCTGATGAGCCGCTTCGGCGGCCGCGAGGACTGGTCGGACCTGCCGCGCGCGCGCGGCCGCTCCTGGCAGCGCCAGCAGCATCCGTTCTCCTTCCCGTTCTACTACCTGGAGTACGGGATCGCGCAGATCGGCGCCCTTCAGGTCTGGCGCGACTCGCGCCGCGGCTACGCGCGCGCCCTGCGGGCCTACCGCCGCGCGCTGTCCCTGGGCGGGAGCCGGCCCCTGTCGGCGCTCTTGCGCGCCGCGGGGGGGCGCTTCGGGATGGACGAGGGCGCGCTGCGCCCCCTGCTGGCCGAGATCAAGGCCGAGCTCCGCGCCCTGTCCTAGGGCCCGCAAGGACCCTTGCGGTCGGAACGATGCGGGCGTATCCTTCCGGAAGGAGGCGCCATGAAGCCCCTGGCCGTCCTAATCGCCGTGGCGTTGGCGTGGAACGCCGTCGCGGCTCCCGCGGCGGAGGTCCCCTCGACGGCGCCCGCCTCCGGCTCTGCGCCGGAAGTGATCCTGAGCGTTTCCACCATCACCGTGACCGCGCCCCGCGTCTCCCCCTCCGAGGTCCGCGTCCTGAAGACCGCCCAGGCCGGCGGCGCCGCGGCGGGCGTCGCGGGCCTGGGCTGGATGAGCTACGTGGTCTACGCCGGGTTGGGCGGCCCCTTCGGCTGGGCCGCCGCGCTGGTCTTCCTGGGCGGCATGACCGCGTATCTGTCCCACCGGAGACTGGAGGGCGACCAGGATTTCCCCGAAGGCACCGCCGGCAAGCCGCCGCCCGCGGAGACCGCGGCGGCGGGCCGGAAATAGGGCGCCGCCGGCCGGCTCCTCGCGCGCGCGCTTCCGCGCCAGGCGGCCCAGGAAGCCGCTGACGGCCCCGCCGACGCCCTAACATCGCAAATGACGGCGGGACGAAAAAGACGCCTCCCGGCGCGCGGCCGGGAGGCGTCCTCGTCAGAGTGGCTCCCCAGAACAGATCAGGGTTCTGGCGAGGATGACATCAAGCGCCACTCGCCTCGTTGACTCGATTTATCTTAACGTTGACGATCTCAAGAGACGAGGCGTCGGGCGTCGGTGAGAAATGGGTCGTCGTCCCAGAGTCGATCGATAATTGTGGCGAACTTCTCGCAGAACTTGAGGCGCTGCCACTTCAGCGATGCCAGTTCTCGAATAATCGGCGCGCCCAGCTTCCCCGCTCTGGCCGCATGAATTTGGTAGAATGCATCACCGCTTAGCGTCCGAGGCCCCGGTCAATGGCAGTTATCCCAAAGGACTTAGAGCAAAAGGTTGGACTCGCGGTAGCGCATTATTGGAAAACGCTCGCCAGCCAGTCTCGAAAGCAGCGCAAGGGCAAGAAGGCTGACCGAGCAGGCCGCGCCGCCGTTGTTGCCGGCAAGCAGATGAACGGCTTTTGCCGTCTCGTCAGTGACGTTCTCGTCGCGAACGGGATGCCAGAGGCACATATCCATCTGGATAAGAAGCTTGAGCTTCCGGGCTTCTTTCGACCGACCAAAAGATGGGACCTCGTTGTTGTTTACAAGGGGAAGTTGGTCGCCGCGATGGAATTTAAATCACAGCGCGGGCCCTCCTTCGGCAACAACTTCAACAATCGTTCCGAAGAGGCCATCGGCACGGCGCACGACCTTTGGACCGCGTACCGCGAAGGCGCGTTTACCGAGAGTCCGCGGCCGTGGCTCGGCTGGTTGATGTTGCTGGAAGACTGCGAGGATTCCCGCTCGCCGGTTTCCGTGGATGAGCCGCACTTCCCCGTTTTCCCCGAGTTCAAAGGGACGTCGTACATGAAGCGCTACGAGCTGCTGCTTCGCCGCCTCGTCCGCGAACGCCTCTACGACGCCGCGACGTTCCTCGTGGCGACTGAAGCAGAAGGCAAGAAGGGCCAATACAAAGAGCCCGCGGCCGACCTGCAGGCAAAGCAATTCTTCGCCAGTCTCGGCGGCCACATTGGAACAATTTTAGCGGGTCAATCGTAAGAATAGCATGCACCCCCTCCTAAACCTCGGAGTCAAGTTTCCCCCCGAGGCCTACGACTACGGCAAGCGCACGTCCGGCGAGACTCATGGCGTTGTGTTGACCAAGCCTCATATCGTCAACATGATCCTGGATCTCGCGGGGTATTCAGAGAATCGCGACTTGGCGAACCTCCGGCTCTTGGAGCCGTCCTGCGGCACCGGGGCGTTTCTCATTCCTGCCGCCCGACGCCTTGTCAGGTCCGCGCGGCGGCACAGCCGGAAGCCCTCGCAGCTTTCTGATTGCATTCGCGCTTACGACATTGATCGCGTTCATGTGGAAGCGACCAAGCGCGCGGTCGAGGCAGTTCTGAACGAAGAAGGCATCGGGAACGGCGCGGCCAAGAGACTTGTCGAGTCTTGGATTCATGAGGACGATTACCTCCTTGCGCCGCTTGGAGACGAGGGCTTCGATGCGATTGTCGGGAATCCGCCCTACATTCGGATCGAGCAGCTGGCTCCAGAGCTGCAGAGCGAGTATCGCCGCCGATACGAGTCGCTCTTCGACCGGGCCGATCTCTACGTGGCATTTATCGAAAGGAGCTTGGGCCTGCTGAGGCCTGACGGAGTGCTCTCATTCATCTGCGCCGATCGCTGGACCCTGAATCGTTATGGCGCGCCGTTGCGCAAGATCATCGCAGAGAAATTCCAAGTGAAGGCATACGTCGATCTTCATCACGCCTCGCCTTTCGAATCGGAAGTCATCGCATATCCGTCGATCTTCGCCATCTCCCCCGGAATTCCAGGACCTGTTCCTGTCGCGCGTCTGTCTGACGCCTCTGCTGACGAATGCGCGGATCTGATCCGGGGTCTGCGAGTTGGATCGAAGAACGCGACGATATCGACGTACCCAGCCTGGTTCATCGCTGACGAGCCCTGGGTGTTGAGCCCCCCCGAGCACCTGAAAGTATTGCGCGACTTGGAATCGCGCTTCGCTCCGATTGAGGCCGATGGCAAGACCAAGGTCCGCATTGGTGTCGCGACGGGTTGCGATGCAGCCTACATTGTCGGCGATGATTCGGGCATCGAAGGGGACCGCCTTGTCCCCTTGGTCATGCGCGCCGACATCGAAAACGGCAAGCTCAAAAACAACCATCATTTCGTGATCAACACGTTCGATGAAGCGGGCCGGGCGATCACGCTGGCAGACTACCCCCACCTGCGGAAGCACCTCGACGCTCACGGCCTTGAGGTTAAGCGCCGGCATGTCGCGCAAAAGAACCCGGACTCGTGGTTCCGGACGATTGACCGAGTCTACCCGGAGCTGGTGAAGGTCCCGAAACTCCTGATCCCAGACATCGCTGGATCGAATGAAGTGGCCTTGGATAAGGGGCATTACCATCCGCATCATAATCTCTACTACGTCACGTCCGATGCCTGGGACATGGCCGTGCTTGGAGGGCTCCTCAGCTCCAAGGTCGCGCTGTTCTTCATCTGGTCATACGCGACGAAGATGCGGGGCAGCTATCTGCGCTTCCAGGCGCAGTATCTCCGGCGTATCCGGATTCCGAAGCCGGACGATATCGCCCCGCAATTAGCCAGCGATCTCCGCGAGGCCTTCACCGCGCGCGACTTCAAGCGGCTGGACGTTCTAGCGCTTCGCGCCTACAAGCTGAAGTCCCTCCCCCAATTCGACTTCGTCGACACGCGACGATAAGAATTCCTCCCCCATTGTTGGGCTAGGCGACTTTCGCCGAGTTTATTCCCCGTCCTGGCGGGGTGAACCTTCAGAGGCTCTCCTCATGGCCGATATCGTCTGCGACACGCAGGCGTCGAAAATAAAACTGACCTTGCGCCCTCTGCCGGACCTCGGATGGTCCGTCGATGGCGACAAGGTCAGTTTTGACCAGCGTCAGAGTGGCTCCGGGCGTAGGATTCGAACCTACAACCTTACCGTTAACAGCGGTCTGCTCTACCGTTGAGCTAGCCCGGAATCGGCCGCCATTATACCAAAGCCGGGGCGATTGCGGGCGCCGCTTCGACGAGCGCGGGGGGCTTTACTCGGATTTTACCGCGCCGGGCTTGATTTTTTTCGATAGGACTCCTATCCTTGCGGCGTATGGCCGACACCGCCGACCTTCCAACATTGCTGGCCGACGTGGTCTCGCGCGGAGGCTCCGACCTCCACCTGATCCACGGCATCCCCCCGATCGCCCGCATCGCCGGAGAGATCGGTGCCCTCCCGTATCCGGCGATGAGCTCCGAGGTGATTCTACGCATCCTCGAGCCGTACCTGCACGAGGCGCACAAGAGGACTTTCAAGGAGGAAATGCGGGTCAACTTCTCGCACACCATTCCCGAGGTAGGCCGCTTCCGCTTCAACCTGTACCTCGCGCTGGGCACCGTCGGCGCCACCATCCGGGTGATTCCGACCAAGACCTACCCGCTCTCCTCGCTGGGCCTGCCGCCGGTCGTCGGGAACCTCGCGCACCGGCGTTCCGGCATCATCTTCGTGACCGGCTCCACCGGTTCCGGCAAGAGCACCACGATGGCCGCGATGCTGGAGTGGATCAACCAGACCGGGCGTCCGGGCAAGGTGATCACCATCGAGGACCCGATCGAGACGCTGTTCAAGCCCTGCCGCTCGATCTTCGTCCAACGCGAGGTGGGCGTGGACACCCCCTCCTTCGACATCGGCATCTTGGACTCCCTGCGCCAGGACCCGGACATCCTGTGCATCGGAGAGATGCGCGACCCGCAGTCCATCCGCGCGGCCCTGCTGGCCGCCGAGACCGGCCACCTGGTGCTCACCACCCTGCACACCCGCGACGCGTCCAAGACCGCCCAGCGCATCATCTCCGCGGTCGGTGCGACCGACCAGGAGGCCATGCGCGAGCAGCTGGCCGGGACGCTCGAGGCCGTGATCTCCCAGGAGCTCCTCCCCCGCGCCGACGGCAAGGGGCTGGTGGTGGCTTGCGAGATCCTGGTGGCCACGCCCGCCGTGCGCCAACTGATTCGCGAGAACCGCCTGGACGCCATCAACGACGCCATCCAGTCCGGCGCGCAGACCGGCATGATCTCCAAGGACGCCTCGATCAAGAACCTGTTCATGAAGAAGCTCATCACCAAGGAGACCGGGCTCGAGCACATGCGCAACCCGGAGCTCCTCACCCGCTGATGGCGTCCGTCCGCCCCCGGAGCCTCCCCGTCGACGAACCCACGGCCGAGGCCGTCTCCAAGGCCTTCGACCTGCTGGGCTTCTTCCCCGAGTTCAGCGCGGAGCTCTGCGCCAAGGTGTTCCCGCGCAGCGGCGTGGAGCAGTTCCGCGCCGGCGAGAAGCTCATCGAGCAGGGGGAGACCGGTCGCGACCTCCTCCTGATCCTGGCCGGGGAGGCCGGCGTCCAGTACAAGGTGGAATATCTGGCCGCCGAGGTGGGGCGGCTGGGCCCGGGCGCCGTGGTGGGCGAGATGGCGCTCCTCGCCGACGGCGTGCGCACGGCTTCGGTCACGGCGAGCGCGCCGACCTTCGTCTTCCGCCTGGCGTTCGAGGATGTCGGCTACATCCTTCAGAATAACCCGACGCTTGCCGAGCACCTGAAAGGGCTGGCCCGTCAGCGGAGCGCGCGGTGAGCGCCGCGCTCCTCCTGGCCGCCCTGCTGGCGGCGCGGCCCGCGGCGGCCGGGGAGGCGCCGGCCGAGTGTCCGTCGGGGACGCATCGCGTCCTGACCGACGACCCTTACGATCCCTTTCACTGCGAGAAGGACGGCTCGCCGGCGAAGAGCGCGCTGGGGAAGGTGGACGGCCCGAAGGGCTTCGAGTTCCGCCCTCGCTGCCCGCGGGGATCGCGCCCGGTGTCCACGGGCGACTCCCTCCAGCCCTATCGCTGCGTCGTGTCCGGCGCGCCCAGCACCGACCCGGAACTTGCCCCGCTGCCGGGCTCGCCGAGGGCCCCGGGTCCCGCGCAGGCGTCGACGGGCTCGGCTGGCTGTCCGCCGGGAAAGGTCCCCGTGCGCACCACCGACCCGCTGGAGCCGTATCATTGCGTCGCCCAGGCCTCGCGCCTGCGGGTCGTGGACCCAGCCACCTTCACGCGCTACACCCGCGCGCGGCGCATCTCCTTCGAGTACCCGCGCTCCTTCCGCCTCCAGGACTCCTGGGGAGACGACGTCCCCACCATCTATCTGAGCCTCGACGACGGCCGCCCGGGCAAGCCCGTGACCATCACGGTCAGCTACCTCCAGCAGGAGCAGACCACCTACCAGGACATGGACGCCGCGATGTCCCGGGACTTCGACTGGCAGGGAGCCAAGGACGGCGGCCTGGTGCCCGTGGCCGGCCTCCAGGCGCACATGACCTATGTCCCGGGCGACACGCGCTCCGTCTATCTCCCGCTCTCCAAAGAGTCGTACTATTCCTTCGTGTACAGCGCCCCGTCCGACTCCTACGAGACCTACTTGCCGGCCTTCCAGCGCCTGCTGAAGACCCTGCGCCTGGGCGCGCGCGCGCGATGAGCGGCCTGCGCGAGAGCGCGCTGGGTCCCGTGCGCGTCCTGACCCTGGCCCGCCCGCCGGGCAACGCCTTGGACCTGGCCGCGCTGGCCGCGCTGCGCGCGGCGCTGGGCCGCGCCGTCGGGGACCCCTCGGTCCGGGCGCTCGTGCTCGATTCCGAGATCCCGCGCTACTTCTCCAGCGGCCTGGACCTGGCCGAGTTGGCCGCGCTGCCGGAGGCGCGCCGGCGGGAGCCCTTCGAGTCCCTGCTGGAGGCGTACCGGGACCTCCTCGAGTGCCCCAAGCCCGTGGTCGCGGCCTTGTCGGGCTCGGCGCTGCTGGGCGGGTGGGTGCTGGCGATGGCCTGCGATTGGCGCCTGGCCGCGCCCACGGCGAAGGTCTCGCTGGCCGAGATCCGAGCCGCGCTGACGCCCACCTCGGCCCTGATCGGGAGATTGTCGTCGCTGGCGGGCGACCCGCGGGCCGTCAAGGAGATGGTCCTGCGCGGCAAGGCCCTGGGCGCGACGGAGGCGCTGGCGGCGGGCCTGCTCGACGAGGTCGTGCCGGAGGCGGAGGTGCGCCCCGCGGCCCGGGCCTTGGCCGCGCGCCTGGCTAAGTCCCCCCCGCGCGCCTTCGCCGCGGTCAAGCGCGCGCTCAACGCGGCCGCCGCCGCCGAAGGCGTGCGCCGCCGCGCGCTGGAGGAATTCTCCGCCGTGTTCGCGGGCGACGAGGCGAAGGAGGGCGTGGCCGCCTTGCGCGACAAGCGCCGTCCGCGCTGGGAGGGCGCGTGAAGACCTTCGCGCCGGATCTGCTCGCGGGCCGAGTCGCCGTGGTGACCGGGGGCGGAAGCGGCATCGGCCTGCGCGTCGCGCGGGAGCTGGCGGCGCACGGGGCCGACGTGGTCCTCGCCGCGCGCGACGCCGCGCGCCTGGAGGCCGCGGCGGCGTCCGTGGCCTGCGCGACGGGCCGTCGGGCGCTCGGCGTCGCCACCGACGTGGCCGACCCCGCCTCGGTCAAGGCGCTCTTCGAGCGCGTGGACGCCGAGTTCGGCCGCGTGGACGCGCTGATCAACGGGGCGGCGGCCAACTTCGTGCGGCCGTCGGAGGCGCTGACGCCCGTGCGCTGGCGCAAGGTGGTGGACATCGTCCTCAACGGGTCGTTCCACTGCGCGCTGGAGGCCGGACGCCGGATGCTGGCGCGCGGCGAGGGCGCGATCGTGAGCCTGGTGGCCTCTTACGCGTGGACCGGGGCGCCGGGCTTCGCCCCGTCCGCCTCCGCGAAGGCCGGAGTCGTGGCCCTGACCCGCACCCTGGGCGTCGAGTGGGCCCCGCGCGGCGTGCGCGTCAACGCGGTCTGCCCGGGCATCATCGACACCCCGCAGTCGCGCGAGCGCCTGTGGCCCGAGGAGTGGATGCGCGAGCGCCTGCTCGACGGCGTGCCCGCGCGGCGCTTCGGCACCGAGGAGGACGTCGCCCAGGCCGTGCTCTTTCTCTGCGCGCCCGAGACCCGCTACGTGGCGGGCGAGGTCCTGGTCGTGGACGGCGGTGCCTCGGTCGGCGGCGTGCCCTACCTGCGCTTCGTCGAGCAGGCGGGCGTCGTGCGGCGCGCGCGCCCCAAGACATAGCGAGGGCCCCCCTCGCGGGGAGCCCTCGTGTCCGGCGCGCGTCCCGCCCGGTCCTTAAGCGGCGACGGCGTCGTGATGATGCTTCGCGTTCGTCTCGCCGTAGGCCTGCTTGGCGGCCTTGGCGGCGGCGGCGACCGCGTCCTTCTTGACCAGGGACTCCTCCTTCACCTTGTGCAGGAGCTCGGCGCCCTTGGCGCGGCGCTCATCGAGCCACTCGCCCAACTGCTCGCGGGTCTCGCGGCCCGAGCGCGGGGCCAGGAGCACTCCCAACGCGGCGCCCAGCGCGGTGCCGGCCAGGAAATAGAAAAGACCGTTCGAACCTTCGTTGTCGGCCATAAGCCCTCCGTGCGACTCACTCTCGACGGCCCAGAGGACGCCTGGGCCTCTTGGGTTTATGATGCCACTTGGGTCCGGGCCTGTCAAGCGGTCAGGCTGCGGCGCTCAGGCGGACGGCCGGCGGCGGCGCTGCTCGTCGGCGCGGCGCGCCTCGTCGAGCACCGCCGCGTCCTCCTCCAGGCGCCGCTCGCGGTCGTCCAAGGCCCGCGCGCGCTCGGCCAAGGCCGCGTCCAGCGCCCGGCGGCGCGCGGCGGCGGCCTTCTCGTTCTCGGCCACGCGTGCGGCGAAGGCCTTGGCGCGCTCGTTCTCGGCCTCCTGCAGGGTCTTGGCGAGCTCGGCGGAGGCGGCCAGGCGGGCCTCCTCGCGCACGCGCTCGCGCTCCAGCCCGGAGAGACGGTCGCGCTCGGCCAGCTGGGCGCGCAGGGCGGCCAGGTCGCGCGCGGCGGCGGCGGAGTCCTCGGCGGTCTCCTGGCGCGCGCGGTCGGCGGCGGCCAGACGGGCCTCCAGCTCCCGGATGCGGGCGGCGTCGGCGGTCGCGCGCCGCTCGTCCTCGGCCTTACGGGCGGCGGCGGCCTCGTGCAGGCGGGAGAGCTCCTCCTGCAGGACCGCGCGGTCGCGGGCCAGCTCCTCGAAGGATTTCTCCCGGGCCAGGCTCACGGCCTCGTCGCAGGCGCGGCGCAGCTCGCCCAGGCGCGCCTCCTGCGCCGCGTCGCGGGCGGAGAGGTCGCGCGCGTGGGCGGTCCGCAGCTCGGCCAAGCCGCGCTCGTAGTCCTGGCGCAGGACCTGCTCGCGGCGCAGCGCGTCCTCCTCGGCGCGCCGGCGCTGGGCCTCGGCCTGGTCTCGCAGCCCGGCGGCCTCGGCGAGGAAGGAGCGGCGCTGCTCCTCGGCGGCCGTGTCGTAGCGGCGCACGAGGTCCCCCTCCCGGGCGGCCCAGCGCGCGTCCAGGTCCTTCTCCTTGCGCAGGTAGTCCTCGCGCAGGGAGGCTTTCCAGGCCTCGTGCTGCTCGACCAGGGCGCGGGCGGCGCGCTCGGCCTCGGCGGTCTTGGCGCGGTGCTCGTCGTCGAGCGCGCGCTGGCGGGCGTCGAACTCGGCCGACAGCGCCGCGCGCTCCGCGGCCAGCGCGCGCCGGTGCTCGTCCATCAGCTCCGCGCGGCGGCGCTCGTGCTCCTCGGTCAGCGCGGTCTGCTGGGCGGTCAGATCGGCCTGGCGGCGCTCCTCGCGCGCCCGGGCCTCCTCCTCCAGCGCCCGCCGCCGCTCGGCCGCCTCCGCCAGGGCCTGCGCGCGCTCCTTGTCGAGCTCCGCGGCCTTGTCCGCGGCGAAGTCGTCTTGCGCGCGCACGCGCTCGGCGTCCTTGCGCGCGGCCTCCTCCAGCAGGCGGCGCTGGAGATGCTTGCGCTCGCGCTCCCCCTCCTCGGCGCGCGCGTCCAGGGCGCGCAGGCGCTCGGCGGCCTCGTTCTCCAGCGCCTTGCGCCGCTCCTCCCACTCGGCGCGCATCGTCTCGCGCTCGGCCGCCAGCTCGGACTGCGCGCGCAGGGACGCCCGCTTTTCCTTCTCGTCCCAGCCGGCCAGCAGGCGCTTCTCGGCGTCGGCGTAGCGCGCCTCGGCCTCTGAGCAGCGCCGCGTGAAGTCCTCGTCGAGCTCGGTCTTGCGGCGCGCGAGCAGGGCCTCGATCTCGTTGGCGCGGTCGGCGAGCTGGCGGGCGCGCTCGTCGAACTGCTGGCGCACCGCCTCGTCGAGCTGGGCGCGCGACTGCTTGGCCTTCGCCCACAGCCCCTGCTCGAGCTCCGACCACTGCGCCTGCAACTCGGACTCCCGGCGCTGGTAGCGCGCGACCAGGTCCTTCTCTTTGAGCTGGTAGGCCTTGGCGAACTGCTCCTCGCGGGCCTTGGCGCGCAGCTCCTGGTCGCGGGAGAGCTCCTCGAGCGCCTGGCGCGCCTCGTCGTTGGCGCGCTTGAGCGCGGCGATCTCGTTGGCCTTGTCCTGCAGCTCGACCTCGCGCGCGCGCGTCGCGGCGGCGATCTCGCGGTCGCGGGCCGTGCGCAGCTCCTCCACCATGTCGAGGTCGTGCCGCGCGCGGTCGAGGGACTCCTCCTTGTCGCGGCGCAGGGCGGCGATCTCGCGGTCGCGCTTCTCGAGCTCTCCGCGCAGGGTGGCCCAGGCCTCCTCCTTGCCCTTCTGCGCCTGGGCCATCGCGGCCAGGTCCGCGCGCAGGCGGGCGACGATCTCCTCGGTCCGGCGGCGGTCCTCCTCGATGCGCGCGCGCTCCTCGCCGCGGACCTCCTGCCGGGCCTCGTTCTTCCAGGCCTGCATGCCGCGCTCGCGCTCCTGACGCTCCTTCTCCCATTCGGCGGCTTTTGCCTGCCAGTCGGCCAGGCGGTCGTCGAGGGCCGCGAGGCGCGTCTCCAGGACCTTGCGCTTGGACGCCTCGTCCTGGACCTGGCCCTTGAGCCCCGCGTTGGCGTCCTGCAGGTCGCGGATGGTGGCCAGAGCCCCGCGGATGGCCAGCCGCGCGGCGTCGAGGTTGTTGATCTCCCGGAGGGCCTGCTCGTCCCACTGCTCCATTCGCCTCGTAATATAAGGGAGGCGTATTACGGAAATATGGCCTTCCCGCCGGCCAGGAGAGGAGTCCGCCGAGGCGAACTGGACGCCGACGAGAGAATCAGCTACACTGACGGGGCACCGCCGGGCGACGGCAAGACCCGCGGCGCGGAGGAGCGAGTGACTTCAGAGACCAAGCCGCCGAAACTTGAGGTGACGGCCGTCGCCGACGGCGTCGTTCGCGTCAAGGTCCCGCAGGGCAAAGGTTTCTTCAAGGTCGCCGTGGAGAAGCGCCACGGCGAGGCGAACTCGCTGTTCCTCGAAGTCAATGGGGCGCGCAAGTTCGAGATCGGCAACGACTGCGACACCTGCCACTTCTGGTTCAAGATGCTGCAGGAGCCGCGCCTGCCCACCTCCCGCAAGATCGCCAACCTGCCCAAGACCATCCAGCTCCCTCGCCCCGTGGACGAGGCGCTGGTGCAGGAACTCGCTCCCATGCTGGACCTGATGGAGAAGGGCGAGTACCTCGTCTTCGAGACCTCGGTCAACCTGGCCGGGCCGTACGACTCCGAGGACGAGGCGTCCTACTTCTTCCAGAGCGAGTTCATGGAGCTCTGGGACATCGAGGACCCCAAGGAAGAGGGACTCCTCTCCGGCTGGGAGCACTACGAGTGCCAGCGTCCGCGCATCTTCCGCCACGCCGACGGCGGCGTGGTCGAGAAGCAGTACGACTTCGTGATCCCGCTGGTCCCCCGCGCCGCGCTCAAGGAAGAGTACGTCAAGCTCTACCAGCAGATGATCCAGAACGGCGACCGCCCGCGCGTGCTGATGCTGGGCATGTACCAGCGCGGCATTCCGGAGCAGGTCAAGAAGGGCACGAACAAGACCCTGCACTCCTTCATGGCCGGCTTCCTCCTGGACGGCCACCACAAGGTCGCCGCCTACCGCCGCGCCGGCGTCCCGGCGAAGTTCCTCGTCATCCTGTCGCCCAAGGCCAGCAAGTACCATCTCCTCAAAGAGGAAGGGAGCAAGGCCCAGGCGCGGTTCGAGGAGCGTTTGTCCGCCCTGAAGCCCTCTTAAATTAGCCCTTGCGCGGGCCGTCCGGCGGGGTTATGCTACCGTCAGCCCCTCGGGACGCCTAGGACTTTAGTCCTAGGAGCCGATGGGTCTTGGGCCCCTGCCCGGTTGGGTCCCTTGGGGATACCCTGGCTATGATGCGCCTGCGACGCACGCCCTCCCTCCTCTTAGCGGCCGCGATGGCCTTCGCGGCGGTCTCTCCGTCGCGGTCGTCCGCCGCCGCGGCGGGCGCCCCCGCGGCGAGCCTCCCGGAGAGCTCGGCGGCCCTGCTCAAGACGATCGTCGCCTTCCGGGAGTCGGGCTCCGGTTCCCGGACCCGCCTGAAGGCGCGGCTAGGCGTCCTGCGGTCCGAGTTCGACGCGGCCGGCGCGGGGCTTGAGACTTCCACGCGCAAGATCGTGTCGGCGCGGCTGGCCCTGGGCGCCGAGCTCTTGTCCGAGACGGGACCCCTGGATCCGGCCGCGCTCAAGGGGCTGCGCGCCGCCGAGGCGGTCCCTCCCGCGCGCCAGGCCGACGCGCTGGCCCTGGTGGGGCGCCAGCTGGCGGGCCTCTCGGTCCATCCGGAGCAGGCCGGGCGCGTCTTCGACGCGTCGCGGGACCGCGCGGGCCTGAAGACCAAGCCGCGCGACGGCTCCGGCGCGGCCCCCGCGGCGAAGACCGCGGTGGATTACACGCCGGAGAGCGACCCTCACACCCTGCGCTCCATCCGCACCAAGCGGGAGGTCATCCCGGCGCCGGCGGAGCGCCGCGCCGCCCCGCCGGTCAAGGGACGGACGGTCGCCTCGGGCGGGATCGTCTCGGCCCTGGGCGCCGCTCTCCAGCCCTTCCGGTACGCGCTGCCGGACGGCGGCGAGAAGAAGTTCCTGGACGAGCGCGCGCGCCTCCGGGCCAACCTGCTGGCCCTCGCGGGCGGCGCGGAGCGCAGCTTCGGCCAGGATCCCGCCTCCTTCCCCAGCCTGGACGCGATGGTCGCGAACTTGGAATCGCAGGAGTCCTACATCGCGCGCAACCTGGGCATGCCCGCCGAGCTCAAGGATCTGTCGGGGCTGGGCGAGCGCCTCAACCGCATCGGGCTGGCCCGGCCGGCCCTGGGCGACTTCCTGAAGGAGCTGTGGTACTACCGCGGCTTCCTTCAGCGCGAGGTCGCCGCCCGCCGCGTCCCCCTCGGCCAGACCTTCCAGCCCTGGGAGATCTACCCCGCCGGCGCCGGCTCGACCGGGGCGACCCTCGCCGGCTACACGCGCGACGGGCGCAGCTACGTGGGCCTGGAGACGCGGGCGCCCGACGGATCGACCTCCTTCCGCGGCACTTCGCCGGGCGTCCTGGCCCAATTGCTGATCCAGCGCAAGGCCGCCGAGACGGCGATCACCGAGGTCGATTTCGACGGCGCCGGGAAGGTCCGCTCCGCGCTCTCGGACGCGTTCGTCTCGGGACGCCTGGCCAGCCGCCAAGCCTACGACGCCGTCAAGGGCGTCAACCGCGTCACCAGCTTCAAGGACGGGCGCGCGGTGCGCGTGGAGAGCGTGGACGCCAAGACCGGCGAGCACCGCATCCAGGACCTGCTCAGCGGCTCGGTGACGACGATCGGCAAGGACCGCCGCGTCGAGATCCGCGCCAAGCCCGCCCCCGCCGGGACGCCGGGCGCGGTGACCCTGCGCGTCGGCGAGATCGACGCGTACGGGCGCTTCGCGCTGTCGAAGATGGTCCTCCAGAACGGCCACCAGATCGTCGTGCGCTCCCCGGACGTCACGCAGCTCCTGGACGACAAGGGCAAGACCCTGGGCTGGAACGTCTCGGTGATGGCCCTGGTCTCCACGCGCGACCAGGCCGCGCGGCGACGGAAGGCGCAGAGCCTGGCCGCCCAGGCGGTGAAGGCCCTGTACGGGACGGCGGACCCGGAGCGGACCGCGGAGCTGGCCAATTTCCTGTACGACAACGCGATCCCGGTCAACGACGCCCTGCAGGACCCGCGCCTGGGCCCGCCCGTGCGGCTCTCCATCAACGACCACCGCGAGTTCACCTTGATCTACGCGTTCCGGGACGGGACCAAGCGGGTGACCAGCGGCGTCTTCAAGGACGCCCCGGTGTACCGCGACCGCAAGCAGGGGCGGTTCTCCTTCGGCGTGATCGGCCAGGCCCTGATCGGAGCCGACGGGCACGCGAGCAATTTCGACCAGAAGATCCAGTGGGAGTACCTTTTCGACGGCTCCAAGCTGCACTGGGGCGAGTCCGCCCAGGCGGTCGAGCAGCCCTGGTACAAGCCTTGGGCGGAGTCCAAGACCGTCATGCACGTCCGCGCCCAGCGCTGGACGCAGGCCAATGGGGCGTGGAAGACCGCCGAGGACTGCGCCAAGGGCCAGTGCTGGGAGTCGAAGGCCTTCCGGTATGAGATCACCAAGGGTTCGGCGCTGTCCCACCTCGGCGACGTCGGCGCGGTCCAGGCGGTGGGCGGGGCCTTCAGTTCGGTCGGGATGTATGCCCGCGCGGGCTGGGACGAGGCCGTGGGCACCGTCGCCGGCTCCGACGCGATGCGGCTGGAGGCCAAGACCCAGTGGTACAACAACCCGGCCAACCGCCTGCTGATGAGCGACGCCGACAAGTCGCTTCTGGGCGGCTTGACCAATGACCAGACCGGGATGCTGCGCGAGACGGCGGTCAAGAACCGCCTCAAGACCATGGCCGAAAACGGCATGAGCCGGACGCGCGCTCCGATCGCGTACCGCATGGCCGGCGAAACCCCCCCTCTGGACAGCGAGATGCTGATGGCCGCCAGCAAGTTCGAGGCCGGCGACTACATGGCCGCGCACGGCAACAAGGTCGGCGGTTTCCTGGCCTCGATGAGCGGCCGCCTGGTGGAGACCGCCGCGGTGGTCGTCGTGGCCGGCGGCGGCCTTTCGATGCTGGGCGAGGGCCTCTCGGTCGGCGCCGAGGCGGTGGTGCCCCGCCTGGCGCCCACGATCGCCAAGGTGGGACGCGTGGCGGCGCAGACCTTCGACGTGACGATGACGGCCGCCATGGGCGGCATGGTGTACAATGACGTCAGTCATCTGGTGACCGACTGGAACGACGAGGGCGCGCGCTGGTCGGACCTCGGCAAGATCACGGCGGACGCCGCCTTCATGGGCGTGCTGGCCGCGCACCATTTCTCCAAGGGCCCCGACGCCGCCCCGATCCCGAAGGTGGAGGAGGTCCCGCCCCCGGCTCCGCCGGCGGCGCCGGCCGAGCCGGTCGTGCCGGAAAAGGTCCAGCTCCCGGTCCCGCGTCCGCAACTGCCGGTCCGCTACGAGCCGAGCTTCGCCTCCGAGCCTCCTGAGCTGCCGGTGCGCATGCCGGCCCCGCACGAGGTCCTGGAGGTCGCGCCGGACGCGGCCCCCAAGGAGATCAACAAGGGCTTCATGGCGAAGGCGGTGGAGCTCCAGCCGCGGCTGGCCGCCGGCGACGAGGGCGCCAATGCCGAATACCGCGACCTCATCGCGGCGCGGCGCGGCATGATGGACGCCTTCAAATCCCCCGATCCCTCCCTCCCGTCCGCGGACGCTCCCGTCGGGACCCGGGCGTCCGCCAACGACGGCCCCGGAGGCGACGCCCCCGCGCCCGCGGCTCTCCCCGCGCCGGACGCGCCGGTCGCCAAGGCCGCCGAGGCGCCCGCCGTCCAGGCCGCCGAACCCCGGGCCGCCAAAGCCCTGGGGGCTCCCGAGGGCGAAGCTCCGGGCCCGCGCATGAACCTGCGCGGAGAGGATGGGCCTGCGCGGCCCGAGGACGCCGCGGCCAAGCCCGAGGACGCCGCGGCCAAGCCCGAGGACGCCGCGGCCAAGCCCGAGGACGCCGCGGCCAAGCCCGAGGAGCCGAAGAGCGCCTTGCGCAAATTCAACGAGTGGCTGGTCGACAAGGCCCCCGCCCTGAAGCGCTTCGTGGCCCTGAGTCAGCCCGCGCGTCCGATGCCTCCCGGGGTCACTCCTCCCGACCTTCTCACCGTGGCGCCTCCGCCGGCCACGCTCCCCAGCGGCGGCCGCCGCGACGCGACGGGCGACAGCGGCGAGACTCCTCCCCAGGACGGCGACACGCCGCCTTCGTCGAAGACGAACCTCGGCGGCGGCCCGACCGCGCCCGCCTCGGGGACGGCGGCGACGCGCCGGACGCCTCCCGCCCATGGAGGCCGGGGCGGCGGCGGCGGCGGCGACGACTCTTCGTCCGGCAAGGGCGGAGGCGCGCCGAAGGCTCCGTCCTCCCTGGGCGGGTTCGGCGGCGGCGGCGGTGCGGGCGGCGG
>JAJXTZ010000109.1 GCA_021783355.1 bacterium | reverse complement strand
GTCCGGGCCGCGCGCAGGGCCGCCGGGTCCGGGCTCCGGAACCAGCGCGCGGCCGCCGCGGCCGCGTCCGCGGCGGTCAGGGCCTGGGCGCGCAGAGGGTCGGGGGTGGCGCGGGTCATCAGCGCGAGTCTACGAAATTTTTAGGCGCTCGTCAGCGCGAGCCGCGCGGATGCGGGAGCCGGACGCCCCCCGGGACCAGCCGCTCGGCGTCGCGGAACGCGTCGCGGTGGGAGAGGACGGCGTAGGCCGGCGAGCCGGCGGCGGCGTCCCGGATTGTGGCCAATTCGTCCACAGATAGCCCGCCGGCGCGCGGCCCCTGGGGGCGCAGATACCGGAAGATTCCTCGGACGGGAGGAGCCTCGCGCAAGGGGTCCACCGCCCGGACCAGGCCCAGGTCGGCGCAGACGCGGTCCGCCAGGGAGCGCTCCCAGCCCCCGCCGCGGGAGTGCCAGACGCAGGTCAGCTTGCCCCGGGCGGCCGCCTTGAAGAAACGGTACATATCCCGCAGGCGGTCGGGGCCGGGCTGGAAGGAGGCGGGCGTCTCGAAGACCACAATCCGGGCCCCCAAGATCGCGGCGGCTTCCTTTGTGGCCAACCAGGCCTCATGGACCTCCAGACTCTCCCGGAAGCCCCCGCAATGCCCGCGCCGCGCCGGGGTCAGGCGCCGCCCGGCCGGAGGGAAGCCCCGGTCCTCCGAGCCGTGCGTGATCAGGCGCAAGGCCTGCACCGAGAACTCCGCCTCCGCGGGGGCGCCGGAGCGCCACTCGGCCAAGGTGGCCGGGCGCGGCATATGCTCGCCGGTGCGCGCCTCCACGAAGGAGAGCGCGCGCCAATACCGGTCTCGCCCGACGGGAAAGCCCGCGCAGCCGACCTTCATGGGCGCGCTACTCGAAGAGAGTGAACTCGGGCTCGCGCCGCGGACGCCGGACCGTCTCCGGCAGGCGCCGCGACCAGCGCAGGCAGTACCACGCCAGACCCAGCGCGGCCAGGCCGTAGACCAGCTCGAACCCAGAGTAGCGCAGCCATTGCGGCTCGGTCACGAAGGCCCATTTCGCCGGGGCGTACAGGTTGGCCTCCGGCTCGCCGACGAACAGATCCCAGAGCCCCTTGAAAGCGACCAGCCCGCCCCACCCGGCGAAGATCGCCGCGGCGAGACGGGCCAGTCCCCTGATCTTGATCGTCTCGTGCGCCGGCGGCTGCGCCGACGCGCGATGTCCCCTCATCAACGCCGGGGATCAGCGCTTCGAGTACTGGAAGCGCTTGCGGGCCTTCGGCTGGCCGGCCTTCTTGCGCTCGACCATGCGCGGGTCGCGCGTCAGGAACCCGGCGGCCTTCAAAGTCTTCTTGTTCTTGTCGTCGACCTTGACCAGCGCGCGCGCGATGGCGTGGCGGGCGGCTCCGGCCTGACCGGAGATGCCGCCGCCGACCACCTTCACGATGTAGTCGCGGGTCATGCTGCCGTCGACGAGCTCCAGCGGAGCCTTCACGTCGCGCGCCTGATGCGGCAGACCCGCGAAGTACTCGTCGACCGGCTTCTTGTTGACGGTGATCTTGCCCTCGCCCTTCGGGAGGACGCGCACCTGCGCGACGGAGGTCTTCCGCCGGCCGGTCGCTCGAATCGCTTCGTTCTTACCCATGGTTTACTTGGCCTTCTGGTTGAGGATGGAGTGAGGATGCTTGTCCGCGTTGTAAATCTTCAGGCGGACCAACTGCTTGCGCGCCAGGCGGTTTTTCGGCAGCATGCGCCGGACGGCGAGCATGACGACCTTGCGCGGGTCGCGCTCCATCTGGCGGCGCAGCGGCATCACCTTCGCGCCGCCGGCGTAGCCGGAGTGCGAGAAGTAGAACTTCTGATCCAGCTTCGCGCCGGTCAGCCGGACTTGCTTCGCGTTCGTGACGACGACGAAATCGCCGCAATCGACGAAATCGGTGTAGGTCGGCTTCTGCTTGCCGCGCAGCAGCGTCGCGGCCTTCGTCGCGAGGCGGCCGAGGACCTGGCCCTTCGCGTCGATGTGGTGCCAGCGGCGCTCAAGGGCCGCCTGGCGGGGGGGGTGGATATAGGTCTTCTGAGACATAGTGGCTAACGATAGCACATTCGCCGACGGAGACTCAAGGCATTCCCGTCGAGCCCTCGGCCGGGGGCTGAGACACCGGGGCCCGCGGGGCCGCGGCCCGGAGCCGCGTCCGGCGGGCTTCCCGGGAGAGGGGCGGCGGTGCGGCCGCGTTCGACGACGGCGGGCGGCGGGTGCCGTAGACCTCGCCGCCTCCGCCGCGCCAGAAGACCTTCTCGTTGCGGCGGGCCAGGGCGTAGACGCGCTCCCCGGCCGGCGTCAAAAGGCCGGCGCCGTCGAAGAGCCGCTTCCCCTCCCAGTCCGTCAGCTTGAACACCCACTTCTCCTCGGCGCCCTTGGTCACGAAGTAGTCGATCGCGTCCTGGGTCAGAACCTCGCGATACTTGTCGTAGCCGCGGCGGGTCAGCAGGAGCTCGGGGATGCGGCCGGGGCGGTGGACTCGCACGGCCCAAGCGCCGTAACCGCCGAAGGTTCGCAGCAGCAGATCCAGCGCCCGCGCCTGGGCCTCGCGGATGTGGCCCAGGAGCTCGTCGTCGGCGGGGCTCCACGAGGTCTGATCCGGCGGGAGGATGCCGCGGCGCCACATCTCCTGCAGCACCCGGCGCCGCGCTGCGGCGGCCGACGGCGCCGCCGGGGCCGAGTCCGGCGCGGGAGGGCCGCCCAGGGGCGCGGCGCACGTGGACCAGGCCAGCAGGAACAGGAGCGCCGCGCTCACTTGGGCGCGAGGATCCGGGGCAGGACCACGCCGACCTGATCCATGTACTTGCCCTTGCGGTCCGAGTACGAGGTCTCGCAGACCTGGTCGCCGCCGAAGAACAGCAGTTGGGCGATGCCCTCGTTGGAATAGATCTTGGCCGGGAGCGGCGTCGTGTTGGAGATCTCGATCGTCAGGTAGCCCTCCCAGCCGGGCTCCAGCGGGGTCACGTTGATGATGATGCCGCAGCGCGCGTAGGTGGACTTGCCCAGGCAGATGGCCAGGACCTCGCGCGGAATCTTGAATTTCTCCAGAGAGCGCGCCAGCGCGAACGAGTTCGGCGGCACCACGCACTGCGGCGCCTTGATGTCCACGAAGGCCTTCTCGTCGAACTTCTTCGGATCGACGACCGTGCCGTGCACGTTGGTGAACACCTTATACTCGTCGGCGACGCGGATGTCGTAGCCGTAAGAGGACAACCCGTACGAGATCTTGCCCTTGCCGTCGAGATGCTCGACGAACGGATCGATCATCCCGTGCGCCTTGGACATCTCGCGGATCCACTTGTCGGATTTGATCATACACGCTCCTGAAGAATCGCGGCTCCCTTACTTTAACAAATGTTAATTCGGGGGCAGGCGCCTTAGTTAATCGTCCGCATCCCGACGACGAAATCGCCCTGATGAACCCCCTCCGGCGGAACAAGTTAATTTTGTGCCTGGCACCTTAGTTAATTTTGTCGGCGACGGTAAAGGCGGAGGCACAGGCGGATTCGATCGTGGCGGGCAAGCCTGTGCGGGTCCAATCGCCGGCGAACGAGAACCCGGCCATCCCCGACCCCGGCTCGGGGCGCTTGGCCTCCGCCCCCGGGACCGGCGAGAGGGTCGCGAAGGGCTCCTTCACGACCTTCGCCCCCGTCACCTTCGCCGCCGCGAACCCGGGCAGGCAGGCCGTCAGGTCGCGCGTCGCCGTCTCCAGAACGCGCTCCGGGGACCAACGGACCGCCTCGTGGGCGCCGGAGATCACCACCGCCAGCGTCTGCTCCGGGCCGGGCAGGCCGTGCAAGGCGTTCTTGTTGAAGACCCAGTGCGTCTTCGTGCCCAACAGGCCCACGAAACGCTCGCTCATCACCGCCCGGTCCAGTCTCAGCGTCGCTCCCACGATCGGGGCCGGCGCGAGGTCCCCCCAAGGTCCGCGCAGGGCCGCCGGGAGCTCCAGCTTCTTCAAGTCCCACGGCGGCAGGGTCGAGACCGTGTGCTCCGCCTCGAAGCGCGACCCCATGTCGGTGACGGCCCCGCGCACGCGCCCTCCTTCGACGATCAGGCCCGCGGCCTTCGCCGTGGAGATCACCCGCCCCCCGCGCGCCTCGATGAACCCGCGCGCCGCGTCCGTGTAGAGCTGCGAAAGCCCGACCCGCGCCAGCGCGAAGCGCGACGATTCCCGGCCCGTGAAGAACATCTCCCGCAGGGCCTGGACGAAACCCGCGGCCGAGGCCAGCTCCGGGCTCTCGTTGAGGATGCCGATCGCGGCCGGGTCGAAGAACCGGGCTTGGAAGGCGGGCGAGAGCCCCAGCCCCGTCAGCCACCCCCGCACGGTCAGCCGCTCCACGGCCTCCGGCACCGGGCCCTTCTTCATCGCCTTCAAGGCCTGGTCGAAGGCCAGCAGGGTGAGCTTGTCTTTCAGCGGCACGCCCTTCAGGCCCAGCAGCCCCGCCGCCAGGTGCAGAGGCGCGGGCAGCCAGGACGGGCAGGACAGCCGGTCGCGGCGCCCGCCGGGCTCCGCGTAGTCCACGACCACCTCGGGCGGGATCTCCAGGCGGTCCTCGGTCCCGATCAGGCGCAGGAAACGGCGCGTGGCGCGATAGCAGCCCATGAACAGGTGCTGGCCGTTGTCCACGCTCCCCACGGCAGGGTCGTCGAACGAGTACGCGCGCCCGCCCAGATGTGGCTTCTTGTCCAGGACCAGGACCCTGCGGCCGCCCTCGGCCAGGGCCGCGGCGCAGGCCAAGCCCGCGAAGCCGCCGCCCAGGATCAGGACCTCGGGACGCTCAGAGGCCATGACAGGACAGCCAGGCGCGCAGTGCCAGCGCCAGCTTGCGCCGCCGCGGCAGGCGGACCTTGCCCGTGAGGACCGGGTAGCCGCGTGCGCGAATCTCGTCAAGGAGACCCTCGTACACGTGCGCCATGACCTCGGCGGGCAGCAGCGCCCGGCGGTCGCGCGGGTCCACCAGCGCGCGGGCCCCGGCGTAGTAGTCCTTCGCGCGCCGGTACTGCGTCTCCAGCACGCCGACGAGCTCCGGGGTCAGGCGCCGCGCCTTCAGCGCGTCCTCGCTCACGCCGGCGGCGCGCAGGTCCGCCTGGGGCAGGTACACGCGCCCGAGCTCCAGGTCCGCGCCGACGTCGCGGAGGATGTTGGTCAGCTGGAACGCGTAGCCGAAGGAGATCGCGAAGCCCAGCATGCGCTCGCGCGGCGTGTGCTTCCAGCCGAAGATGTGGACGCACATGATCCCCACCGACGAGGCGACCCCGCGCATGTAGCTCTCGAGGTCGGCGATCGTCTCGTAGCGCGCCCCCTCCAGGTCCCGCGCGCAGCCGCGGATCATCTCCAAAAGCTCGCCTTTGGGGATGCCGAAGGATGCGACGGGACCGGCCAGCGCGCGGGAGACCTCGTGCGTCGGGCGCCCTTCATACAGCCGCTCCACCTCGGCGCGCCAGAAGTCCAGCCGCCGGCGCGCCTCGTCCTCCGGCAGGCCGGAGTCGACGACGTCGTCGATGAGGCGGCAGTACGCATAGACGGCGGAGAGGGCCTCGCGCTTGGCGCGCGGCAGGAGCAGGAAGCCCAGGAAGAAGTTGGACGACCTCTCGGCGCCGGCGGTCATGCCCCGACGAGCGCCCGCGCCGCGAGCGGGATCCAGTCGCTCTTGGTCAGGACGGGGCGGGTGCGGATCGTGTCGAAGTCCCGGCGGCGGATCAGCTTGAGCACCTGCATGCCGCCCAGCCAAGTCAGCCGGATCTCGAACGACAGCGGCCACGGCAGGGTCTTGAGCAGCGGCCGTCCCTGGTCGAACAGCGAGCGCGCCCGGGAGACCTCGAACTTCATCAGGTTGCGGAAGCGCTCGTTGCAGACCCCCATGCGCAGGTCCGCCTCCGAGTAGCCGTGGGCGCGGAAGTCCTCGTCGGGGATGTAGACGCGGTCTTTCTTGAGGTCCACGGACACGTCCTGCCAGAAGTTCGCCAGCTGCAGGGCCGTGCAGATCGCGTCCGAGTAGCGGAAGCGCTCCTCGTCGCGCAGGCCGTGGATCATCAGCACGATGCGCCCGACCGGGTTGGCCGAGCGCCGGCAGTAGTCCAGGACCTCGGCGAAGGTCGCGTAGCGGCTCTTCTCGGTGTCCTGGAGGAACGCGGACAGGAGGTCGTCGAACGGCTGCTTCGGCAGGTCCAGGTCGCGCAGGGTCGCCCCGAGAGCCAGGAAGACGGGATGGGACGGGGGCTTGGAGCCGATCTCGGCGAGCTGGCGGCGCCAGTCGAGCAGGCGCTCGCGGCGCACGCCCTCGTACTCGGCCTCGTCGGAGAAGTCGTCGGCGATGCGCGCGAACGCGTACAGCGCGGCGACGTGGCGGCGCAGAGCCCTCTTGATCAGGCGCGAGGCGACGGGGAAGTTCTCGTAGTGCCGCCGCGCCAGGTCCTGGCAGAAGCGGTAGGCGCCGGCGACGTCGGTCGGATCGAGGAGACGGGCTTCGTACTCCTTGATCGTTCCGCTCATTTCTTGCCGATGCCGATGCGCGTGCGCTTGTCGCGCCTCTGCGGCAGGCGCTTGGCCGCGGTGTCCGTCCACTCGAACTCGAATTCCGCGCAGCGCACGGTGTCGCCCTCTTGGATGCCGGCCTTCTTCAGCGCCCGGTCCACGCCGATGCGCTTGAGCGTGTGCTGGTAGCGCTGCACGGCCTCCGGAAGGCTGGCGTCGAGCATCGCGCTGGCCCGTTCCACGAAGCGCCCGCGCAGGGCGAACACGCCTCCGCCCAGGTTCTCCACCGAGAAGCCCTGCTCGACCTTGTGCACCGTCTCGGCCTCCGCGCGGTCGTCGAAATGCCGCGGCCCTTCGTGCTTGGCGAGCTCCTCGATCACGCGGTCCAGGAGCTCGTCCACGCCGGCGCCGGTCGCGGCCGAGACCGCCAGCACGCGCCCGCGGTATTTCTTCTTGAGCGCCTTGACGACCGCGTCGGCGCCCGGCAGGTCGGTCTTGTTGACGACCAGGACGCGCGGCGTCTCGGCCAGGCGCGGGCTGAAGGTCTTGAGCTCGCCCTCGATCGTCTTGACCCCCGCGACCGGGTCCTCGCCCATGTAGCCCGCCGGGTCCACCAAGTGGAGGAGGACGCGGGTGCGCTCCACGTGGCGCAGGAACTGCGCGCCCAGGCCCTTGCCGCCGGCCGCGCCCTCGATCAGACCCGGGATGTCGGCCAGCACGAAGCTCACGTGCTTGTGGTAGGCGACGCCCAGGTTCGGGGTCAGGGTGGTGAACGGGTAGTCGGCGATCTTGGGCTTGGCGCGCGAGACGCGGGCCAGGAAGCTGGACTTGCCCGCGTTCGGGAAGCCCACCAGGCCCACGTCGGCCAGGAGCTTGAGCTCCAGGTCGTACTCGGCCTTCTCGCCGGGCTCGCCCTTCTCGGCCAGGCGCGGGGCGGTGTTGTGGCGGCTCTTGAAGGAGGCGTTGCCGCGGCCGCCGCGCCCGCCGGCGGCCGCGCGCCAGCGCTGGCCGTCCTCGTGGAGGTCGGCGACCAAGGCCCCGTCGCGGTAGACGACGGTCCCGACCGGGACCTTGACGGTCACGTCGGCCCCGTCGTCGCCGGTCTTCTCGGAGCCCTTGCCGTGACCGCCGCGGCCCGCCTCCAGGTGCGGATGGAAGTGCAGGTCCATCAGCGTGGTCAGGCGCGACGCGGCCTCGAACCAGACGTCCCCGCCGCGGCCGCCGTCGCCGCCGTTGGGTCCGCCGAACTCCATGAACTTCTCGCGCAGGAACGATAGACAGCCGTCCCCCCCGTTGCCGGCGGCGATGAAAACGTGGACTTTGTCGATGAAGTTCATGGAAGAGACTGGCGACCGGCGCGGATGCGCGCGGTCGCCAGTGGCCGCGCGCGGCGCGCGCGGGAACGTCCGGAGAGGTCTACTTCTTCGCGGCGGCGGCGGGATAGACGGACGCCATCTTCTTGTCCTTCCTCGCCCACTCGAACGTCACGACGCCGTCGATGCGCGCGAACAGCGTGTCGTCCTTGCCGCGGCCCACGTTGAGGCCGGGAAGGATCTTGGTGCCGCGCTGGCGCATGATGACCATGCCGGCCTTGACGACCGCGCCGCCGTAGCGCTTGACGCCGAGGCGCTGGCCGTGGGAGTCGCGGCCGTTGGAAGAGGAACCCTGTGCTTTGGTATGGGCCATGTTAGTTGAGGGAGATGTTCTCGATCTTGATTTCGGTGAGCCACTGACGGTGGCCCTTCTTCTTCTTGTAAGCCTTCTTCGTTTTCTTCTTGAAGACGATGATCTTGGGTCCGCGGCCCTGCTTGACGACAGTCGCCGTGACCTTGGCCGCCCGGCTGGTCGCCGGGTCCTGGCCTTCCTTGGCGTCGCCGACGGCCCAGAGCGCGTCGAACGTCAACTTCGCGCCCTGCTCCGCCTCCAGGGCGTCGACCTTCACGGTCTCGCCCGGAACGACCCAAAGCTGCCTTCCGCCCGTCTCGATGATCGCGTACATGGGACTCCTTGAGGTAGGCGAACATGATATCAAAGTCCCCGACGATAATCAACCCGGGATCTGGGGCGCGGACTCGTCCACGCTCAGGAGCCGGTCGGCCCGGACCCCGGCGAGGACCCGGCGCCGGCCGGACGGCCAGACGATCTCCACGCGCGAAGCGGTTTCCGCCCGCGCCCCGCAGGGACAGCTCCAGCCAATGATTGCCGTTGCGCACCGTGTTCCTTAAGAGGAGGGCTTCCCCTCCGTTGACGGAGACCGCGACATCCACGCGGCCGTCCTCGTCGAAATCGTCGTAGCCGCTGACCCGCGAGTTCCCCGCGAAATCCAGCCCGCTGCGCGCGGAGAGGTCGCGCCAGCGCCCCGTCGCCGGATCGCGGCGCCAGAACACGCTCGTGTCCCCGTCGTAGAAGTGGCGGTGCGGCCACCAGCCGTTGACGACGAACAGATTCTGGCTCCCGGAGTTGGCCGCGTCGAAGAAGAACCCGTTCCAGCCCCAGCCCGTCGGGACCGAGGTCCGCGCCCAGACGCTCGACGTCGGCGGCCACGACCCGCAGGACCTGCTCCCGGGACGCCTCGTGCTGCGCCAGCCGCGCCTCCACGGCCAGCACGCGCGCGCCGGGGACGGGAACGCGAGCGTCGCGGCGGACGCGGCGGCGGCCCACGCCCGCCTCCGCCCGCTCACGCCGCGTCGCCCTCGGCCTCGCGCGCGAGGG
>JAJXTZ010000108.1 GCA_021783355.1 bacterium | reverse complement strand
GCGCGGCGGCGACCTCTTTCGCGTTCGCGGCCAGCACGCGTCCCGCGCGGCGGCGCAGCGCGCGGGCCATCGCGCGCAGGGCCGCGTTCTTGCGCGCGGTCGGGGCCTTGGCCAGGACGCGCGACGCGTCCTTGGCCGCGCGGGCCAGGGCCTCGGCGTCGAAGACCTCGCTCTTCACGGCCGGAACACCGCCAGGTTGTCGCGGTGGACCACCTCGCCGGCGGCCTTGCGCCCCAGCGCCGCCTCCAGCTCCGAGGTCTTCAAGCCCTTGATGCGCTCCACCTCCCGCGCGCCGAAGTTGACGATGCCGCGCGCGAACTCCACGCCCCCCTCCTCGAGCCCCACCACGTCGCCCGCCGCGAAGACGCCGGAGACCCCGCGCACCCCGGAGGGCAGCAGGCTGCGCCCGCGTTCGGACAGGGCCTCTCGCGCGCCGGCGTCCACCGTCAGCCTCCCCTTCGGGCGGGAGGCGAAGGCCAGCCACTGGCGGCGCGGGCCCGCGGGCCGCGGCGCCGGCGGGAAGAGGGTCCCCTCCTCGCGCCCGGCCAGGACGGCGGCCAGCACGCCGGGCCGCGTCCCGTTGGCCACCACCGCCGCGATCCCGGCCGAGGCCGCCTGGCGCGCGGCGCGGACCTTGGACTCCATGCCGCCGGTGCCCCAGCGCCCGGCGCGTCCCGCGCGCGGGGCGGGCTCGCCCGGCTCCACGCGCGCGATCAGGCGCGCGTCGGGGCGGCGGCGCGGGTCGTCGCTGTAGAGCCCGTCGTGGTCGGTCAGCAGGACCAGCAGGCGCGCGCCGCAGAGCCCCGCCACCAGCGCGGAGAGCCCGTCGTTGTCGCCGAACTTGATCTCGTCGACGGCGACGGTGTCGTTCTCGTTGACCACGGGCACGGCGCCCAGGCGCAGCAGGGCCTGCAGGGTCGCCCGCGCGTTCAGGTAGCGCCCGCGCTCGCGCAGGTCGTCGGCGGTCAGCAGGATCTGCGCCGCCACCAGCCCGCGCCGCGCGAAGGCCGCCTCCCAGGCGCGCATCAGCCTGCTCTGGCCCACGGCGGCGGCGGCCTGCTTGAGGGCGGTGTCGGGGCGCTCCGGCAGGCGCAGGCGCTCGCGGCCCGCCAGGATCGCGCCGGAGGAGACCACGATCACCTCGCGGCCGGCCGCGCGCGCGGCGGCGACCTCGGCGGCCAGCCGGCGCAGGACCGCACCGTCCAATCCCGCGCGGCCGCCCGCGAGCACGCCGGAGCCCACCTTGACCACGACGCGCTTGGCCGCCGTCGCGCGGATCCTGTCGCTCATGCGTCGGGCAGGGTAGCACGGACGGCGGGGGGCGTCAAGGCCGCGTCAGGCCAGCGGCTTGGCCAGCTCGACGAAGACCAGCCCGCGGACCTTGGGCAGGCCGAAGCGCGGGTCGTGCTCGGGGAAGGGCTCGGTGCGGCCGGTGCGCGCGTAGCCGCGGCGCTCGTAGAAGGCGAGCAGTTCCGCGCGCGCGGAGATCACGGTCATGCGCAGGCGCCGCAGGGAGCGCTCCCGGGCGACCGCCTCGGCGCGCGCAAGCAGTTCCTTGCCCAGGCCGCCGGCCTGGCGCGCGGGGTCCACGGCCAGCAGGCCGACGTACAGGGACCCGTCCGATTCCTCCTTCAGGCGGACGCAGGCCGCGAGCGTCCCGGCGGCGTCGAAGCCGAGCTCCACGCGCGAGCCGCGGGCGGCGATCATCTCCGCGACGGCGTCCGCGTCGGTGCGCTGGCCGCCGAGGAGGTCCGCCTCGGTGGTCCAGCCGCGCTTGGAGCCCTCGCCGCGGTAGGCGGATTCCACCAAGCGGACGACGGCCGGGACGTCGGCGGGCGCGGCCGGGCGGAAGGTGAGCACGCCCCAGCTTACCAGGTCCGCGGGAGGCCGCGCAACGCCCGAGCCGATGACGCCGCGGGACCCGATATGGCAAAATCCAGGCCATGAGCGTCGGCATCGCCGTGAGAAAAGTGACCCAGCTGGGACATCCGTACCTGCGCCGCCCCGTGCGCCGCCTGAAGCCCGAGGAGGTCCGCTCCGCGGACGTCCAGCGCCTGGTGCGCGAGATGGCGGTCACGATGGACGAGTACGACGGCGTGGGCCTGGCCGGCAACCAGGCCGGCGAGGACCTGGCCGTCTTCGTCATGGGCCTGCCCAAGGGCACCAAGCGCCACCCGGACGGCATCCAGCTCACCGTGGTGTTCAACCCCGAGATCCGCCCGATCGGCGACGAGTGGGAGGAGGACTGGGAAGGCTGCCTGTCCGTGCCGGACCTGCGCGGCATGGTCCGCCGCCGCAAGAAGGTGGAGCTGACCGGCTTGGGGCCGGACGGCAAGGCCTTCAAGCGCGTCTACGAGGGCTTCCCGGCCCGCGTCGTCCAGCACGAGACCGACCACCTGAACGGCCTGGTCTATCTGGACCGCATGGACGGCCTGAAGACCCTCTGCTACCTGGGCGAGATGGGCCGGGGCGGCTGACCCGTGCCCGCCGCGCTGGAGGTCCGGGGCCTCACGAAGGACTACCGCTCCCCGGTCAAGGAGCCCGGCCTCTGGGGCGGGGTCAAGTCCCTCTTCGACCGCCGGTATAAGGACACCCGCGCCGTGGACGGGGTGACCTTCGACATCGCCGAGGGCGAGCTGGTGGGCTTCCTGGGGGCCAACGGCGCGGGCAAGACCACGACGCTGAAGATGCTGTCGGGCCTGCTCACCCCCACGGCCGGGACCGCGACGGTGCTGGGCCGGGTGCCGTGGCGGCGCGAGGCCGCGTTCCAGAAGATGATCTCGCTGGTGATGGGACAGCGCTCCCAGCTGTGGTGGGAGATCCCGGCCTACGAGACCTTCCGCCTGAACCAGGCCATCTACGGCCTGCCCGACGCCGTCTTCAAGGACCAGCTGGAGGAGCTGACCGACCTGCTGGACCTGGGCGAGCACCTGACCGTGCCGGTCAAGAAGCTCTCGCTGGGCCAGCGCATGCGCGCGGAGCTGGCCGCCGCGCTCCTGCACCGCCCGCGCCTGCTGCTCCTCGACGAGCCCACCATCGGCCTGGACGTGGTCATGCAGAAGAAGGTGCGCGAGTTCGTGAAAGCCTACAACCGCCGCCACGGCGCCACCGTGATGCTGACCAGCCACAACATGACCGACGTGACCGAGCTCTGCCGCCGCGTGATCGTCATCGAGCGCGGGCGCCTGCTCTACGACGGGCCGCTCGACCGCCTGGTCGCGCGCTACGCCGACCACAAGATCGTGCGCGCCCGCTTCACCGCGCGCGTGGACCCGGCGGACCTGGCGGAGCTGGGGACCGTGACCGCCTGCGACGGCGAGAGCGCCGTCCTGCAGGTCCCGCGCGGGCGCGTGGCCCTGGCCGCCGCCGCGCTGCTGCGCTCCTACCCCGTCGCCGACCTGGACGTGGAGGAGGTGGACATCGACGACGTGGTCCGCGGCCTGTTCTCCCGCCCGCCCGCGTGAAGAAGTACCTGGTCGCCTACTCGATCGCGCTCCAGGAGACCCTCCAGCGGCGCTCGACGCTGCTCATGGACCGCGTCGGCGGCTTCGCGGTGGTGCTGAGCCTGTACTCGTTCTGGAGCGCGCTGCTGGGGGACAAGCCGTCCTTCCTGGGCTACACGCGCGCCGAGATGATGAGCTACGTCCTGCTGATCAACGTCCTGCGCGCCTTCGTCTTCACCGGGCGCGGCTGGCAGACCGTCTCGGAGATCTCGTCGGGGCGCATCTCGTCGTACCTGGTGCGCCCGCTCTCCTACCACGGCTACTCGCTGGCCCTGGACCTGGCGCAGAAGACCGTCCACGTCGTCTCCTCGTTCGTCGAGGTGGCCGTGCTCGCGTGGTTCGTGCGCGGCGGCGTCTTCCTCCCGCGCGACCCGGCGGCCTGGCTGCTCTTCGCGCTCTCCGCGGCGCTGGCCTCGCTGCTGTTCTTCTTCATGGAGTTCATGGTGAGCTCGCTGGCCTTCTGGACCTCGGAGTCGGGCGGGCCCCTCTTCTGCTTCGACCTGTTCCTGCAGTTCGCGGCCGGGGCCTTCTTCCCGCTGGACGTCCTGCCCGCCGCCGTGCGCCGCCTGCTGTCGGCCACCCCGTTCCCGTACATGGTCTACGTCCCGGTGCGCGTCCTGCTGGAGAAGGTCTCCCACGCCGAGGCCGCGCGCCTGATCGCCGTCGAGGCGGCCTGGCTGGCGGCGTTCGCCCTGGCGGCGGTCGCGCTGTGGCGGCGCGGCGTGCGCTCCTACGCCGCGGAGGGCGGATGAGGGCGCGGGCGCGCAAGTACGGGCGCATCTGGCTGCGCACCGCCTCGATGGCGGTCCAGGCGCAGCTCACCTACCGCCTGGGCTCGCTGGGCTTCCTGCTGGGCAAGATGATCCGCCTGGTCTTCTTCTTCGCCTTCGTGATCGCCATCTTCAACCACGTGCAGACCGTGGCCGGCTACTCGCTGGCGGAGACGGCGCTCTTCTTCCTGACCTTCAACCTGGTGGACATGGCCGCGCAGATCCTGTTCCGCGGCGTGTACGGCGCGCGCCGGACCGTGACCGAGGGCGACTTCGACTTCTACCTGATCCAGCCCTGCTCGCCGCTGTTCCGCATGGTCTGCTCGACCGTGGACTTCCTGGACCTGGTGACGATCGTGCCGGTGCTCGTCATGGTCGGCATGGTCTTCGCGCGCCTGCCCCCGCTGGGCCTAGGACGCTACCTGGCCTACGGCGCGCTGACCGTCAACGCCGTGGTCCTCGTCTTCGCCGTCCACGTCCTCGTCGCGGCCCTGGCCGTGCGCACCCAGGAGATGGAGAACGCCATCTGGATCTACCGCGACGTGATGTTCATGGGGAAATTCCCCGTGGACGTCTACGCCCGCCCGGTGCGCTGGGCGCTGACCTTCGCCCTCCCCATCGCCGTGATGACCACCTTCCCCGCCAAGGCCCTGCTCGGGATCCTGTCGCCGGCCTGGGCCGCGTACTCGGTCGCGCTGGCCGCCGCCGCCGTGGCGCTCTCCCTGCGCTTCTGGCGCGGCTCCGTCGCCCTCTACACCTCGTCGTCGAGCTGACCGCCGGGCTGCTTCAGGACCGCCGGGTCCTTAGGCCCCGGAGGGGGAGAGCCAAAGGCGGCGCGGGGCCGGGCCCTTCGCCTCAGGCGTCGAATGCGCCGGCGTGTTAAACTGTGCGCATGAAATTGCTTCCTCTTCTCCTCGGCATCGTCCTCGCCGCGCCCGCCCGCGCTCAATTCGTCACGCCTGCGGGCGAGAGCGCCCGAGCCTGGGCCGCGCCCGTCGCCGGGGCCTTCGCCTCCGCCGGGGCCGAGGGCGTGGAGGCCTTGGGCATGACGTCGCTGACGGCGCTCTCCGCCGTCGGCCCGGACGCGCGGTATCCGTTCTCGGCCCGCCCGCAGATGCTGGAACTCCTCGCGGCGCACCTTCCGCCGAACGCGACGCCGGCCGCTTTCGCCGCCATGCCGATCGCAGAGAGGCTCTCCGTTCTGAAAGCCGCGGCCGCCGGCGCGCAGGCCCAGGCGGCGAGCGCCGTCGACCAGGCGGCCGCCGAGACGCGGCTCGCGCTCGTCCATCCCGACGACGCGAAGCGGCAGGCGGCGCGGCTCCAGGAGCTCTCCCGCAACTCCCTCTATCTCGACGCCCGGCACCGGGAAGAGCTGGCCTTGTCGCGGCGCCGCATGGCGGCGCTCCAGAGGAAATGGCGCGCCGAGCTCCGCGCGTTCAACGCGGAGCTCCCCGGCAAGATCCTGGCGGGAGCCTTCACCCCCTCGAACCTTCTCGTCAAGACCGAGCACGGCTGGGTCGCCGCGGACGAGTCCCCGTTCCCGATCCGGGAGACCCTCCCGGAGTTCTTCAAGCGCCGGACCGACGCGCTGCGCGAAGCGCCCGCGGGCCCTTGGATCAAGCCGGAGGCCAAGCTCCTGCTGGGCACGCTCTGGCGCCGCGACGTCGGGGACAAGACGTCCTGGGCCTTCGACGCCGACCAGCGGCTGCAGGGCGTCGCCTACTTCCACCAGTCTCCGCCGTCCCTGGGCGGCTACGACCGCTTTCTCAAGCTCATCGCCGCCTTCCACGCGCGGCAGACCTACGGCCGCCTCCTTCCCCCTTCCGAGATCCAGGCCCTCGAGTCGCTCTACGACAATGCCCTGAGCTCCCTGCCGCCGCTCGGGCCGACCCGCCTGCGCATCCTCGCCGCGATGCTCCACGGCAGCGTCCGCGCGGGCGACGCGGATTACCTCCCGCGCTGGAGCGACTTCCTGCAGATGGAGAACGCGACCCTCAGCTGGACCCGCCGCACCGCGATGCTCACCGGGGGATGGACCGCCGCGGGACTGCTGACGATGATCGCCCTGGGGGCGCTCGGAGCCGGGGCCTGGCCGCTGTACGCCAAGCTCGCCATGCTCGTCGCGGGCGTCTTGACCCCGCTCGCCGTCTACGCGCTCAAGCTCCGGCAGAACTTCGCGCTGGAATCGACGCTGCGGGATTCCCGCGTCAGCCAGATGCTCCACAGGACCTTCGAGAGCTTGCGCCGCAGGGATCCTTAGCGCGACGCGGAGGACAAGGCCGCGCTCGTGACGCTCCGGCGCGAAACACGCCCGTAACCGGGCGGGACTACCCTACCCTCATGGGCGAACCGTTCCGGCGCACGCACGCGCGGGTCAAATGCGACCGCCCCGTCGGGATCCTGTCGGGCGCCGCGTCCGGGCGCCGGATCGCGGAGGCGCGCCTGCTGAACATCAGCCTGGTCGGAGCCTACGTCCTGGTGGGACGCGAGCTCCAGCGCGGCACGGCGTACCGCCTGGTCCTGGAGACGCCCGACGGCCCGCTGGAGATCGCCTGCCGCGTGGCGCGCGCCGGGCCCGCGGGGCCGCACGGCCGCCACTACGGGCTGGTCTTCAACATGACCGTCGACCCGGAGCGGCGCCTGCGAGGGGTGCTGGACCTCCTGGCGCGGCACGCGCCGACGGCCAAGGAGGAGCGCCTGGAGCGCACCCTGCGCGACTACTGGTCGTCCTAGAAGCGCATCGCCGCCGCGAAGCGGCGGTCGCGGACGGAGGAACGGCGGTAGCCGGGCGGCGCGGAGAGGTCTCCCAGGCGCGCCAGGCGCGAGGCCGGGCTCGGGTGGGTCTTGAACAGCCCGCCGGCGCCCGGCTCCGACTCCAGGCGCGACAGGAAGCTCTTCAGCCCGTCCGGATCGTAGCCGGCGGCGCGCGCGTACTCGGCGGCGAAGCGGTCGGCCTCGTACTCCTTGTCCCGGCTGTAGCCCTTGGTGACCAGGTCGTTGACCACGTCGTCGATCGCGCCCGCGAAGGACGCCGTCAGGCGCGCGACCTGGTCGGGCGTGTAGGACTTCGCCGCCTCGGTGCCCAGGATGGCGAAGGCCTGCGTCAGGCGCGAGGCCTTGATCGTCTTGAGGCCGTGCTTCTTGGACACGTGCGCGACCTCGTGCGCCAGCACGCAGGCCAGCTCGTCCTCGCTGCGCACGCGCTTGAGCAGACCCTTGGTCACGAAGACGAAGCCGCCCGGCGCCGACATCGCGTTGACCTCGTCCGTGTCCAGGACCTGGACGTGGTAGCCGCGGTAGGTGTCCGGACGGTCGGACGCCCCGGCCACCGTCTGCAGGACCGCCTGCAGGTAGGCGTTGAGGCGCGCGTCGTCGAGGGGCTTGTAGCGCGCCAGGATCTGCGCCGAGACCGCGCGCCCGATGTAGTACTCCTCGCTCTCCGAGATCTCCTGCGAGCCGCGGCGCAGGGCGGTCTCGCTCTTGTTCAAGCTCTCGGCCTGGCTCTCGCTGATCAGGCCCTTGGAGCTGGCGTAGCTGGTGGCCGTGCGCATCGCCGCGTCCATTCCCGCGCAGCCGGCCGCCAGCCCCGCCGCCAGCAGCAGCGCCGCGAGCCTCACTTCCCACCTCCGTCCGGCAGCAGGCCGCCCGTCTCCAGGAAGCGGCGCAGGGCGCCGTCGCTCACCGTGCGGCGCTCCATCGCGTCCACGGCGGCGAAGTTCGCGCCCGGATGCTTGCCGGCGTAGGAGGACTCGACCTGCTCGTTGAAGCCTTTGCCCGCCAGCGTGATCTCGTCGGCCGAGGCGTCCCCGGCGACCGCTCCGCCGGCGCTCAGGCGCACCTTCTTGGCCGTGACCGCGCTGGCGTGGATGTAGCCCGCGGCGGTCCGGTACCAGCCGTCGCGCGGACCCTGCGCGGAGAAAGTCTGCCCCAGGCGCGCCGTCGCGACGGCGGGGGCGTAAAACTGGGGCCGGCGCCGGATCTTGGTCTCGTGGACCAGGACCGTGATCGTCGCGGCGACGGCGGCCGCAGCCGGCAGCAGGGCGGCCAGGGCGAGGAGGACGGCGGCGCGGGTTCTCTTGCTCATTTCTCGGTCAAGGCCTGCGAGCCGTCCCAGTCCGGCGGCGGCGGAGCCGTCTGGGCGTCCCGGCAGCGCCGCGCGTAGACCTCGCAGGCGTGGTCCGTCCCGAACTCGGCCTCGACGGCGCGGAACAGGCTTTCCGCCTCGTCGAAGCGCCGCGACCGGTACAGCGCCAGGCCCGCCTCGAAACGCCGCGCCTTGCGCAGGAGGGACGCGTCGGTCTCCCCCGCGAGGCCCAGCAGCTCGTAGACCTTGATGGGGAGATTCTTTCCTTTCACCTTCACGAAGTCAAGCTCCCGGACCTCCACCGCGTCCCCCGCCGCCGCGCGCGTGGACTCGGAGATCAGCAGGTAGCTCCCGTAGGCCTTGTTGGCGCCCTCCAGGCGCGAGGCCAGGTTCACCGCGTCCCCGAGCGCCGTGTAGCTGAAGCGCAGCGGCGAGCCCATGTTGCCGATGGAGGCCGGCCCGGAGTTGAGGCCGATGCGGTTGCGCACCGGGGGCAGGCCCTCGCGCGCGAACTCCTCGCGCAGGGCCGCGAGCCTGCGCTGGTTCTCGAGCGCCGCGCGGCAGGCCGTCAGCGCGTGATCCGCGCGCGGCAGGGGCGCCCCCCAGAAGGCCATCACCGCGTCGCCGATGTACTTGTCGAGCGTGCCGCCGGAGGCCAGGATGGTCTCCGTCATCGCGCCCAGGTAGCGGTTCATCAGGCGCGCCAGCTTGTCCGGCTCCAGCGTCTCCGAGAGCGTCGTGAAGCCCTCGATGTCGGAGAAGTAGAAGGTCGCCTCGCGGCGCTCGCCGCCCAGCGTCAGCGCCTCGGGGCTCTCGGCGATGCGGCGCACGATCTCCGGGGACAGATAGTGCGCGAAGGCGGCCTGCAGGTAGCGCTTCTGCCGCCCCTCGACGGCGTAGCTCCACGCCGAGGCCGCCGCGAAGCCCAGCCACAGCGCGCCCTGCGGCGCCGCCAGGTCCAGCCAGACCCCGCGCCGGAAGGCCAGCACGGCGGCCCCGGCCAGCGCCGCCGAGGCCGCCCCCGCCGCCGCGACCGGCGCCCATGCGCGGC